>NZ_JBEGHD010000001.1:0-549804 GCF_049334165.1 Halocola ammonii
CTTTTTTAGCGAACTCTCCACCGTTTATTTTTCTGGAAAGTTTAAAAGATTGTTCAGTAATGTAAACCGGGTTCTTGCCCTCGTTGATCACCTTCCCCCTGCTGGCGCGAGCTTGTAGCTCGTGCCTCATTCTCAAGGCTATTCCTTTTTCCAAAAGAACTCGCGTGATGTCAAAATTAACAAGCAATGTGGGCACTTAGAGCGTTTCTGGTTTTTGGAATTCTATGCCTTCTGGCTGCTATTTATTTTCTCCTTTTCAAAGGGAAAATTCTGGTTGGTCCAGAAGTTAGAAAAATCACGAATCCGATTCTTATCCTGATATTTCTAATTCTTCATCTGTTGTTACTGTCCTTTTTCGGTTACATGTTAACTCTGGCCTTTTGAGTGGAGCGAAATGAATTTGTTAGTATGAGAGTCAGCTTTAATTTTATAAGAGGATTACTAAAGTGATCCTAAAGTAAGGTTCGTTACCCAAGCATAAAACCCAGAATGCACAACAGCCTTCGAGGGTTTTTCTTCGCCCTGCATCCGCTTGAGCCTGCGGCTCAGACTGCTGCAGGACAAAGAAAAACCCAGCGCGGTACCGCGCTGGGTTTCTTTTGTGACCCCGAGAGGATTCGAACCTCCAACCTTCAGAACCGGAATCTGACATTCTATCCAGTTGAACTACGGGGCCATGTTGTTAATATGGAGAAACTCTTGACCAGTTGAACTACGGGGCCGTTTCTCCGGCAAATCTCATTAGATTTGGGGTCGGCAAAATTAAGAGATTAATTCCAATTGATAGAATCTGGGGGCCGGGTTATATGAAAGTCAAATCTTTTCCGTTACCCTTCTGACTGAACTGTTTTTTATCAAATGATGATGAGACTAACTCTTTGTACTACTGTTTTTTGTGCGCTTTTTAGCTTTTCGCTTAACGCACAAATTGGTGTTGGACAATGGCGCGACCACTTGCCCTACACCAACGCAATTGATGTCGCACAGGGAAATGGACAGGTGTTTACGGCTACAGAATCTGCCATTGCAGCTTACTCCAAAACTGACCACTCGGTGAGGCGCATCTCCAAAGTTAACGAACTGACAGCTTCGGGAATTTCCGCTATCGGTTTTAGCGAAGAGTACAACACCCTCGTTGTAGCTTACGAAAACGGAAACCTCGACCTGCTCACCAACGGAACAGGGAGAAACATGGCCGACATCCTCAATAGCTCTATCCTGGGTGACAAAAGCATTTCAGACATTTACTTCATCGACAACAGAGCCTATCTCGCCACCGGATTCGGAATTGTGGTGATCAACATCGAAGCTCAGGAAGTGGCAGACACTTACATCATCGGTCCCAATGCCAGTCAACTAAAAATCTACAGCATCACATCAGATGGTGAAAACCTCTTTGCTGTCACTGAAAATGCTGTTTATAAAGGTAGTCTTGGCGATCCTTTTTTGGCCAACTACCAAAACTGGGATCAAATTAATGACCTGCCTCCGATTGGCAACAATGCAAGATTCGCACAATTGATCAACTACAACGGTAATTTTTACTTGCGAGTAGAAAATGAAAACGAGGATGTTGTCTACACCAGCACTACTGCGGAGCCTTTGCAATGGGAAGTGCTACAAGATTTGCAAGACACTCCAATTTACGACATCAGCGTTGGAAAAAACGATAACGTCTACATTGTTGAAGACAATGATGTTTATGTATTTGATGAATCTGGAACCTTTCTCGAAGAGGTAAACAACCTCAATGGCGAAAACGGTGCTCCCAAAGCGATTGTTGTTGACGAAGAAGACATCTTCTGGATGGCCGACAGCAACAAGGGCCTGGTTTCCACCAATCAGCAGTTTGAGTTCAGGGATGAAATAGCACCAGATGGGCCAGCTTACAAAAACGTTAGAAGGCTGGATGCCTACAACGATAACATTTGGGTGGCTTCCGGAGGTGTTGATCAATCCTGGGTTCCGAACTACGATAAGTTTGGAGCTTACGGTTTTGTCGATGAAGAGTGGATTCACTTCTCTGCCTGGACCGTAAACGAAAATGATCTTGAAGCCACTAACGACATTATGGACATTGCGGTAAACCCTCAAAACAACAGCGAAGTTTTCATTTCCTCATACGAAGAAGGGCTGGTGAGATTGGTCGATGGAGTTGGTCAGGACGTTTACCGGAACGACAACAGTACTTTGGTAATTAACGACAATGACGAAGACCCTCAACGAGTGATGCTCACTGGGCTGAGTTTCGACCAGAACAACAACCTTTGGATTGGAAACAATTATTCAAATCTCCCGATCCACGTGCGCACTGCTGGCGGTGAGTTTATCGGCTACGATTTTGGAAACACGGTTACCGAAAATTCTACAATCGACCGGGTAACGGCAACTTCTGGAAACCTGGTGTGGGGAACTCTGCCCCGCGGAGGCGGATTGTTGGTTTTTAATCACAACGGCACTCTGGCAAATACTAGTGACGACAACTTTAAACTCCTGAACAACGAGGAAGGAAACGGTGGGCTACCTTCTAACGATGTGTACTGCGTAGAAGAAGATTTAGATGGCGAAGTGTGGGTAGGAACCCTGCGAGGCCTGGGTGTCTTCTACTCTCCTCAGGCGATTTTTTCTGAAGAGGGAGCCGATGTGCAACAAATCCTGATCGAGCAGGATGGCAACGTCCAGGTCCTTCTAGAAACGGAAGCAATCAACTGCATCACCATTGACGGTGCCAACAGAAAATGGATCGGAACGGAAAGTTCTGGCGCGTTTTTGCTGAGTCCCGATGGAACCGATCAAATCTATCACTTCACAGAAGAAAACAGCCCGCTCTTATCGAACAACATCTTTGACATCGATATCAACTACGAAAAAGGCGAGGTGTTTTTTGCCACTGAAGACGGTATCATTTCTTTCCTCTCCACTTCGAGCAATTTCGATCAGGAAATGACGGAGCTCAAGGTTTACCCAAACCCGGTGAGAGAAACATTTGACGGGCCGATAAGAATTGATGGCCTGGACTACAACACCGATGTAAAAATCACAGACATCAGCGGAAATGTGGTTTATCAAACGACTTCGAACGGAGGACGAGCTATTTGGAATGGCAAGGATTTCAATGGCAATCGTGTGGCTACGGGCGTTTACCTGATTTTTGCAACCAATACCGATGGCTCGGCCACCAATGTGGGAAAAATCGCATTCGTCCAATAGATCTGGATCTGGTTTTTCAACATTTTTCACAGGTAAAACTTCTATTTGTCGTCTCGGCCTAATGGGCTACTTTCGAAGAAGAAAATCAGACGAATTTCAATATGCCTAGATTTCAAAATAGCCTCACTTCGAAATTACCTCAGGTGGGGACTACTATTTTTAGTCACATGTCGGAGCTGGCCGCCAAAGAAGGTGCCATCAATCTTTCGCAGGGCTTCCCCAACTTTTCACCAGATGAAAAACTAGTGAAAGGTGTGACACACTACATGCAAAATGGCTACAACCAGTACGCACCGCTATCGGGCGTGGAGCCTTTGCGAAAAGTCCTGTCGGAAAAACTGCAAAAACTCTACGACAGAAGCTATGACTTCAAGGATGAGGTTAACATAACGGCAGGGGCCACCCAGGCGATCTACACAGCCATCAGTGCTTTTGTGAAAGAAGAAGATGAAGTCATCATTTTCACTCCTGCTTACGATTGCTACGCTCCGGCAGTGACGGTGAACGGAGGCAAGCCAATTTATGTGCAGCTCAAAGCTCCGGAGTACAAAATCGATTGGGGCGAGGTGGAGAAAGTGTTCAATCGGAAGACCAAAATGATTGTGATCAATACGCCTCACAATCCCACCGGGACAGTTATCGGCAAAGAGGATTTACAAAAATTGGAGAAACTCGTTCGCGATTCTGAGACCATCATCCTGAGCGATGAAGTATACGAGCACATTGTTTTCGACAATAAAAAGCATTTCAGCCCAGCCATTTCGGAAGAGCTCGCCAATCGTACTTTACTCGTTTATTCCTTTGGGAAAACTTTTCACGTCACCGGTTGGAAAATGGGATTCATTGCGGGACCCGAAGAGTTGATTGCCGAATTTCGAAAAGTGCATCAGTACAATGTCTTTTGTTGCAACACGCCCATTCAGTATGCCCTGGCAGATTACCTTTCGGAACCCGCTCACTACGAAAAGCTCGGAGAGTTTTATCAGCTAAAGAGAGATGCCTTTTTAAGCGGTTTGAAAGACTCGCGATTTACCTACACACCTTCGGCAGGAACTTACTTTCAGCTACTCAACTACAGCGAAATAACCAACACACCGGATGTGGAGTGGGTCGAAAAGCTCACAAAACAGATCAAAGTCGCGGCCATTCCCGTTTCCGTTTTTTACCACCAAAAACTGGATGAACACATGCTTCGTTTTTGTTTTGCCAAGGATGAAGACACGCTATACGAAGCAGGAAAAAGACTCAGTGAACTGTAAATTTTTTCTCGATGGAAGATCTCAAAATCACGCTGATTCAAACAAAGCTCCACTGGGAGAATCCCAAAGAGAACAGAACGCATTTTGGCCGGCTTCTGGGTGAAATTCCAGACGATTCTGACCTGATCTTGTTGCCAGAAATGTTCACGACTGGTTTCACCATGAATCCTGAAAAGTACGCAGAGCCGTTTTCACAAAACATGCCCACGCTGGAGTTTCTGAGAAAATTCGCGAAATCGAAAGATGCTGTAATCTCGGGAAGTGTTTCTACTGAAGACAGCGCCAAATACTACAATCGCTTGTTTTGGGTGCGACCCGATGGCAGTTTCAGTTTTTATGATAAGCGCCACCTCTTCACTTTTGCCGAGGAAGACAAGCACTACAGCGGAGGGGATAAAAAAATCATCGAAGAAATTAAGGGCTGGAAAATCTTGCCACTCACCTGCTACGATTTGCGATTCCCGGTTTGGAGCCGCAACAGGCTGGTGGATGGAAAACCTGAGTACGACCTGCTCACTTACGTGGCAAATTGGCCCGCGGCTCGAAGTGCTCCCTGGTCGCAACTGCTGCCAGCGAGAGCCAACGAAAACCAGGCCTATGTAGCCGGCCTAAACCGCGTGGGAAAAGACGGAAATGGAATTGATCACTCGGGTGATTCCATTGTGATTTCCCCTAAAGGAGAAACCATCTCGGCAGCTAAACCCAATGAGGAGCAGATTTTTTCTGCCGTTCTATCCCGGGAAGACCTCGAGCGATTCCGGGAGAAATTCCCCGTGCTTCACGATGGAGACGATTTTTCACTCAACATTTGAGTTACTCTGTTAAGGCCTGTTAAGCCTGTAGAAATATCGGGTTTTAATTGCTATCATCGCAGTGTAAACCGCCTGAAATCAGGCCACAATGCCGAGAAATTAATTTTATAACTTCGCCACACATTTTAATCGACATCGCGCGCTATGAACTTTCAACGTACTAACGTCATCACCGGCTGGGTAGTTTTTTTGATTGCTACCATTGTTTATGCTCTCACTCTCGAACCGACAGCCAGTTTCTGGGATGCGGGTGAGTTTATCGCATCAGCCTACAAGCTCGAAGTTGGTCACCCTCCAGGTGCGCCTTTCTACATGCTGATCTCGCGCTTTTTTGCGATGCTCGTTCCTATGGAATACGCGGCCATTAGCATCAACATGGTGTCGGCTCTCTCGAGTTCGTTTACCATTCTGTTTCTCTTTTGGACCATCACACACCTCGCGAAGAAAGTTGCTGTAAAAACCGAAGAGCTCAACCCCGGAAAACTGATCGGTATCATGGGAGCCGGTGTCGTTGGAGCCCTGGCTTACACCTTTAGCGATTCGTTCTGGTTCTCTGCCGTAGAAGGTGAAGTTTACGCGATGTCCTCGCTTTTCACGGCCATCGTTTTTTGGGCGATACTAAAATGGGAAACACTTGCAGACCGCAAAGGCGAGCTCCGCTGGATCATCCTCATAGCCTTTTTGATGGGCCTTTCAATTGGTGTCCACCTCTTGAACCTCCTTGCAATTCCGGCAATTTGCTTTGTCTACTACTTCAAGAGATACGAAGTGAGGCCGCTTGGAATTCTCTACACCTCGCTGGTGGCAGTCTTTGTTCTCGGACTTATTCAGGCGGTGATTATCCCAGGAACTGTAAAATTCGCAGCGGCCTTCGAGCTCTTCTTCGTGAACGACCTCGGAATGGGATTCAACTCAGGAGTTCTCATCTATGCCATCCTGGTGATCGCCATCCTCGTTGGTGCGCTCTACATCACACAAAGAAAAAGACTTTACGCGCTCAACACACTGTCGCTAGGTGTGACCATGGTTTTGATCGGATACTCCACTTTTGCGCTAATCGTCATCCGCTCTTCTGCCAATCCACCGATGGATGAAAACAACCCCGAAAACCTCTTTACACTCCTGAGCTACCTCAATCGTGAGCAGTACGGAGATCGTCCATTGATTTTTGGCCAGTACTGGAACACTCCACAGGATCAGGAAAACCCTTACACTGACGGAAACGACACTTACTTTAAATCATTTAGCGTTCGCTCAAATGGCAACCTTGTGGAGTCATTTGACAACGAGTTTGCAGCCAGGGCCTATGCCGATGAAAACGGTGGAGGAAATATGGAAGTCGTTGAGGAGTACCTGGTTTCTATCAGTGGTGATGATGCCAAACCGAATTACGACTCTGATCTGTCTACGATTTTCCCAAGAATGTATAGCTCGCAGGCCAATCACATTGCAGAATACAAGAATTGGAGCAATTACAAGGGTTGGAACAATCAACGAGATCGACAGCAGGTTCAAAGCTTAGAACAGCGAAAACAACAAATCGAATCTCAGGAAATCCGCAGGGCAATGTATTTCATGCAGAACCCACAGAATGCGGAGATGAGACAGCAAGCCGAGCAACAGTATCGCGCACTGTCTAACGAGCTCGAAGGGCTCAACCGAAAGCTGAAACCTTCGTTTGGCGAAAACCTGAAGTACTTTTTCAACTTTCAGGTTGGCTGGATGTACGGCAGGTATTTCATGTGGAATTTTGCCGGAAAGCAAAACGACATTCAGGGCCATAGCGGAATGCTGGATGGCAACTGGCTCTCTGGAGTCGACTTCATCGATCAGGAACGACTTGGCAACCGAGCCGAGCTCTCTGAGCGTTACGCCTCAAACAAAGGCTTGAATCATTTCTATTTACTTCCGCTGATTCTCGGATTGATCGGATTGATATTCCAGCTTCTAAGAGCGCCAAAAGACTTCACGGTCGTCATGCTGCTCTTTTTCTTCACCGGTTTGGCTATTGTGCTTTACCTCAACCAAACCCCACTTCAGCCGCGCGAACGTGACTACGCTTATGCCGGATCTTTCTATGCCTACGCCATCTGGATTGGTCTTGGGGTGTACGCCCTGTACTACGCAGCCACTAAAATGAACTGGAACGATATCGGTAAAGTTGGGCTTTACGCTGGAGGAACAGGTGTCTTCCTCTTCTTGCTCGAAAGCGTGCTCTCAGACGGTCACAGCTTTTCTTACACTATTCTCTACATGACCGTAGTAACGCTTTTGGCAATGGGCTTAATGCAGCTGCTCAAGCAAGGTTCGGTCGGAGTAAAAGGTAGGGGAATTGCAGCCGCATTGATTTGTCTTGCTGTTCCTGCAGTGATGGCGATCGATGGCTGGGATGATCACAACAGGGCGAGAAGAAAAACTTCTATCGCATTTGCCAAGAATTACCTAAACACACTTGAGAAGAACGCGATTCTTTTCACTAATGGTGATAACGACACTTTCCCGCTGTGGTATGCACAGGAAGTAGAAGGAGTGCGCACCGATGTGAGAGTGGTGAACCTCTCGCTTCTCAACACCGACTGGTACATCAGTCAGATGAAGCGCCAGGCCTACGAAAGTGAACCTGTGCCATTCGATATTGCAGAGCAAAAATACCGACAGGGAACTCGCGATGTGGTGATCCTCGACAACAGCAGAAACAAGAAGGACAAATACATCGAGTTGGACAGAGCACTGGAGATTGCGCTAAACGATGACTTTAAAACCACTGTTGGCGACAACAAGAAATACAGCTTCATGCCGACCAATAAGTTTGCTCTTCCTGTGGATAGCGCTCAGGTGATTCAAACGGGAACTGTATCTCCAGAAAAAGCGGATCAAATTGTTGATACTATCAAGTGGACGATCCCAGGCCAGTACATTCTCAAAAACAACCTCGCAGTATTGAGTCTTCTGGAAAACAACAACTGGGAACGACCAATTTACTTTGCCGTGACCACAGGCCAGGACGCCTACATCGGTCTCGAAGACTACTTCCAGCTTGAAGGTCTCGCTTATCGCCTTGTTCCAATCAAAGAAGAAGGTGATCGTAGCAGAAATGCTGTAGGCGGAATCAACGAAGACAGGATGTACGAAAACATCATGAAGGAGTTTGAATGGGGCAACATGGACGATACCACTAACGGAATCTACATGGATGAAAACAACCGAAGAATGACCACTAACCTTCGTTTGCAGTTTGCCAATCTTGCCAATGAGCTGACACAAGAAGGTCAGGAAGAAAAAGCCATAGAGATTCTCGATAAATCCATGGAGGTAATGCCGGAAGTAAACGTTCCTTTTGACAGAGTGATGCTTCCTATCGCAGAGGCTTACTATGAGCTGGGTGAGGATGAAAAAGGAAACGAAATTGTCTCGAGACTCTTCGACCTTGCCGAAGATGACTTGGAATACTTCTTTAGTCTGAGTGATGAAAGACAGGCTATGCTTTCTCAGGAAATCAGAATTCAGCTATCGGTTGCTACCAGGATAGAATCGCTCGTGAATGACGAGTATCCGCAGCCGGAGCTTGGACCAGAACTTCAGCAACGCCTCGATGCTCTGATGGAAGCGTACAGCGGACGACCGGCTCCTCGCTCGCCACGTCAGCGAAACCCGGAGCTACTTCAGCCACAGACGCCAGATCAAAATCAGCAGCAACAGCCTACAACACCTAACCCTCAGTAGGGTTTAGGATTGCTGATTCAGACTTCAAAGACTTGAAACCAGAAAGCGGGAATTCTCCGAGGAGAATTCCCGCTTTCTGGTTGTTTGGTTTGTCGTTTCTTGTTAATGAACCAACTTCTACTGCAATAGGCTCACTTCCTTATAGCCACGTGGAAACTTTACCGTTTTTCGAGTTTCACGGTAATACTTTTCCCATTTCGGGCTGCTAAAATCATAGATTGAAGAAGTTTTGCCCTTTGCCAGATTTTCATCTTCGAAATGCATAACTCATAATTTTTAATTCCTTAACCACTTAGTAGACTAGAAATACTTGCTGATAGTTGTCTGAACGATTACTGGAAAACCTGCACTAAAATGAACAGAACTCTGTTAAAGTCGGTTTAATTATCACTTTGCAACTCAAATAAAATCAACTATTTTCACATCTTCGGGACAGAAATAAGCATTACCTCCCGGCTTAGCTCCACCCCACTTTATTTAATTTTTTAGTTTTCGAATTATGCAGCAGTCGGATCTCTATAGTCTATCCAACCTACGAGACCTTTACATGAACAACGAAGAGTTTGTGGTGAAGACTGTCGAAGTATTTGTACATCAAATCAAAAATGACATCCTGGTTTTGAATGAGCAACTGGCTGCCGGAGAATGGAAAGACCTAAGATCCACAGCTCACAAAATAAAGCCTAACATAGATTTGATGGAGATAACGTCCATCAGAGACACCATTCGCGATATTGAAAAAAATGCATCCATGGAGACTTCTGACGAGATGAGGCAGAAGGTTAAAAAGGTTACTGAGACCATCGATGTGGTTCAGCACTCACTTCAAGAATATCTTGAAAAGCAGCAAAGCTAATTTCCTCAGCGAATCACAACCTTGCGAGCGTGCGATTGGCCGAGATCATTCAAAACTCGCACTACAACCAAACGACTTTTTTGACTCGATAGGTTCACTCTCACTACACCATTATTTGACCCTCCTGTATTCAATACTCTCCCCGAAAGATCAATCACCTGAAAGCGGAAGTCGCTCTTCGAGGAAATTCTTAACTCCCTGTTTTGTACCAGAATCTGAGTTGCACTTTCCAGCGACTCAGCCACATTGTCGATAATGCATTCCAAAATTTCTGCTTCCGTGTTGCAACCACTGGCATTGTTCTCCAAAACAATTTCACCACCGATTTGCATTGGCTCCTGATCCATCAAAGGTTTTAACGAGCAACAGTTACCCAAACCGGGGTTGTTGGTGATTTCAACATCACCTTCAATTTCCGTGAGTGCAGTCATTCCGGCAATGCTAAACATGGATTCGTTGTTTACAATTTGTAGCGAACCGCCAATGGTTGTCAACTCCTCAAGCGGGTCCAGATCAAAAAGCAGCAAAGTACTATCTATCCTCAGGTTATTGCCAACAGCTGAGAGTGACTCCAACCCCTCCAGAGTACTAATTCCTCTCAGGTAAATCTCCAGACTGCCGCCTATTTCCTCCAGATTGGCTAATGCCGTGAGGTCCGTGAGTCCATCTTGAAATTCATTCAGAATAAAATCTCCACCAACAAAAGTGAGGTTCTCAAAACCAGTCAGATCCTCAATTGTTGGATTGTCGTAAATCTCAAAACTACCCTCAAGAGATGTTATCTGCTGCAGTCCATCGAGATTATCGAGGCCGAGATTACTCTCAATGTAAATGTCACCGCCCACTTCCGATAGCGAACCCAAATTTGTGATGTCTTGCATCGTAAAATTCGAGATCAATTTCAAGTCGCCTCCTACTGATTCTAGCTGATCAAGTCCTTCCAGTGAGAGCATCGAAATATTTTCAAAAAGAATGAGATGCTCTTCAATGCTCACGAGCGAAGAAAGCGGTGAAAGGTTCTCAATGTCACCATCATTGATGTAGAGTGATCCGCTGATTTGAGAACACGAGCTCAGCGCATCGAGCTCCGACTGACTGTTCACAAAGATTGTGTCGCCAGTAGTACCGCATTGCCCGCTCGCAGAGAGCCCGGCTAGTGTGCTGATTAAAAAGAAAATAAACGTCTTCATCTTATTCATAATGACCTCTTTTACGAAAAAAACAAAAATTGTTCTGCGTACCGATTGCAAGACTTTTTCAAGCAGTACATTTGCAAAAATTTTTGGAGGGCTAATCAATGACGAAAATAGCAATTCTGGCATCTGGAACGGGCACTAACGCTCGTGCAATTATCGATCACTTCGCTAAATCTGCGATTGCAGAGGTTGCTTTGGTGATTACCAATAAGCCGAATGCGGGAGTTATTGAAATTGCAAAATCGAATGCTATTGCCGTTGAAGTTATTCCAAATTCTGAAATTGAAGAGACACTTTTACACACCCTAAAAAAGCACAAAACCGATCTGGTTGTGCTAGCAGGATTTTTGAGAAAAATTCCTGTTGATGCCATTAGGGATTTTGAAGGCCGAATGGTAAACATACACCCTTCGCTGCTACCGAAGCACGGAGGCAAGGGAATGTACGGATCTCGAGTTCACGAAGCGGTGGTGAACGAAGGCGACAATCAATCTGGAATCACGATTCATCTTGTTAATGAAAACTACGATGAGGGAAAAGTAATCTTTCAGGTGGCCAAGGAAATCTTGCCGGAAGACACAGCCGAAACGGTTGCTAAAAAGGTGCAAAAACTCGAGCACAAGTACTATCCTGAAATTATCGAGCAACTTATAAAGGACACTAAAAACAACTAATTTTTAATGGAATTCAATTTCACCGAATTCATCACTGCGACAATGGTTCTCTTCGCGGTGATTGACATCATTGGCGCTATACCTATCATTGTAAAGGTGAAGCGCAAAGCCGGAGACATCCACTCCGGAAAAGCATCTATAGTGGCGCTGGTGCTCATGATAGCCTTTCTTTTTATTGGAGAAAAGCTGATCAATTTCATCGGAATCGATGTCAACTCTTTTGCCGTGGCCGGTTCGTTTGTACTCCTGTTTCTGGCCCTGGAGATGATCCTCGGAATCAATCTCTTCAAACAAGACGACACCGACTACAAAACAGTTTCAATCGTGCCCATTGCTTTCCCGCTCATTGCCGGAGCGGGATCGATGACCACGATCATTTCTCTCCGAGCAGAGTATGCCGCGATCAACATTGCTTTGGCGATCGTTGTCAACATGGTTTTGGTTTTTGCAGTCCTCAGGTTGACAGGCCGCATCGAACGTTTGCTGGGCGAGGGAGGAATCGCTATCCTACAAAAGGTTTTCGGAATCATTCTTTTGGCTATTGCCGTGAAGCTCTTTAGCAGCAATGTGAAGGTGATGTTTAATTTATAAATTCACCCCATGGAAATTACCGTTTACACAGACGGCTCGGCACTCGGAAACCCGGGACCGGGTGGCTATGGCATTTTTATGCAATCTGGAAAGTACCACAAAGAGGTATCGGAAGGTTTTCGAAAAACGACCAACAACCGGATGGAACTGCTCAGCGTGATCAGGGCCCTGGAGATGATCAAAAAACCCGGAGCGACCGTGACAATCTACTCTGATTCGAGCTACGTGGTGAATGCGGTAGAAAAAGGCTGGCTCGCCAACTGGCAGAAAAAAGGATTCAAAAAAAAGAAGAACGTGGATCTCTGGAAACGCTTTCTGGAGATTTACCCCAGGCACAATGTTAAGCTCGTTTGGGTAAAAGGTCATGCCGGAAATCCACTCAACGAGCGAGTCGACCGTCTGGCAGTGGCTGCAGCCGAAGCTGGCCCAAAAAAAATCGACCAGGGCTATGAGGATTCTTTGAAAAACCCCGACCTATTTAATTGATTTCCCAACCATTTTCTACGCGGGCTTAATTCCGTTCTGAGAGCGTGTCTCCCTCGGCAGAATGCGTAAATTTGCAGCCGAATAAAAAGCAACAACATGCGAACGGATCAATATCAAGGACACGATTATTACGAAATGGACGACCTGCTGAGCGATGAGCACAAGCTTATCCGCGACACTGCTCGCTCGTGGGTTAAAAAAGAGGTTTCACCAATTATCGAAGATGCCTTTGAAAAAGGAAAATTCCCTCGTCACCTCACTAAGGGACTGGCAGAAATTGGTGCCTTCGGTCCATACATTCCAGAAGAGTATGGCGGAGCAGGACTCGATCAAATCAGCTACGGAATTATCATGCAAGAGCTCGAGCGCTGCGACTCAGGGTTGAGATCTACAGCTTCTGTGCAGTCATCGCTGGTGATGTATCCGATCTACAAATACGGAAACGAAGAGCAACGCAAAAAATATTTGCCAAAACTCGCATCGGGCGAAATGATTGGCTGCTTTGGTCTCACTGAACCAGACCACGGATCTAACCCGGGAGGAATGGTTTCGAACTTCAAAGACGAAGGCGATCACTACTTGCTAAATGGCGCCAAAATGTGGATTTCCAACGCACCTTTTGCAGATATCGCTGTGGTTTGGGCCAAAAATGAAGAAGGAAGAATTCACGGTCTTATCGTAGAGCGCGGAATGGAAGGCTTCACCACTCCAACCATGGAAGGTAAGTGGAGCCTCAGAGCTTCTGATACCGGAGAGCTGGTTTTCGACAACGTTAAAGTTCCAAAAGAAAACTTGCTACCAAACAAATCGGGACTCGGTGCTCCTCTTGGCTGCCTCGACTCTGCCCGCTACGGAATTTCGTGGGGCGCAATTGGAGCAGCTCTCGACTGCTACGACTCAGCTCTTCGCTACTCAAAAGAGCGTACGCAGTTCGACAGACCTATCGGAGGTTTTCAGCTTCAGCAAAAGAAACTCGCTGAGATGATTACAGAAATCACCAAAGCACAGCTTCTTACTCTCCGTCTCGGACAGTTGAGAAATGAAGGAAAAGCTACTTCAGCGCAGATTTCTATGGCGAAAAGAAACAATGTGGACATGGCGATAAACATCGCCCGCGAAGCGCGTCAAATCCACGGTGGAATGGGAATCACAAGCGAATACCCAATTATGCGCCATATGATGAATCTGGAGTCTGTGATTACCTACGAAGGAACTCACGATATCCACCTGCTCATCACCGGGCTGGACATCACCGGAGAAAACGCATTTACCTGAGAGTAAATTAGAACTCAATCAAAAAAGCCACTGCTCGCAATGAACAGTGGCTTTTTTAATGCTCTTTTGGGCTTGATTAATCCGTAAAACGCTCGTCTGTTTCCATAATTTCTCCGCAGTTGTCGCAGGTGCGAAGCTCTTCGGAGTTGTAAAATTCCTTGAACCGTGGTAGAAAATCCTTTTCGATATTCTCTAGCTCAAAGTATGTTTCGTGGAGCTTGTGGTTACAGTGATCGCAAAACCACATCAATCCATCTTTCATCCCAGTTCCCTTTCTCACTCGTTCAATCACGAGGCCAATTGAACCTTCCGATCGCATAGGAGAATGAGGAACTTTTGCCGGATGCAGATACATGTCTCCCGCCTTCAACGGAATGTCGACAGCCCGGCCATCTTCCTGAATGCGCACAGTGATTTCACCTTCGAGCTGATAGAAAAGCTCCTCGGTTTCGTTGTAGTGATAGTCTTTTCGGGCATTGGGTCCGCCAACGATCATCACGATATAATCTTCGCCTTCGGGGTAGAGATTCTTATTCCCGACTGGCGGCTTCAGCAAATCTCTGTTTTCATCTATCCACTTGGGAAGGTTGAATGGTCTTCTAACAGCCATAATTTTCTATTTCTGGTTTCTTGTAAAGATAAAAAAGTGATCGAAGGTCGCTAAGGCTGATGCTGAATCTCTTTTTTGCGTTTGCTTACCAAATAGACCCCGTAAAAAATGAGCACTGCACAAAGCACTTTTGGCCAGGTGATTTGACTCGCATAAGTTGCTTCAGAGAAAAGTGTGAAAACCCAGGCAAAGACACCCGTCATCATCGGTTGAAAATAGATGTAACTACTCGCCACTGTGGGCAAAACCGTTTTGAGCGCAAACACATTGAGGAGGTAAGCAAAGAAGGTCGTGAAGAGGATCACATAGAAAAAACTGAGGAAATCACCCGTTTCGAAAAGCTGCCAATCTACAGCAGCTGCCTGGCTCCAACCGAAAGGAATCACAAAAACAAAGCCCATCAAAAATGCCCAACTAATTACCGTTAGCGGTCGATACTTTTTCATAAGCGGTTTCACGGCCACGAGATAAAGCGCGTAAGAAGCGGCATTGATCAAAACAAAAGAATCACCCAAAACACTACTACCGGAATGCATTTCACTTCGGCTCAGCAGAATCAAAGTTACCGCCCCCACAGCTCCGAGAATGACTCCGATGACTTTTCTCTTGGTGACTCTTTCACCGATAATCAGCGCAGACATAATCAAAACCAAAATGGGGTTTGTGGTCATGATGATTGACGCATTAATGGGGGATGTAATGCTCAACCCATTGAAGAAAAAGAGCTGATTGGTGGCAACACCTGTGAGCCCGCAAAAAGCAAATCGCAGAATATCGACCTTATCGATCTTCTCAAACCGAAAGAGAAAAAATGACCAAAAGAGCAATAGTGCTCCTCCCACCCTAAGCAAGATAAACCCCGAAGGGCCCAGCAAATCAGGCATCAACCCTTTGGCGATGATGTAGTTAGCGCCATAAATTAGGTTTACACTGAAGAGGGCGATGTGTGCCGTAGTCCGGGCGCTCATTTACTGCTATCGAGGTATTGCTGTGCTTCGGCAATTACTTTTTTGCTGTTGCCGGCAAAAGCGCGATCGTTAGAAAGAAGTACCGGACGTTTCAAAAAAGTGTATTCATCGAGTATAAGCTGGCGGAAATCATCTTCAGAGAGCTCCCTTTCGTTCAGCTTTTGCTCACGGTATTTTCTCGCTCGTTTATTGAAAAGTGATTCATACGAACCTTCGTGTTTTTTCATTTGATCGAGCTCTTCGGGACTCACGTTTTCCGATTTTATTTCCCGCAGGTCTACAGCTCGATTTTCAATATCGAGATCATTCATAATTCGCTTGCAGGTATCGCAGGTTTTCAGGTAGAAAAACTTCATTTTCAAATCTTTTGATTGACCCAATTATCTCGAGGCAGGTTCTCTGTGCAAAATCGCTTTTAGTTTCTTCACCAAATTGTGAAGCTCGTTGTTGTACGAAATGTTGTTGTGAATCACTTCGTCACACTGACTTCTATAAGGTTGTAAATAGCTCCGATCGGCAGGTAGCACATGGTTTTCCCACTGATAGCGCACCACATCTTCAGGGTAACCTCGCTCCTCCATGTCGCGGGTAATCCTACGTTTTAGCCTTAGCTTTTCATCGGCTTCTACGTAAACCTTGTAATCCAGCAAGTCGTTGATTTCTTTGTAGTGAAAGATGAAAAGGCCTTCACAAATTACAATGGGCGCAGGGTGAATTGTGATCTTCTCTGGTTCTTTCTCGGGGTTATTAAATGTGTACTCGAGCTTGGTGATGGACTTGCCGATGCGCAACCGCTGCACATCGTGATGAAAATGCCTGCGGTCTATCGATGTGGGCAGATCGAAGTTCAGTTCACCATTCTTATCCTTCTTCTGCTCTTCCCTGGGCTTATAATAATTGTCTTGAGAAACCAGTGCCAGACTGCCTTTTGGCATCATCTTAAATAAATCTCGAAGCAGACTGGTTTTGCCTGAAGCGCTGCCTCCGGCAATTCCCACCAGGTAAGGATGTGAACGCGAACTCATGTCGCAAAAATACTAACCTACCGCGTAAGAAAGAAAAAGGGAATCAATTAACACGCGATTGCCTTCTGATTGCTTCTGTCAGCATGTAGCCGGCCTGATCGAAGTGGCTGATTGGCACGAATAGCCCACCTCCTGTTGCCGCAAAAGTGCTCAACTCTTCCTCATGATCGGGATTGCACTTAAGACCAACAATGGAGAGGTAGATGTTTTTCTCCACATAGCGATCGATGGATTGCTGAATTCTGCGTGTGTCGGAACTTCTGAAAACTCCATCACTTACCAACAGCACCTGATTATTTCCACCTTCAACGAAATGATCTGCTGCAAGGCTGTAGGCGGTTTGCACAGCTTTGCTTCCTGCGGTAAATCCTTCTGCCGAAATGTTTCTGATCATTTCTCTAATCTGCTCTTTGTTCGTCACGAAAGTCGGTTCCACAATCACCTCAGTGTCGGCCGCATAAGTGAGAATTGTGAGTTGATCGACATCTCTCAGCATGTCTACCAACTCGAGCAATGCCGCTTTCATGATGTCCAGACGGCCAGAGCGATTCATACTACTGGAGACATCCACCAAAAATACCAGGTTGTTGTGGACAAAGCGATCCGAGGTGAAATCATCTTCATCAACTTTCGGAATATTTTCCACTGGCGCAGGCTGCACCACAACTTGTGGCCGCGCTTCTTCGGGTTTTGCTTCTGGCCTATTGGCCTCCAGCTCAGTAGCAGGACGGCCTTGTTGAGCAGTCATTTCTATCTCCTCGCGTTCCTTCGGCTCCAGTTCGAATTCAAAGAAATTGTTGCGTCTGTTAATGTACGTGCTCGAATCTGCGGGCAAATAACCATCGGCCTCGACCAAAATGTAGAAATAGCGAATGGGAATCACTTCCACTACCCGACCGTCTCTGTCGGTCGAAAAGGCATTGATCTGTCGTCCGCGTTCAATTAGTCGCACTCTAGCATCATCTATCGGATCTCCTGTGATCTTGTTGGCTACCACAAATTCTACATCAAAGCTACTTCCTGTTTGAGGTCTTCGATCATTAAAACTCGGACAGGCCGGATTATCGGCAGGATCAATGAAAAGCACCTCTCCGGAGAATTCCAGGTTTATAGGATCAGGCATTGAAGAGAAATAAACAGGAATTTCGTAATCCACCTCCTCCTTAAACATAGGGTTGAATTTCACCCTAAGGGTGATGCTGCTGTCAGGCTGCAGTTCGCGACCAGAGAACAAGTGAGCAAACTCTCTGGGAAAAGCAGAGCGCAAGAGAAAAGCCTTCTCGTCTCCGCGATTTGTAAAAGTGAAATCAACCACGCGATCGGTTCCCCTCTTAATTTCACCAAAGTCGTGCTCGGTTTTACTGGCTTCAATTTGGGAGAAAACCAAAACCGGGATCAGAGCAAAAAGCAAAAAGACAGACTTCTTCATGGAAATTGAAACGTTCGAAATTCAAAAAAGATTATCGCAAGATCCGGGCCTTTCTACTTTCCTCCGAGATTATCGGCCACTTTGCGGTCGTTGCCAAGTCGCGGCACCTTGTTTTGCCCACCGAGGCGACCAACAGATTTCATGTAATTATTAAAACTTCCTTTCGGCAATGGAGTGATGATCAACCTTTGCAAAATGTTTCCTGTGATCAGATCCTTGTAGTATGGGTTTTGGTTTTGCATGGACTTGTCGATGCTGGCCCTTCCCTTCTCAAGGCTTTCCGTGTCCGGTATTTCTTCAAATTCCACCATCCACTCGTGATAGGGAAGTCCTTCAGCGGGTTCCAGTTGGGGCGCCACATGAAATTCACTCACCTTCCAGCCAAACTCCTTCTGAGCTTCGGACATCGCTTTTTCGACCTCCTCAGCTATCACATGCTCTCCAAAAGCAGACGTGAAGTGCTTTATCCTTCCGGTTACTTTTATTCGCGGAGGCTTCAGCGAAACGAACCGCACCGTGTCTCCGATGCTGTAACCCCACAGGCCAGCGTTAGTGTTTAATACCAAAGCGTAATTGACACCGATTTCCACTTCAGAAAGTGAAAGTCGGGTTGGGTTTTCATCAAAAAACTCGTCAGCCGGAATAAACTCGTAGAAAATGCCCGAGTCGAGAACCAATAACAACCCTTCCTCTGTTTGGGTGTCCTGGTAGGCGATAAATCCTTCCGATGCCGGGTAAGTTTCCACGGTGTCCACAGACCTTCCAATGAGCTTTTCAAATCGCTTTCGATAGGGCTCAAAATTCACTCCTCCGAAAACGAAAAGAGAGAAGTTTGGGAAGATTTCGGAAATATTTTCTTTTTCAGATTTAGCAATCAACTCCTCGAAGTAGACCTGAACCCAACTGGGAATTCCGCTAATTAGAGTCATGTTCTGATCGATGGTTTCTTCAACGATCTTGTCCACTTTAGTTTCCCAATCTTCAATGGAGTTCGTTTCGAACGATGGCAATCGATTTTTTTGCAGATATCCAGGTACGTGATTGGCCACAATCCCCGAAAGTCGGCCGTAAGGAATTCCACTGGGCAGCTTATCGAGCTTTGGGCTTCCCTGAAGGAAAATCATTTTGCCTCCAACAAAATTTGCATTGCCAGATTGCTCAATGTAGCAGAGAAGCGCGTTCCGCGCAGAATTTAGGTGATTGGGAAGAGAGTCTTTGGTAAGCGGGATGTACTTCGCACCAGATGTTGTTCCAGAAGTTTTGCAAAAGTAAAGTGGTAAACCAGGCCACAGAACGTCCTTTTCTCCCTTTTTAATCCGCTCGATGTATGAGGTCAGCTGCTCGTAGTCCGCAATTGGCACCTTCGACTTAAAGTCTTCGTAAGTCTCGATTGATGCGAAGTTATGGTCCTTGCCAAAAGCGGTCTTGCGGCCACCGGCAATCAGTTGCCTGAATACTTTCTCTTGAGCTTCAACAGGTTGATCAGCGGTCTTCCTAATTTTGTTGGCCGTCCACTTAGCAAATAGCCTTGCTGCAAAAACTTTCAGTCCCATTCGTTTTCAATTTGCTCCAATATCCGAAAGAAACGGACAGCCCAAAAATAAAAGAGGCCGGAAAATTCCGGCCTCTTTTGAAATGAATATTTATTTCAATAATTGCTTATTGAATAACCATCTTCTTAGTTGATGTGAATTTACCATCCACGATCATTGTGTAAGAGTAGATACCTGCATCAAGACCGTTAACATCCATTTGAATGAACTGGTTACCTGCAGCTACCTGACCTTCATCAATCGTTTTCACCAATTTACCAGTGATGTCATACACTTCAAAGCGTACTTCACTTGCCTGGTCCAGGTTGAAAGGAATTTTAGTTGTTTCAACAGCTGGGTTCGGGTGGTTTTGACCCATGTGGAAACCATTCTGAGTTGAAACCTCATCGACACTTACAAACTCGTCAGTGATCAAACGGATCGCTGGAGTGAAAGTACGAGAGAGGAACCAGATAAAGTCTCCAGCACCACTTTGATCAATTGCACCTGAAGAGAAATCAGAGTCAGAGTTAGACATTCCGTAGAATGTTAACGCTTCAGCCGCTGGCTGGTTGTTGAATACTCCGAGGTAGTAGAATTCACCTGTAAAGATGTCGCTGTTCTCATCTTCAAAAAGCAACCATGTAGGCTCGCTCATTTCAAGACTTGTTGGGATCATGAAATCCTCAACAATACCTGCTGTTGTAGCTACTGGCTGTGCACCAGCTCCGTTAACACCTTCTGCAGGATCAAACTGAATCAACTGAATGTTGTAGAACGCTTCTGGATCAGTGGTTTCACCAAATCTCACTGAAGCACCCCAAACTGTTGTGTTCTCGTTTACGAAAGTAAAGGCGTTACCCCAACCTTCTGGCTCCCACAAGCTTGGATCATCTTCGAACTCACGCATTGTAGTCTCGTTATCGAGCAATGGCACGTAGTCGTGACCCATGATACCAGGGTTTGTAGTGTATTCAATAGTTTTTTCCATTGTGTTGTCTTCTGGCATCTCGTCTGTAGCATCACTTTCTACTGTGGTGCGCACTGTGTATTCACCTGCTTCAGTAGGAACCCATCCAGTTTCGATGTAGATTGTGTCTGTCGGAGTGTTTGGGCAAGTTGGGTCGTTTGCAAAAGATGGAATCAAGAATGGTTCTGCAGAAGCTGTATGAATTACGTCACCACCTTCGTTAAGAATCTCAATTGTGAAAACTGAGTTTTCCTGGTCACCCTGACCGTAGTTTTGGTACATCGTACCTACATAAAGACCTCCGTCTTCAACAGGGATTGCCTGATCCAATGGAGTAATCCAGTATTCGTAGATATTAAGAACATCTCCGTTAGTCACTTGAGTAACGCGAAGGTCATTCACAACATCGGTTTCGAAGATGCGAACATCATCAATTCCCCAGTAGTAGTGAGAGTATCCAGTGTTTCCAGCAGTATCGTATCCAAAGCGAATGATTACGCTTGATTCACCAGCTGCAGCACAAGAAATATCCACTTGCGTTGGGAATGGGTTTGGAGACGCTTCGTTTGCGTTCTCAAGGAAATCTCCGTGAGCTGGGAAAACTGACCAGGTAGAACCACCGTCAGTAGAAACCTCAACTGTTAGAGGAGATGGAGAGAAGCAGCAGTAACGGAAGTACTGATCCCACGCAATCTTTACAGACTCAGTTCCTGAAAGGTCCATTTCAGGAGAAGTAAGAGTCCCTGTCAAATCTTCAACACCGTCTGCAACTGGAGTGTTGTAGAAATCGGCATCAAAAATCACCCAACCGTTGTCGGCTGTTTCAGACTCAAGTGGTCCGATGTTCGTTGAAAACTCACCGGCAGGGCTATTTTCATCTGCAACTTGCCAAACGTCCATTTCTCCAGTACCGATGTCAGAAATAGACCAGGCACCGAATTCGTTGTTACCATCAAATCCATTGGCAAAATCTTCGTAGAAAAGCTCTGTGTCTCTTGAAGAATCGAATGGACGTTGGGCCTCGTCTCCGAGTCTGTTACTCATCTCAACCTCTTGTTGAGTTGCTTTTTGTGTTTTGTGTTTTGGCAAATTAGTGTCTTGTGGTGTTTGAGCAATCGCTCCTGCACCAATCAAAGCACCAACTGCTAATGTGTACAATTTTTTCATATCACTTAGAATTTTTTTTGTAGGGTCCAAATTAAGGAAATTACCCAATAGACAAATGATTGTTAAACTTCTTTTTTCTTCAAATCGTGGAAGTCTAAACTTGTTCACAAGAAATAAAAAAGGCCACGGCATTCACCGTGACCTTTTATTTTATAGAGGAGCTAATTGAAATTACTTCACTAGCATCTTCTTAGTCATTCGCTTACCGTTTGCAATCAGTGTGTACTGATACATTCCGGCTTCTAGCTCAGAACCATTAATAATGTACTGGTGAGCTCCAGCTGCTTGCTGTCCTAAGCTTTCTGAGATCACTAGTTTTCCTGTGAGATCGTAAACTTCAAACGTTACATCTGCAGCAGATCCGAGGTTGTATTCTACTCTTGTCTCTGCTGTGAATGGGTTTGGAGCGTTTTGCTCGAGTGAGAAATCTGCAATCGCGTCTGGGCCATCAACAGAAACGGTAGGATCAAAGTTGAGACGAGTCATTGGAACCGAAGCTGTAGCGCCCCATCCTGCCTGTCCGTCATCCAACCATGAAGCAACCCATACGTTTGTTCCAGAAACTGGAGTACGAACAACTCCGAAGCACTGAGCTCCTACAAGGTAGGTTGTGCCTCCAGTGAGATCAAAGCCCTGATTGCCCGGGAACCCTAAGTCGACAAAGTTTCCTTCACCAACACTGTTCAGTTCATTTCCGGTTACCACGTATTCTTCTGTTTGCTCAAGCATGTTCACAATTGGAAGACCTTCGCCATCGAGACCATCGAATTCGAAAATCACACCTTGAATAACAGCTCCGGTTTCAGTTCCGGCACCAACAGCAAATTGAATGCTGTAAGCTGTTTGATCATTGTAAATATCGAAGAGGTTACCGAAGAAGTAGCTACCAGTTTCAGGGTCAACAAATGCCTGTGCAGCACCGTTGTCGCGAGCATAAACAAACTCTGTGATATCGAAAGAAGCTGACGCCATGTCATCTCCTGGCACACCATCTGTGTTGTCTCCGATTGCCGTGATCTGAGCCTCAACTGTTGTTCCTGGTGTAGCATTTGGAGTGAATACATCAGAAACAGAGATAGTGTCGCGAGTCAACGAAGGAAGGTCTACCAAAGGAGAAACCTCACCATCCACTTCGAGGTTACCACCCTGAAGAATGTCAACTTCAAATCCAATGTTGGTGTTGTCGTTAAATCCGTTGTTAGCGATAATTCCTGTAACACTAACTGGGCTCACCTGTGTAGATGGCACCTGGCTGAAAGGATAAAGACCTGGCTCAAGTCCTTCGAGTGACCAGTCGCCAATTGCAATCTTAGCAGCAGTCTGGTTGTAGTCTGCAAGTGCACCTACGCACACATTGTCAACTGCAAAACCTGACGCCCAGTTGCTGTCATCTGTCCATGTAAAACGGATCGTTACTGAAGGCTCATTAGAGTAGTTGTACAACGGCACAACAACTGATTGCCAAACAGTCTCGTCTACTGGAAGCTCGTCAGAAACAGTTTCCCATGTCGTTCCACCGTCAAGAGAAACTTCTACAAATGCATCGGCATTAGCAGTTGTGAATCCCTGGTCGTGGAAAATATCGAAAGTGAGTGCAACGTTAGACGCGTCTGTAAAATCCAGCTCTGGAGTTTCGATCCAGCTAAAGCTGTTGTCACAATCACAAGGAGGTCCATCATCGTTGGCTCCTGCGAACTTGTTATTGATGTTCCCACCAAGGTAAGGCACTGGCCAGTAACCTCCATTGTTGGCAGTTTCTGCATCGTGTACAACAAATGCATCTGTAAATTCTCCTGTTCCAATACCGTCTCCATCTAGTTGCTCCACTTCATTGGTAGACCAATCTGTAGGCACGGTTCCAAGAGTTTCATCTTCAAAATCCTCATCGAGGATGTCTCCATCTCTAACAAAATCACGAGGATCAAAAGTCCCGCGAGGAGCTACCATTTGGGTAATCTCGGTTCTTTTGAACTTTCTCAGGTTTTCATTGGAGGAGTTAGCGAATCTGTTCTGTGCCATAGCACTTGCAGAAACAAGCACGGCAAGCACAGCAAAGTAAACTTTGTTCATAATTACTCGATTTTTAGGTGATACTTAATAAATAGTACAATTGCTTATGCTGACAAATATAGAAGAATCCATTTGCAGTTAAAGCAGGCTTGTACCAATTCAATTACAATTTCATTTGGAATTGCCCTCATCCATAAAGTTGCAAACACCTCTAAACCAGCTCCTCCTTGTAGTCTTCGAGAGGAGGACAGGTACACATCAAATTGCGATCTCCGTAAGCGCTGTCGATACGACCAACAGATGGCCAAAACTTTGCTTCTCGAATGTAACTCAGTGGATAAGCTGCTTTTTCACGGCCGTAACTGTGTGTCCAGTGGTCTGAAGAAATTTCTACTGCGGTGTGCGGACTGTTCTTCAAAACGTTGTCTTTCTTGTCAGCAATTTCCATTTCGACTTCTCGAATTTCTTCGCGAATAGAAATCATTGCATCGCAAAAACGATCCATCTCTGACAGACTTTCACTTTCTGTTGGTTCAATCATCATTGTTCCATTCACTGGAAAAGAAACCGTTGGAGCGTGGAAGCCATAATCGATCAGTCGCTTGGCAATGTCCTCTACTTCAATTCCAAACTGCTTGAAGCCACGGCAGTCGACAATCATCTCATGAGCGACCGTGCCGTTCTTTCCTGTATAAAGCACTGGATAGTGATCCTTCAGTCTTGCACGGATGTAGTTGGCATTCAAAATCGCCATTTTGGTAGAGCGAGTCAGGCCTTCCACTCCGAGCATTTTGATGTAGCCGTATGAGATCAGCAAAATCAGAGCACTTCCAAAAGGGGCGGCCGAAACTGAGTGAATTGCTTTTTCACCGCCAATTGGCACGAGAGGGTTTCCTGGCAAAAATGGAATGAGGTGCTCGGCTACACCGATTGGACCCATCCCAGGGCCACCACCTCCGTGGGGGATGGCAAAAGTCTTGTGCAGATTGAGGTGGCAAACATCAGCACCAATGGTTCCGGGGTTGGTCAAACCTACCTGCGCGTTCATGTTAGCACCGTCCATGTAAACCTGACCACCGTTGTCGTGAATAATCTGATTAAATTCGAGAATATTCTGCTCGAACACTCCGTGCGTTGAAGGGTAAGTAATCATGAAAGCTGCGAGGTTGTCGCTGTGCTTTTCAGCTTTTTCTCTCAGATCATCGATGTCGGTGTTTCCTCGGTCATCGCATTTCACAACTACTACCTTCATTCCGGCCATCACGGCACTTGCAGGATTTGTTCCGTGTGCAGATTCTGGAATGAGGCAAATATTTCTGTGCGATTCGCCTCTGCTCTCATGGTAAGCGCGAATAACCAGAAGTCCTGTGTACTCTCCCTGCGCTCCCGAGTTTGGTTGAAGCGAAACTCCGGCAAAACCGGTGATCTCGCAGAGTTCTTTTTCGAGCTCTTCAATAATTTCTTTATAACCTCTCACCTGATATTTTGGAGCAAAAGGATGCACACTTGCAAACTCCGGCCACGTGATCGGAAGCAGTTCGCTAGCTGCGTTGAGTTTCATTGTGCAAGAGCCGAGCGGAATCATGGAGTGAGTCAAGGAGATGTCGCGATTTTCCAATTTCTTGAGGTAGCGCATCATCTCTGTCTCCGAGCGGTGAGTGTTAAAATTCGGATGCTCGAGAAACTTCGAGTTTCTCATAAATCCATCTAACACGTCATCGTTGTACTCGTAAGCCACTCTTTCGATTTTCGGGAAATCTTTCCCCTCAGCCAAAACGCTGACGATTTGAATCAAATCATCGTGGTTAGTCGTTTCGTTAAGCGAAATTCCGATGTGGCGCTCATCGTCAAAGTAGCGGAAGTTGAGCCTGTTCGACTCGGCACTTTCCTGAATGTTTTCAAAATCGTCTCCAACATCAATTTTTAGAGTGTCGAAGTACACCTTATTAATATTCGTGTAGCCGATGTCTTCTACCGCCTGTGCCAAAGACCTCGTTTGGTTGTGCACCTGCTGTGCAATTCTTCTGATACCCTCTGCACCGTGGTAAACAGCGTACATTCCCGCCATCACAGCCAACAGCGCCTGAGCAGTGCAAATATTTGAAGTAGCTTTATCTCTGCGAATGTGCTGCTCTCTGGTTTGCAGTGCCATTCGGTAAGCACTTTTACCGTGAATATCTTTTGAAACACCGATAATTCTTCCCGGCAAGCTTCTTTTGAACTCTTCGCGTGCAGCAAAATAAGCAGCGTGCGGACCACCAAAGCCCATCGGCACTCCGAAACGTTGTGTGTTCCCGAAAACGACATCTGCTCCCCACTCTCCCGGAGGAACCAAAATCGCGAGACTGAGAATATCCGCGGCAATGGCCACTTTTGCTCCCACCTCGTGTGCTTGAGCTGTAAAATCTTTGTAGTCTCTAACCTCTCCGTCACCAGCAGGGTACTGAACCATCGCACCAAAATACTCTTCGGTGAATTCCACCTGGCTGTAGTCTCCGATGATCAATTCGATATCGAGATACTGCGCACGCATCTCCATTACGCTGAGGGTTTGTGGGAAACACTCTTCGGAAACGAAGAATTTCACAGCACCAGCTTTCACTTGTTTGCGTGATCGAGTGTTGTAAAACATCATCATCGCTTCTGCTCCTGCAGTGGCCTCATCGAGAAGCGAGGCATTAGCGAGTTCCAAACCAGTGAGGTCCGAAACCATCGTCTGAAAGTTCAGCAAGCCTTCGAGACGGCCTTGCGCAATTTCGGCCTGGTAGGGCGTATATGCAGTGTACCATCCTGGATTTTCGAGAACGTTTCTCTGAATTACCGTTGGCACAACTGTGGGGTGATAACCCAAACCGATGTAGCTTTTGAAAACCTTGTTTTTCTCTGCTTTCTCTTCGAGCATGGCCAGATAGTCGTACTCCGACATCGCCTCCTGTCCATCAAACGGCTGTTTCAGTCGGATGCTGTCCGGTACGGTTCTATCAATAAGTTCATCTAAAGAATTGGCACCAATTCGCTCGAGCATTTTTTCGACACTGTGATCGCGTGGTCCAATGTGTCGCGAAGCAAAAGATTCTGTAGGCATATTCCCCTAATGATTTGTGCCGAAACGCGCTCTCCACCCTTCGGCCGGTTTGTATTGTCGCATTAAAAAAATCGCTGCAAATATACTCACTAAATCAAGCTTTGTAGATTCATTTGCAGGCGAAAAATCATTTTCCCAAAAACTTTTCTCCGGCCTTTGATGAAGTGCTTCTCTGCCGGATGAATTACTTTTGAAACACCTTTAATTACAATTCGTTCGGAATGCGCAATTTTATCCTTTGCTTTTTTGCAATCGTCTGTTCTTGCCTGACTGGTTTTGGACAACAGGACACTATTCTCACTCTGGAGGGAAACGCCATCCCGTGTGCGGTTCGCGACACCACTGGATTTTTTGTGCAGTATTCCATTTTTAAAAGAAATGGAAAGGAAAAAGAGCGCGAAGTTCATCGATCGGAAATTTTCTCAATTACTAAAGCGAGCGGAAAAGAGGTAGTTTACTACGAACCGGACTTATTTTTAGGTGAAGATCTCTCACCGGAAGAAATGAGAATCTACGTGACCGGAGCCCGCGATGCCAGAGAAAACTACAGGCCGATTTGGACTTTTGTAGGTGGTGTTGCTTTTGCCGGAATCGTGAGCTACATCGGGCAGGGTGGATTCATTTTGACCATAGCACCACCCATTGCCTACATGCTCGTTCAGTTTATTCCCTACATTAAGATCAAGGAAGAAAACATGACGAATTTGAGCTATCAGTACAACGATCTTTACGCTGCCGGCTATGAAAGTGTGGCCCGGGGCAGAAAAGTTCTTTCAGGTTTAAAGGGCGGCACCCTGGGAAGTATTCTTGGATTCTTGACTCAGCTGCTCATTCCTCTCGAAAATTAATATGGCCGGTAATTCAACAGATCAGCCGACTTTTCTCAAACGGGCCTTGAGCCTGTTGGTGTTCTCTAATCTTTGGATCGCCTTTGGCGCTTTCCTTTGGACGCTCGGTACCTACTTCATTTTTGAGTTTAAAATAAATTACCTCGTGCCGTCCTTCGTGGGAAGTGCAACGCTCTTTACCTACAACTTTCAACGGTTGGTAAAACTTCACCTGAGCGCCAGAAGAATTTCGGATCGAAACCGGTGGATCAAAGAGCGAAAGCCGCTGATCACATTGCTCACTATAGTGGGAGGATCTGCCACGTTTGTACTTACATTCTTTTTGCAAGCTTCAGCCATTTGGTTACTCATCCCACTCGGCATTATTTCAATAGGTTACGCTCTAGAGTTTTTTCCGACAAAAAAGAAGACCGTCAATCTGCGAAGCCTGCCGGGAACGAAAATCATTTTGATCAGCCTCACCTGGTCAATTGCAACTGTGCTCCTACCTGCAATTACAGAAACTTCACAAATTCTGGCAGAACACTACATTTTCACTCTCGAGCGCTTTCTTTTTGTGATGGCCATCACCATCCCTTTCGACATTCGGGATCTGCGCTACGACAAGCCGAGGATGAAAACGCTACCTCAAGTTCTTGGAATAAAAGGATCGCTTTGGCTTGCTACTTTCCTGTTAATCGGGAGTTCGCTTTTAGACTTCTGGCTTTTCGCAATCGGTATCTTTCCTCTGTGCGTATTCTTTGGCCTTTTGGGCTCCTACTTCACTGCGATTCTGCTGGTCACTTTCACAAACCACCACCGTCCAGAAACCTACTTTACCGGATTGTTGGACGGACTTTTTGCATTTCAGTTCGCTCTGCTTTTTCTCTTCTGCTTCTTCAACTAAGCAGAAAAAGCAATATCGAGAGACTCGCGAAAAGCTGCAATCGATTTGTCCAGATCTTCGTAGGTATGCGCTTCTGAAACAAAACCGACTTCGTAGCCTGAAGGCCCGATGTAAACTCCTCGTTCGAGCAGCGCGTTGTGGAAAGTGGCAAAGTACTTCATGCTGTCGGCATCAATTTCCGAAGATTTGCGAATCGCGATTTTGTCTGAAAAAGCCATCCAAAAGACGGAGCCACGCGAAAACATGTTGAATGAGTACCCTTTTGCTTTGGTGTGCTCGAGAATTCCATCGATCAGATACTTTGTTTTCTTTTCGAGTTCTTCGTAAAACCCAGGCTTGAGGCATTCTCTCAACTGCGCCAGTCCGGCAGACATGGCCACGGGATTTCCACTCAGTGTTCCTGCTTGGTAAACATCTCCTTCTGGAGCGATATGACTCATCACTTCTTTGCTCGCACCGTAAGCGCCAACTGGCATTCCACCACCGATGATTTTTCCGAAAGCCATTACATCCGGTTGAATTCCATAGTAACCAGCAGCACCTTCGAAGCCCACTCTAAACCCGGAGATTACCTCATCGAAAAACAGCAGAATGTCTTCTCGATCGCAAACTTCCCGGAGGTACTGCAAAAACTCTTTTCCCTGAATAAGCAGTCCGTTGTTGGCTGGAATCGGCTCGATGGCGATCGCTGCAATCTCTCCTTTATATTTTTTTACCGCTTCTTCGATTGCCTCCTTATTGTTTAGTGGAACCACAATGGTTTCGTTCGTAAAAGACTCCGGAACTCCGGCAGAAGAAGAATTTCCAAGTGTCACCAGGCCAGATCCTGCACTCACTAAAAGAGAATCTACGTGACCGTGGTAGCAACCTTCGAACTTGATGATCTTATTGCGGCCGGTGTACCCACGGGCAAGACGAATGGCGCTCATTGCCGCTTCAGTTCCACTGTTTACAAAACGAATGCGCTCGAGGTAACTGTGGTTTTCGAGAATCAAATCTGCCAGTTCGTTTTCGAGTCGGGTTGGTGTTCCAAAGGAAGTTCCGTTGGCAACGGTCTTGGTCACCAATTCACGAACTTTGTCGTTGTTGTGACCCAGAATCAGCGGCCCCCACGAGCAGCAGTAATCGATAAATTCATTGTCGTCTTCGTCCCAGATGTGGCAGCCATCGCCTTTTTTAATGAAGAGCGGATTTCCACCAACGGCCTGGAAGGCTCTCACTGGCGAATTTACTCCTCCGGGAAACAGCGTTTTGGCTTTTTCAAAAAGTTCTATGGATGTAGATCGATTCATGCTTTTGTGAGGGTTTGATTATTTTTGACGCGCTTCTACGAACAGTCGACACTCCGAGGAGTTCAAAACCTTGCGTAGAACAGTCGGTTTTTCCAACTGAAAGGCGGCAGACAAAATTAAAAAACACACCCGGATATGCAGTTTGAATTCAGTGCTGATTTTGCCAAAGAGATGGATGAAAAAGATCCTCTCAAATCGTTCAGAGATGAGTTTCACATCCCGACCAAAAATGGCCAGGAAGTCGTTTACTTCACCGGCAACTCACTGGGCTTGCAGCCAAAAAAAGCCAGGGAAATTATAAACCAGGAGTTGGACGACTGGGCAAAATTTGGCGTAGACGGCCATTTCGAGGCGCGCAACCCATGGTTTTCATACCACGAGCTTTTCACAGAAAAAACTGCAAGACTGGTTGGAGGACTTCCGCACGAGGTGGTGATGATGAACGGACTCACTACCAACCTTCACCTGATGATGGTATCGTTCTATCGACCGAAAGGAAAAAGATTTAAAATCCTCTGCGAGAAAAAAGCCTTCCCTTCAGATCAGTACGCTTTGGAATCGCAGGTAAAGTTTCACGGTTACGACCCCAAGGAAGCAATTATCGAAATCGAGCCAGACCCCAAAACTCAGCTCGTTGATCACAACACGATTTACGACATTCTGGACAAACAGGGTGAAGAAATCGCGCTGGTGATGATCGGGGGAATGAACTACTACACCGGACAGCTTTTCAACATGGAAACCATCACAAAAGCTGCGCGAAAAGTAGGAACCAAAGTAGGTTTTGACCTTGCCCATGCTGCCGGAAACGTAAAGCTCAACCTTCACGAATGGGGCGTTGATTTTGCATGCTGGTGCACTTACAAATACCTCAACAGCGGGCCTGGTAGCATCTCTGGAGTTTTTGTACACGAACGCCACGCTGAAAAGCCGGACCTTCCGAGATTTGCCGGTTGGTGGGGTCACGATAAGTCAGAGAGGTTTCAGATGAAACCCGGGTTCAAGCCGATGTACGGTGCTGAAGGCTGGCAGTTGAGCAATGCTCCGGTAATGGCTATGGCTCCTCACCTGGCTTCGCTCGAGCAATTTGACAGAGCCGGGATGATCTCTCTTACTGAAAAATCAAAACAGCTTACGGGTTATCTGGAGTTTGTGTTGAAAACAGTTTCCGCAAAAGCCGAAAATCTCGAAATTGAAATTCTCACTCCCGAAACTCCTGATGAAAGAGGCTGTCAACTATCTGTCTTCACCCACGGTCAGGGAAAAGCACTTTTCGACAAACTCACGGAAGAGGGAGTTGTGGCCGACTGGCGCGAGCCAAACGTCATTCGAATGGCTCCGGTGCCGATGTACAATTCGTTTATGGACATCTATCGTTTTGGAGAAATTCTTCAACGTGCAACTGCAGAAGGGTAAGACTTATTTGTCATCTTTGAACTCATAAAAATCACACAGGATAGATTATGGCCGCAAGCAAGTTTGCCGTTTTGGGCGTAGGAAAATACGGATCTCAGATTGCCAGAGACCTCGCTGCCAAAGGTGCCGAAGTTTACGCTTTTGACCTCAGTCAGGACAAAATCGAGGATATCAAAGAAGACGTTGCCCTCGCTGTGACACTCGACACCACCGACAAAAAAGCACTCATCGCTCAGAAGGTTGATGAGATGGATGCAGCAATTGTGGCCATCGGAGAAAACTTTGAAGCGGTTGTTTTAACTTCGCTCAACCTGTTGGACATGGGAATCAAGCGAGTAATTTCCAGAGCGAGTGGAACCAACCAGTTTCGCATCCTCGAAAAAATCGGAGTTCAGGAAATTCTTTCACCCGAAGCGGAAGTTGCCCACATCGTTACTGAGAAGCTCGTGAACCCGAGCATTACTGCTTTCCTTCAGCTCCCCGACAACTACGAGATTGCCGAGATCAAAGCTCCTGATGGAGTAGCAAACAGAACGCTCGAAGAAATTGACCTGGTAAACAAGTACGGCTTAACGCTGATCACTGTGAAGCGAGCCTTCGAAGTGGAAAAAGAAGGACAGGCCACTACCGAAGAACACATTATCGGTGTTCCTAAAGCAGAAACTGTTATCTACGAAACTGATACACTGGTTGTATTCGGAAGCCTTAAGAACGTGAAGAAATTCATTGAGATCAATTAGCGGATCAATGTGATGTTCCCGGTCTTTTCAACCGGATCTGAAATTGAAAGATCTTCTTCCTCGTACTTGTAAATCACTCGGTAGGTAAAGACTTCGTGCTCTGGATATTTTTCTCCTCCGCGCACCTCTCCCCTCCAGGCCTGATTCATGTCTTCCGACTCGAAAACGAGAGTTCCCCATCTGTCAAAAATCAGCATCTTGTATTCCACGACACCTTCTCCGTAAACCCGGAAAACATCGTTGAGGCCATCTCCATCAGGTGTGAAAGCATTCGGAATGTAGAGCATGTGAGAGCTGCAATTCTCTTCAACTTCTGAAGAGAAAGTCGCCTGGCAGCCAAAAGCCGTGGTGATGGTCACTTCGTAGTAACCGGGAGCAAAAACAGTGATCTGCTGATCGTCTTCCCCATTTCTCCAGGCGTAGGTAGCTCCGCCATCTCCGGCATCTAGCACAAGCGGGTCTTCTTCCATGCCGAAGCAGTATTTGACAGAGCTTCTCAAGTTTGACTCTGGAAGTGGGAAAACACCCACTGAAACATCTTCTATTACTTCGCAGGCCTCGTTGGAGACAATTACCAGATAATTTCCGCTTTCGGTGACGGTTATTGTTTGCGTATCTTCTCCGGTCGACCACTCGTGAGTGAGACCGGGGTTTCCGGCATCGAGCGTCACTTCTTCCCCTTCGCAAAGCGTTAACTGACTTCCGAGGTCTACTTCTGGATAAGGAACTACAGAAACTATCGTGGAGTCGAAGGTCGCGCAATCATCAGCATTGGTCACTTCCACTACGTAAACACCAGAGTCTCCAACTGTGATGGATTGCGTTTGGTGGCTGCTATTCCAGTCGTAATCAACCCCATCTCCACCGGCATCAAGTGTCAAAAAATCGCCATTGCAAATGGTGACTTCATCTTCGAGACCAACCACCGGATTTGCAGAAAAATCAAGCAAGACAGTGTCTGTTTCTACACAGCCGGCTGCATTAGTCACTTCGACCCAATACTCACCAGACTGATTCACAGTCAGCGTTTGACCGTGAGAGTCATCGCTCCAGTTGTAAGTCGAACCTGAGTTTTCAGCATCGAGTAGAACAGTATCGCCCTCGCACAAAACAGCCGGGGATTGAAGACTGACATTTGGAGATGGCTCTGCAGTGATTTCAACCTGATCGCTCACTGTGCAGCCTTCTGCTGAAGTTGCATTAAACGTTACTATACCCGGTGAAGTCACCAAAGTAGAATCTGCTGTAGACCCTGTGCTCCAGTTGTAACTGGCAGCTTCGGCACCGGAATTCAGAACAATTGTATCGCCCGGGCACATCACTAAATCGGGACCCAGATCAAATTCGTAAAAAGCGACATTAACCTGAACGGTATCCGTTTTGGCACAACCGAAATCGTTGGCTCCGGTTACCACAAATTGAGCACTCTGATTGGCAGTCACCTGAGGACTATCTGAAGAAGGGTCGTCAAGAATTCCCGAAGGACTCCAGCTCCAGTTGATATTTTCTGTGGCATCGGTGACTACAGAAAGTGGTAAACCACTGGCATCGCAAACCGTAGTGTCGTTGTTCGCTGCCACACTGAACTCTTCGTATACCAGAACCGAAATGGTGTCTGTCACAGAACACATGGAAAGTGTGTCGGTGGCGGTGAATACAAAGTCCGCATCAGTAATCGGAGCAACAGTGGTAGCAGGCATGTCCGAAACCGAAGTGCCTCCATTGCTCCAATCAAAAACCAAAGGGCTTGAGCCATTGACAACCGAAGCGTTTAGGTCGATCGAATCTCCTGCACAAATCTCCACTGAACTGGCGGAGGCAGTTGTGCTCACGAGGTCCGTTAGAAAAACAGTCGTTTCGCCAGTAGCTTCGCACCCGTAGGCCGAAGTGGCGTCTACCGAGTAAGTAGTTGTAGCGGATGGACTTGCCTCTACCGTCTGCGAATCAATCTCGTTGAGCGACCCATCGTCAGGTCCCCAGCTGTAAGAAAAAGCACCCGAAACATCCGGAACTGCGGAAAGCTCAGTCATTCCTCCATTGCAAAGACTGGTGTCTTGAGTCATTTGCAAAGTAAACTGCTGACCTACCTGCACCGAAATCGAATCGGAATAAGTGCAGCTAAAGGCAGGATCGAAAACCTCAACGACATAGGTAGTATCGAATTGAGGTGTTGCTAAAGGATTTGAAATCGTGTTGTCATCGAGGTTGTAATCGGTCCAGTTGTAAGTGAACTGATTGCTGTGAAGAGCACTGATTTCCACATCATCGATCATCCAGTTGTCTTCATTGTTGCCGGAATTTGAAAGCTGTCTCCAACGAAATCTGGTGGTTGTTGAAAAAGCTCCATTGGGAATATTCGCACTGATCTGAGTGAATAACGGATAAGCCGATTCTGCAAAAGTGTTTATTGGAGTCCAGGCTGCACCTCCATTTACAGAGTATTCTAAAATAATGTCCTCTCCTGGATCTGCATCATCGCAAGGCGCTACACCAGAACTGATTTTCAGCCAAAAAGAAACAGTCCCGCCAAATTGCACATTGAGATCGTTTGTTTCAGCAAATCGATCTCCGTTTCCGTTGAAGTAAAGTGCATTTCCTCCCACAGATCCGCAGAGCGAACTCGCCATTCCATCTTCAATATCGGCCCAAACGCCCCAGCTCACACCGGGATCGAAATTGTCTTCGAAAATCAACTCCTCTACATCGGCTTCAAACTGAATGTCTTCTCCTTCACAAATGATTGTGCGATCCGCATTTACTCTAAAATCTGTGATCCCTCCAGGATTTACGGTAATAAAAACACTGTCGGTGACTGTACTTGTGCAACCGGTGAATGAAGACACTTCCAATACGTACCATCCCGAAGAGGTAGGCGTGGCAATTGGATTTGCCACATTTGGGTTGTTCAAAGTATTGGCATTCGACCAGGAATAGATGTAAGCATTGTTTCCCTCAGGCGATAAGCTCGCACTGAGTTGAACTGACTGATTTTCGCATATTACAGTGTCTGAGGCCGTAACCTCCAGGCTTGGAGATTCTGGCGTTTCCACCAAAAAGAACTCCTCTTCCACACACCCTGAAACGAGAACATCTCCACGAGCAATGTAAACCCCAGGAGAAATTGGCGAAGTCAGCAAAAGCTGATCTCCACTAAAGATAGTATCCTCCGGATTGGACTCCATGAACCAGTTTGTGTTAAACATATTTTGCTCCGGATCCAGCAGTACGGAGTCGGCATCACAAAAGGCGCTATCCAACTCCACATTGAGCAAGTCGCGACTGGCAAACGAGCCTACCGAATAGGCGTAGGTTTCAGCTGCTCCAAAACCATAGACGTAAGCTGAAAACCCATTTGGAGCCGACATGGTGTGGCTTCCTTCAGAGATTGTAAAATCAGCGTAAGAATGTGATGGGCAGGATGGAAATAGTGCGAACGAAGAGGACGGCACAGGTGCTCCGTCAAGAGTGAGTTGATCAATATCTTCAGTTGCGGCAATTACGATCATTCTGTGATCGTCCATATTAGCACTGGCTACGGTGCTAAAAGTAATGTCGTCAATCTTCTGATTAACATCGTTCAAAATCAACATCGCAGGGTCACCAACTACGCCATTACTACCGGGGCACCCAAGACCTTGCATATATTGGGTAACGCTGATTCCCTTGTCGGCAGTGACGCACTGCACTGACTGAACATCATTTACCTCGTAAATTTCTCCCGAATTCAAGGTGACGCTCGTGCCATTCACATTGACGTTAGTATTATCCTGATTGGCCAGTACACGAATTGTGCATTTATAATCTGTACTTACCGTAAATGGCACGGAATAGAATTCAGTACCCCAGGTTTTCACCGGAAAGTTTTGTTCGAAAAGGTGATCGCAAGCTGTGCATGTTTCGTAGACCTGAGCGCAAGAGCTCCCTGAGAAAACGGCAAACGGCCTGCAAGCCCCACTTTGTTCGGTCGCTTTCACCTGCGTTCCAGTAAGGTCTTCGGCACTTCCTCCAGCTTTCAACTGATAAGATTCGCCTCTTTGCAAAGTGACAGTGAATGGCACTCCGGCAGGATTCCCTCCCGCAGTGGCAACCGATGGTGTGATTTCAATTTCTGTATCGTCTTCTGTGGCTACCACCAATAGCTCGGAATGAAACGAACCGATTCCAGGATAGGAGCTCACCCGATAGGACGTTCCGAGGGTTTTTGTAGGAAGCACCTTGGTTCCATCTGCCGTATTCGGATTAAAATTAATCGCAAAAACACTCACAGTGTCCTGAGTTTCGATGAGAATCCCTTTACTTTCAATGACCTCGCTGGTGTAGTGCTCAGCGATGTTATTTGGAAGAGTAAGAGGCGTTGTTGTGTTCGCAGCTACATTGAAATTCACAGAGTACCCTTGCTGTGGGATAGAGAGCGTACCACTTGTAGATTGATCAGAAGTGATAAAAACCTGAAGCTCTTCTCCGGACTGATTGTCGATGAAATTCTGCATGAATCCCAGCCAAAACTCCTTGCCCTTGGTGGGAACCACCGTTTGGCAAAGCGCGCTTGCAGAGAGCAATACGCTTATCGTCAAAATGACGCAAGCTCGCATGTAGGAATTACTACTCAACACTGAGTTCCGAATAACAGATTAATAGATTGGTTTTGCTTTCACTCCATGAAACTGAAAAAACGGGTGAAAGGTTACGTATTGTACGCACGGAAAGGCCAATTGGGTGCAGGCTTTCGGCAAAAAATCACTTGTCTGAGTTTTGGTCATCGAGTTGCCACTCCATTTCAATTTCCCAGTTGGAGCGAACTCCAATATCTTTTGGAAGATAAACCACGTACTCCGGTTGCTTTTTCTCCAGGTAGTTTCCGGTATCCCATTTGCCGTTTTGGTTTTCATCAAAAATGATCCGCATGCGGTATGTGCCGGGTAAAACACGATTGTATTCAAACACACCATCTCCGGAAATCATTCTTTCCTCCACTACCTCATCGTCTTTAAGGAGCTGCAGCACGCCCTGGCCCTGATCGATCTGCAAGCCAGAGATTGTCATGGAGAAATTCCCAAAATGCTTGGCTGAAAAGGTTCCGAAGCTAAAATCTGTTGTGTCGTTTTGGTAGCCGCGGTAATCGACTATCGCCCCTGGGAGAAGCTCCAGTTTGTACTGATTGTCGTCTTCAAAATCAGCAATAAGCTGCACCTTACTGAAGCTATCGTCTACTTCATCAATCGAAAACTCCATCGGGATGCTATCGCGCAGAAGTTCAATTTTGGAAGTATCAACTGCTGCCACGAGCGTTCTTGTTGCGAGAAAAATATCGTCTTCAGAGGGCTGTGTCGCTTTTGCTGTCAGTTTTGGGGTAAGCGAATTGCGTGTAGTTGGGATGATCTCCCGATTCTCAAAAGTAACGCGAATCGTGTCGAGCACTTCGCCATTGTCTGAAATCTCGAGATCAATTTTCTCATCGGTTGGTTGGCCGGTTAGCCAAACATAGATCGAGTCACCTTCAAGCTGTTCCATAGCATAGCTCGTATCAGCTCCGATGGTCAGCACTTCGACTTCTGGATTCAGCGGTTTTCTGTTGAGCTGGATTGAAATGAATCCGACAGAGTCCGTTGTCCACTCCTTGATGAATTGCAGCTCAGAATCTTCGAGGAAAGTACGCAGCTCAACCTGCTTCATTGAGCTATCCACAACTGAAGCGGAAACCAGAGAATCGAGAAAGCCAATTCGCTCTTCGGGCGAGTCATAAAGGTAATTTGAGAGCTCCTCCTGAAGTGCAAAAACCTTGTAGTCTCCAGGCTTCATGTAGCCCACATCGTATCTTCCCTGCTCGTCTGTGATGCCGAAGTAGTAAGGCTTTTGCTTCATTGGAAGGGAGTCGTCCCGTCCTTCATAGAGCATCACTTTTACGCCTTCCTGAGGTTCGGTTGTAAAAGCGCTGGTCACAATCCCCTGCATGCCCAGCGAGTCGAGCACATCTCCGGTAGAAAAAACAAATACTAAATCCTCGGCCGGATTGCCTTCGGTGAAGTCGGTTACTCCTTCGCCAAAATTGAATGTGTAGGTCGTGTTGGGCTTCAACTCCTCGTCAAACTCAACCAAAACACCTTTTCTTTTAATAGAAATCTGCGGGCGATCTTCGAGTGGCGGGCTGATTAGCAGTTGATTGTACACGTCATTCAGTTGCACAAACTCATCGAATTCAATGTAAAAAGAAGAAGCTTCAAAATTGAGACTTCGGTTTTTCGGTGTCATCTCTACTACCTGAGGCGGTTGCGTATCTCGCGCTCCACCTTGAGGAGGAATCACCTGGGCGCAGCCAAAAAGAAAAAGCACCAAAGCAGACGCGAGTAAAAACCGGTTGAGAGATAGAATCATAGTCCGTTAAACGGTTCGATGAGTGCAATAATTTTTCTGAGCTCTTCAGCATCTGAATTGTCAAAGGCATTGAGCTGATCGCTGTCGATATCTAGCACTCCACTTACTTCCCCCGCAGCATTGTGAATGGGAAGAACAATTTCTGATTTGCTCAGAGAACTACAGGCAATGTGTCCTGGGAAAGCATCTACATCTTCTACTACAATCGTCTTATCCTCTTGCCAGGAAGTGCCGCATACACCCTTTCCCTTTTTAATTCTCGTGCATGCTACCGGCCCCTGAAAAGGTCCTAAAACGAGCTCGTCACCAACCACTCGGTAAACACCGGTCCACAAAAAGCCAAAAGCTTCGTGAATAGCAGCACAGAGATTGGAAACGTTGGCTAGTGCGTCCTCTTCACCACCAATTAGTGCTTCAATTTGAGGCGCTAGCTGACGATACTTTTCTGCCTTCGTCCCTGTCTTGTTAATGTTGAGATCTTCTGCCATAATGAGGTGGCAAATATCGGGTGAATGAGCGGATTCGACAAGCTCCAAAATGCTGGAGTTTGCGTACCGTTCTATTATTTCTTTTATTGAGGCGATTTTTAAACCCTCTAACCCAACTTAACATGACTAGAAAACTTCTATTCCTGTTTGCCTTGTTGATCTGTATCCAATCACACGCTCAAAAAAGGAACAATCACCCAGACAAATTTGAAGTGACTTTTGGTGAAACCTTTAAAGGTACTGCGCCAACCACCATTGAGAATATTTTCTACGCAGGAGAAAAAACACTCCTTATTGCAGAAAAGCGCAAAGGAAAATACAATGTGATAGTGCTCGATAAAGATCTTAAGGAAGAATTCGATTACAATTTACCACTCGATATTGATCGCGTGGACTATTCGCTAGTCGGCTTGTCCTATCTGGAGTCGAAAGGAGAGATGATCGTCTTTCTCACCAAAGAAGGGAAAAACAAAGGTCTCATTGACCTTTGTGCATATAGCTACAACCCGGCCGTTGAACCACAAGACCTATCGGTAAAAAAGATTGCCACAGTAGAGGCCGAAGAAGGTTTTCTCGGCTATAACGAGGGTAACTTTAGCTTCACTTATTCTGAAGACGAATCGAAAATTCTATTCTCTTACAGAATTGACATCGACAAAGAGTCGAATAAGCAGTTTTTCCTAATTATCGATAAGGATCTAAACCTAATTTCTGAAAAAGAGAAGGTTTCGACCAAAAGTGAAAGGGTTTTCGGCAAATATTGGATTCGCCTCATTTCGAACGAAGGTGACATTTACCTTTCGAGCTTCGACCTATCAAACGATGGCAAGCACAACATCTACTACACCGTCCATAAGTGGGGTAAAGATGAAGAGATGAAAAGCAAGAAGATAGACCTCGGGACTAAACATCTGGCACCATCTAACTACACTTTGAAGTCTTATCACGATTATTTGGACGATGAGAGTCTTACCAGAAAAGACCCTCTGATGTACCCTTTAAAACCTCTCTACGGCTTTACCGAAGACCACAACATTGTGCTCTCCGGGCTGTATACCGATGAGAGAGACAGAGGTGCAATAGGCAGTTTTTACACTCAATTCAGTTTCGAAGATGAGGAGAGTCCGAAAATTCATTTTGCGCCAATGTCAACCGAAATGATGACAGAAGTAATGCGCGCAAATAGAGGCCTTGAGGGCGATGATGAACTAAAACAATACTCAGCAATAAATAATTTGAACCCACTTCACCTATTCGTTGAAGATGATGGAAGCGCCATTGTTTTTTACGAGTACGAAAACGAAAGAGAAGTTCGAGTGACCAAATCTGATGGTGGGTACAGCACTAAGACGTATTACTATTATAGTGATGTCATTGTAACAAAGCACAACAACGATGGGTCACTGGCCTGGACCAACAGAATTGAAAAAATTCAGATGATGGTTGGTGGTAGCTCTTTCACCAATGTTTCTTCTTATCCGGTGCATCATGATGGAGAGGTCTCTCTTCTTTACTCCAACACAGGAAACGCGAGTGACTCACGATATATGTTGTACGTCTCCACCATTGATGAAAATGGTGAGCTCAAAGATGATGAAGTCATTTATGATTTCTATCAGGACAACATCTCTCCAATGCCTACAGAAAATGAAGTTGTTTCTTCTGGAGATATCATCCTTCACAACCTCAAGCAAAAAGGATTTTCTCGCAAGAGATTCATGACCAGAATTAAATTTAAATAACTACACCCAGATCATCATGAAATACTTGACTTTTATACTCTGCCTGTTTCTCTCAATTCAAACATTTGCTCAGCTTGATATCACAAAAAAGGCAGACCTTGAATGGGGTGAAGAACTCGATATCAAAAGGCGTCAGACGCTAGATTCTATGGTCACCACAGTAGATGACAAGCTTTATGTCTTGATTGACGAACGCAACAACAAGATTCTTCAAGAATATGGTACAGATCTGAAGTACAAGCGATCCGTTGAAATCCCTCTCAGAATTGATCGGGAATTTTATGACTTTCAAAACATCACATACCTCAACGGTCGATTCATCGTGTTTCTTTCCAAGTTTGAGCGGAGAGAGGATAAAACAGACCTCTACTACACCACAGTTGACCGAGAAGACTTGAGTACTGACATGAAACTGGTTCATCTCGGTGAGCTTCAGTCAAAACAAGCCGGACTGAAAAAAGAACAGGGCTCTTTTGACTTCGACATTTCTGAAGACGAATCTAAAATTTTGATTTTCAAACACATACCGAATGCAGACAGAGAACCGGAAAAGTATTCCTTTCAGGTTTTCGATAGTCAACTGAACCAGCTCTGGGAAGACGAAGTTCAACTCAATTACTCAGAGGAGCTATTCGAAGTGTTGGACATTCGGACTACCAACTCAGGTGACGTTTTTGTAATGGGAAAGGAGTTTGAAGACCGAAAAGCCAAGAGAAAAGAAGATGAAACTCAACACACTTTTCACCTGCTCAAATATAACAGTGGCGGAAATAAAGCAAAAGACTTTGAAATCGAAGTCGGTGAGAAGTTTGTTACCGATATTCAGTTCGCAGTGCGCGACAACGAGGATATCATTGTGAGTGGATTCTATTCTACAGTTGACAACACGATGATCAACGGTACTTTTTTCATCACCATTGATGGCGAGACTCAAAAGGTAAAAACATCCTCCCTCAAAGCTTTTGATGAAGACTTCATCACAGAAGGAATGACTCTAAGAGAAGAGAAGAAAGCAAAGAGGAAAGCTGAACGAAAAGACGAAGACCTGGGATTGTCGAATTTCGACATTCGCGAGTTTATCATTTACCCTGATGGAAGCATAAAAATTTTAGCTGAGCAGTATTTCGAGACTACCGTTACCAGCACTTCATCTGGAGCTGATGGTATGGTAACCACTACTTCTTACACTCAGTTTAATTACGAAAACATCATCATTATTAGCGTGAATGCTGACGGTGATATAGAATGGAATGCATTGGTGGAAAAAGAACAGATTGCGGTGGTTCCCGGTGGTCGCTTTTTGCATGTCATGCCCAAAGAAAATGGTGATATCCGACTGTTCTACAACCTCGAAATGGATGACTACCTCGATAGAGGACAAATGGGTGACCTAAAGCGCAAGGCGAGACGGGGGGACGTCACTCTCTACACAATTGTAAATGATAATGGTGAGCTCAAAGAAAAGGTGCTCTTCGAGACCGAAGACATGGACATTGTTACTGTAGACGCACTTAGCGATCCTAATGATGAAAACACAATGATCCTTTACACAATCGAAAACGATCGGGATAAGTCCTTTGCTAAAGTGAGCTTCCGCTAGTTCATCGGAAAAGCCACACTTGCTACTGAGACTTTTACTCCTTCAACCTTGTTGAGCTGCATAGCGCAAGCCTCGATGGTGCTGCCGGTGGTAACAACATCATCGACCAACACCAGATGCTTACCTTCGAATTCGCGTGGCTTCTTCACTCCAAAAATGTTGCTGGTATTCTGCCACCTGGCGAATCGACTTTTCTTTGTTTGCGTTGGGTTGTGGATCTTGCGAATGAGGTTTCCTGTTGAAACGGGCTTCTTCCAAATCTCAGACATACCGTCCGCAATACACTTCGCCTGATTAAAGCCTCGCAATTTCATTTTTCTGGGATGAAGAGGAACCGGCACAATTTCATCAACGTCATCACTCCAGCCACTTTCCATGAGTTCATCAGCCATCAGCCGACCGAGTTTTTCTCCGAGATCCTGGTTACCGCGGTATTTCAGGTCGTGCAGTAGTCTTTGAGTCATGCCGCCCTTTGAAAATTGTAGAAAAGCAGCAGCTCGCTCAATCTCGATTCGGCCCCAAAAAAGCTTTTCAACTGGATTGTCGCGCATCGTAGCCAGATTGGCTTTTGGAAGCTTCAAAAGGCAGCCTGTGCAAATCATCTTTTCATTCTTTCCGAGGTGACCCGAACAGCCGGGGCAGTATTCTGGGAAAAGCAAATGAACAAAGTCTTTCAAATAGGTTTGTTCGAGCATAGTTAAGTATTTTAGGGTGCTGTCTCTAAAGTTATAAAAAAATCACATCGGATTCATTATGAGAGTTTTAATAGCCGGCTCCACAGGTTTAGTTGGAGGTCATTTAGTACATTTTTTGTTGGAAGACTCGCGTATAAAAGAGATTCACAGTCTGGTGAGAAAAGAAACCGGACTTTCGCACTCAAAGCTTAAAGAGCACAAAATTGTCTTTGAGAATCTTCAACATGAAGCACCAAATGAGCACTTCGATGCCATTTTTTGCTGCCTGGGGACAACCATCAAGAAAGCCGGCTCACAGGAAAAATTTCGAAAAGTCGACTTCGATTACGTGAAGTCACTGGCTGAGAACTACACCTCTGCAGATCAATTCTTGGTGGTGAGCGCCATGGGAGCAGACAAGAGCTCCAGTATTTTCTACAACCGGGTAAAAGGTGAAATGGAAGAAGCTGTGAAAAACAGCGGAATCAAATCGGTTCAGATTTTCCGACCATCACTACTCCTGGGAGATCGGGAAGAGTTTAGACTGGGAGAAAAAATTGGAAGTATATTCATGCGAATCTTTAGCCCTCTCATGTTTGGTTCGCTGAAAAAGTACCGACCAATTAAGGCCGCGGATGTAGCGAAAGCTATGCTAAAAGCGAGTGTATCGAATTCGAGTTCAGACACTTTCGACAGCTACCAGATTCAACAAATGGCGTCTGGCAATTAGGATTTTGGTCTGAGAAAAAGCGAGACCACACCTGCTACAAACACGGCAAAAGCTCCATAAACCACGTAGAGTGCGACTTGATCTAATTCCAAAAACCACAAGTTCAGACCGAAGATCACTGCAATTTTTCCTATTAAGTAGCAGTACTGAAAAAACGCTCGCTGTCCGCTGTCGATGAAGCTGAGGATTAAATAGGTTGCAAATAAAAAGGTAGAAACCACAATCATCCAACCGCCAAAAGGCCAGTGCTGGACAACGAAAAGATACCCCAATAACATCAGCGCAACCGATGTGATGAAAAGCCAGAGAAACTTATTTTTTGGCTTCTTTCTTTTGGGAAGGTCTAAAACTTTTTCTTCGTCCATTCAAATGATTTTCTATTCTTGTAAACGGAAGTAAACCTGTAGTGTTTATCACAACTGAACGAACTCACACAGATTTCAAAGTTAATTACACTCAACGATGAATTTTGGAAAGTTAGAGAATATTGAAAACGTGAACTTCTCACTTCCTGACGACCACCCGGAAACTCATCGTTTCCTGCCCAAGCTACAGCCTAAGGAACCAGAGCTCTACATCGGAGGAACCATGTGGACCATCAAAGAGTGGAAAGGAAAAGTGTACCCGGAAAAAACTCCGCAGAAGAATTTTCCCGAAGCCTACTTCAGGCAGTTTGGCTGCATCGAGCTGAACGCTACTCACTACCGCATTCATCCACCGGAAACCATTCAGCGGTGGTACAACCTGGCTCCGGAAGGATTTGTGTTTTGTCCGAAATTTCCTCAGATCATCACTCACTTCAGACGGTTTAATAATTGCGAAGGTCCGACCAATGACTTTCTTGAAGGCATCATAAATTTCAAAGAAAAGCTCGGACCTTCTTTTATTCAGCTTCCGCCAAACTATACTCCAAAACATGCTGAAAAGCTGGTGGATTACCTCGACAATCTTCCAGAAGATCTGCCGCTAGCTGTGGAGTTCAGACATGCGGACTGGTTTGGAGCCAGTCAAACAGCGAAAGCAGTTTTCGGTTTTTTGAGAGATAAAAACATCAGCGCAGTGATCACCGACACTCCCGGCAGAAGAGACGTGTTGCACATGCGGCTCACCAGCGAGATTTTAATTATCCGCTACAACGGAACCAACCTGCACAAAACTGACTACGAAAGAATGGACGAGTGGACGGAACGCATTCGACTCTGGGCACAACAGGGCATCAAGGAAGTTTATATTTTCATGCACCAAACCAACAGCATACTCACTCCCGAAGCCTGCATCTATTGGGGAAATAAATTAGCTGAGAGCTGTGAGGTGGATGTGAAGGTGCCGGAGATTTTGGGGTAGATCAGAAATCTCGTAACTTCAACAGCATGGAAAACGACACATCTCCTTTAAACGGCTGCACCAAAGAGGAAATTGAAATGCTGGAGAAGAGGAAAGCAAGGCATCTCTCTGGAAGAAGCAAGTCTTATACTCGTGAAGGGGCTAAAGAGAAATTAACAGAGTACTTGGATCAATCTAAACCTTAACACATGGCTATTCTTAGAAAAATGACGGTATTAGGATTGTTACTGTCCTGTTTTTTTCTCGGACAAACCCAGAGTCTTACCTCAGTTCAAAAGGAATTTTTGAGGGAAGAAATAGTTGGTGATACAGTTTATATCAAGAAGAGAAAAAGTGGACCATCCAAGGTTACCTTGACAGAATTAAAAGAGGCACTGGAAAACCCATTCATTTCACCAAAAGCAAAAGATTTGAAACCCCTTCTCGATTCTTTACTCATTGCGAATGCAAATGAAATGAAAGAGCAGTGTACTTTCAATAACTCTTTTGCATGGAAGGAATTAGAGAACCATGGCTTCACAGTGGTTAAGGACAAACAATCTTTATCTCGAGTTTCTTTTTCACTGCCAATAGTTTTGGACCCTTCTCATATGATTGTCGTTCGATCGTGGGGCTACTCCTCTTCATTTGCCGGAGAGGATGCAGACATCTGGAGATTAGAAAACGGGAAATGGAAAATCGTTTGTAGTATTAATTTCTGGCATACGTAATGAATGAAAATAAAATGGAAGGTAGATCGCATGAAGATGGCTTCACAAAAAGTGAAATTAAAATGCTCGATAAAAGAAGAGCAAGCCGATTAACTGGTGAAAGTGAACTTCTCTCTGTGGAGGATGCTTTTCAAAGGATTCGAAACCTTCGACAGAGTAAGTTCAAGTAGGTTTCTGTTTTTGAAGTAGCATTTTCATGAATATCTGTACCTCCTTCTTGATCTTCTTTCTTTGGTCTTTCAAGCTACTTTTAAACTCGATTTGTTTCCCCTGAAGTTTTCTAATCTCTTCGCAAACTTGATCCTTGATAGGCTTTAAAACCGAATCTATCGAAAGGGTATAATTCGAAACTTCATTAAGAGAAATATTTCTGTCAGTAAGTTCATTAATAAGTTTAGTAGCTTTTCTCAGTTCACCCCTTCTTTTAGCCGATACCTTCTTACCCGATGAATGTGCACCGATATTATTTCTCATCAACCTCACCAATTGAAACACCTTGATATGATGAAGCTTACCATACTTAATAAGTTGTTTGCCATCTAAGATCCCATAGAGTCGGATTATATAATTTTGATTTAGCCAGACCGCCACTCTATGTGCGGACTTTTGAAATTCATTGGTGTTTGGCTTCAGGATTTTTACTCTAAATGCAATCCCAGCATCCCTATGAAAAGTTGGACTGGTAAACTCGTTTTTCTCTGGAAATTTTGAATAGAATACAGCCCTTGTCATTACATGGCAATTCCACTGTATTTCAATTTCCTCGCACAAATCATCAATTATCTGCTGGTCAATTTTCATCGTTCGTAAAAATACTAAAACCAAAAGCGGCCCGCTCTCTCAAACAAGAGCAGGCCGCTTTCTGGCTGTATTTATTTGGTCGCTTCGGCTGTTATCGGTTGATAACGAGCTTAGCGTTTAGTGCGTAGTCAGCTCCCTGAATTCGCAAGTTGTAGAATCCTGCCGGAAGGTCAGACACGTTGTAAACGATCTGCTGGTTTCCAGCGTTCAAAGTCATCTGCTCTGTTTTGATCAGCTTTCCTGAAAGATCCATCAGGTAAAGAACAACCTGCTCTTCTTGTGCCACTTCGATCTCGAAATTCACGATCTCGCGAGTTGGGTTAGGATAAAGCTTGAAGCTGTTTTCCTTATCAAGTGCATCGTTCAGTCCAAGCGTTGTTGTCTCTGCTTCGTTGTTTTCAGTTCCAGCATCCGCAACTTCTGCAGGAGTGGTAGACTCGAGGTTGAATGCATCGATTGCAACATCACTGAAGTAGCTCGATCCTGTGGTTGCCACAAAGCGGAATTTCACGCTTGACGGAGCGTATTCAGAAACATCAACCTGGGCTGTTTTCCATGCATTGCCCTGATCTCCCGAAAGTGACCAGATGCTTGTCCAGTTCACTTCATCGTCAGAGATCTGAAGCTCGAGAGTTCCCATTGTACTTCCGTACATGTGGTAGTCGAAGGAAACTCCGTACTGGCTTCCTTCAGCAAGCTCGAAGCAAGGTGACTGAAGAATCGCTTCCTGCCCACCGTAGCTTGGATAAGAAGACTCAACGAACAGGTAGAAATCCTCTTCAGAAGCCATCTGCGGTCCGGTTCCGAAAGAAGGAGTGTTTCCTACGTTCAAAGTCCAGTCGAGGTCGTCTTCAGATTCCTGAGTCCAGTCGTCTGTTCCGTCCTCGAATCCTTGCTGATAAGCTTCTGTGTCAACTTCTTCGCAATCTGCGCAAGAGAAGTAATCACAAGAATTGTCACTCAAAGTAGCATCTTCGTTGTAGTTGCAAGCTGTTTCATCCGTACATCCGAAAACTCCTTCGAAAACGGAAACCGCATCGATGGCGATGTCACTGCTGTAGGTCGTTCCCGTGGTTCCGGTGATTCTCAACTGAACCGACTGTCCGATGTATTCAGAAAGTTCTAGCTCTGCTGTCATCCACTCGTCTCCCTGGTTTCCTTCAAGTGACCACACAGTCATGAATTCACCTCCGGTTGAAACTTCGATGGCAAGACTTCCAACCTGCGAACCGTACATGTGGTAAGCAAAGCTAAGGTAAGGAGCAGTTGCATCTGTTAGGTCGATACAAGGCGAAACGATGCTCGCTGATTTGTCAGGAGATCCGTTGAAAGAAGCTTCGAGGTAAGCGTAGCTGTTTTGCTCGAATGCTTCAGAAGGCCCGGTGGCGTAAGATGGAGTTGAACCAGAGTTCAAAGTCCACTCAAGGTCGTTTCCTTCTGCTGGTTCCCATCCACCGAGGTCAGTTTCGAAATCGGCATTCAAAGGAAGTGTTGCAATATCGAGGCAGTCGCTGCAAGAAAGATACTCGCAAGAGCCATCGTTGGCGTCTGCTTCAGCATCGTAGTTGCAGGCAGTTTCGTCTGTACATCCAGGCGTAGCTTCGATCAGTTCGAACGCATCGATTGCAATGTCACCTTTCCACGACATACCTGTGGTGGCTGAGAATCTCAGTTTCACAGTCGATCCAATGTAATCTTCGAGATTTACCGAAGCCATCATCCACTCTTCACCTTGCTCACCATCAAGTGTCCAAAGTGTTTCATAGGTGTTTCCATCGAGAGAAGCTTCAAGAGAAAGCGTTCCGATGTTGTCACCAAACATGTGGTAATGGAAGTTGGCGTAAGGCATATCCGCTCCGTTCAGGTCGATGCATGGAGAAACAATCTCAGCAGTTTTCATCGGGCTGTTTGGGGATGAAGATTCGATGTAGAAGTAATAGTCTCCTTCGAAAGCTTCTTCTGGCCCGGTGTAGTAAGATGGTGTTTGAGTGGAGCGAGTCGACCAGTCGAAATCGTCACCTTCAACGTTCATCCAGTTTTCGAATCCATTTTCAAAACCATCGATCAGTGGAAGGCTGGCTACAACATCGCAACCAAGTGCATCCTGAAGCGTTTTGATTCTGGTGTCATTTTCAGGAGCTGTTTCTTCCTGATTGTAAGGGTCAACTGCGAAGAACTCAGCGAGGTATTCTGCCATTGCATCTTGCTCAGATCCAGCTTCAGCAAAAGTGGCAACACCTTCTTCCAGTCCCTGCTCTTCAAGAGCGATTGGGTTTTCGCCAAGTGAATCAAACGGATATCCGTCACCTCCACCTGCGAGGAAGTTCAAAGTCACTGTTTTGATTTCTCTGTCGGGATCGCCAACGAGCTCTCCACCAGAAGCTACTGTGTCAAGAACGTTTCCGTTTCCATCAACAATCTGTAGTGTGAAGATTCTGTCTCCAGCCGGAGCTTCAGGGTTGTAAACGATATGCATTCCGGAAATCTGCGGGAAAGATCCAGGAGTAGCTCCCGGAGCAACAGACGAGAATCCGTATTCCATCACTTCCTTCAGGTCGCTGGCGGAAAGTGAAAGAATTGTCAAACGGTTGTTGAAGCGAAGTGAGTTTTCGATGTCGAGTTGAGAAACTTCTTGCTCTTCTTTTCCTGAAAGTGGGTTGGCCTGTGGTGGAAGGAAGTCGTAAACTCCTGGAGCAACTTCCACAACCTGTCCGATTGCAGCTCTGATTCCTCCACCGTTTTTGATCGAAACCATTACTTCAGAATCGAACTGCTGAGCCACCCAAAGGTTGGCGTCTGCGGTGATGTCTCCAAGGTTGGTTTCTTCGGTTCTAACTTCAGAACGTCTTCCGTCAAGGTAAACAGCGGTTCTTCCAAACACATTTCCGTCTTTGGCGATAACCACATCCTGCACAGCACTGGTCAATCTTGAAACGAGCTCCCCTTTTGAGTTTTCTGCGAAAGCATCTTCGCCATTCCAAAGTTCTTCCACCATTTCCATGTCGGCAATGTAAGGTCCATTGATTGTGCTGCTGAGGAACTGTGGCAACACAACTCCGGCTTCGTTGAAGTTTACAACGAGGCGGCCAACATAGCTGTACTCACCATCGGTACTCACAATCAAAGTTGGGTCTCCGTCAGCATTTGAAGTCACAACCGGATAATCAGCATCAGCTTCAGATCCGCTCAAAAGTCTGTCGTCATCGTTAGCGAGAATAGTGTCGGAACCACCGGCAACGATTACGTCTACTCCGTTTAGCAAGGTAGCAAGCTCTTCTTCGAGGGCGATTTGCTGGAGGTGAGAAACGAGGATAATTTTGTTAGATCCGGCAGCCATCAAATCATCGATAACCGGCTGAAGAACTGCAGCAAGCGCAACCATGTCGTTTGATCCACCTGTGATCACTTCCGTGTTTCCCGGTGAAGAAATTGAAGCAAGCAGCTGAGTTGTAGCACCGACTACACCGATCAGTTCTCCACCTTCTTCAATCAAAGTGGCAGGAGCTAGTTTCGGAGCATTGGCAGCGGCATCCAATTCGCCAATCAGCGATTGGAACTCTGTGTTCAACAGAAGTTCGTCTGTGAACAGGTAGTTTAGGTTTCCATCGTTTGAGAAGTCGAGGTTGGCGCTGAGGTAAGGAAACTGAGCTCCCAGCCAGCGAACGTCAGAAAGAGAACCACCGGTGATGTTTGGAGCGATAATTCCGTTCACTGCATCAGTGGTAGCATCAAACTCGTGGTTACCGAGGGCTGAAGCATCAAACCCGATAATGTTCATGATCGAGATGTCCGCTCTTCCTCCACCTTCGCGAATATTGTCGAGATCTGGTTCTCCGTAAAGATCCTGGTAGACATCCTGAAAAATCGGTCTCATCGACCCGTCTGCAGAAGCATTGAAAAATGGTCCCGGGATGTAATTGTCACCGGCAGAAAGTGTAACGGAATTTTCATAAGTGTCTTCGAGGTGATCAACAATGGCAGCGAAGTTTGGCGCTCTTTCGATTGCGTCAACTCCACCTTCGAGGTCGGATGCGTGAAGAATCTGAAGAGTGTAAGGCTCTGAAGAGAACTGGAACACAGAAACAGTTCCCGAAACTTCGTTCGAGCTGATCAAAAGCGCATTTCCGCTTGGGCTGTCTTCGGCAGGAACAAAAGTCAAATCTTCTACTCCGAGGTCACCAGCAGTTCCCGCTTCGGCATCTCCTGAGAAATCTCTGTTGTTAACGTATTGAACGAATTCAGGATTCGATGGATTAGAAAGATCGTACATCATAATCCCACCCATTCTTTCCAGTCCGATGAAAGCGTAAGTAACACCATTCAACGTTCCGTATTCAATGGCTTCCGGCTCCGGACCTTTGTCGTCAGAACGAGCATCGAAAGAATCGTTTTCATCGTTGTTGGAGTTAAAATCGTTTGGATACTGGTTGGCTATGATTTGCTCAAACTGACTTCCGCTGTCCCAAACAAGGTTTCCAGAAGCATCCCACACTGAAAAAGAGCGGGCTCCATATCCGTAGATTTCATCAAAATCACCATCGTTGTCAATATCACCGATTGAATTAGTGATGTTCAAGCGACCGAGGTTTTCATCTTCCTGCAGCCATTCAGCATTTGGAAAAACGGTTGGGTCGAGAACGAGATCTTTCACTCTGTCTTCTTCGGAGTAGCCATCGTAATCACGAGCATCACCTTCGTTGGCAGTGATGATGTAGGTTTGTCCGTTGATTTCCAGCGCTTTTATTGCGTCCGGCATGTAAAAGCTTTTCACAGGCCAGGTGGTGATGTTGATTTCATCGTCATCGTTACTGGCATCAATTGCGTTTTCAGGAAGGCTGTAGTCTTTTGTGCCAAGAGCGACAACATCCACAATTTCGAGATTTACCAGATCAACAACAGCGATGGCGTTGTTTTCCTGGCAAACTACGTAGGCCGTTTCAGAGTCAGGAGCAACAGCTACGTACTCGGGCTCGAGGTCCTGAGAAACAGTAGCTCCCGGGCCAAAAATTCTAACCCCCGGGAGTTCCTGTCCGTCATAAGCATTGAAGTTAAGGGTAGTGACGTTTGCGTCAGTCAGAGAAGCAAATCCACCTGTAATGTCAATTACCGAAATGGTTCCTTCCGGATCCACATCGTAATCATCGTTTGGCTCGCCTTCATTGGCGACAATTAGTTTTGTTCCATCAGGAGTTACAGTAACCATGTCAGGCAGAGCACCCGCAGTCACCGAGCTGACAAAGTTTCCATCGATGTCGAAAATCACGACCGATCCTGGATCCTGTTTGGGATCAGCTTCAACGGCAGCCGCAATGTGGCCGTCCAAAACCACAAGGCTGTTGATTCCTGCACCGTAAGCTGAGAGATCAATAGAATAAAGTAAGGTAAGGTTAGAAATATCCGAAGCGTCCAACACATCTATTGTGTTTGCATCGGCATTGGTAAAGAAGATTCGCTGAGAGACGGCATCGTAGCCGGCAATTTCTGCAGCGCCTTCGTCAAACACCCCGGTTTGGTAGCTGGAGACATGTTCCAGCACGGGCGCCTGAGCCATGGCTGTAGCGGAAAAGGCAGCCGCTAGCAGCATGGTGAAAAAGCTTTTTAGGTAATTGTTTTTACACATGATCAAGGGAATTAATTTGGTTTGTTCTGCGAAACTACTCTCACCTTATCTGAATGATTTTAAGCTGGTTTTATCGAATGTTGAAAATCGGAAGCGAAAGCCGTTGAATCAACGCAAGTGGAAATGTTGAGTTAAGATTGAGCTGACGAATTATTAAGAATGGAATTTCCCACAGCCATTTCGGTTCTGCTGTTTACAAAGGGAATAGGTTTTCAAGACAAATCGATTTATGCAGACTTAACCTGAGCGATAGTTTTTAACTTTCTACCAATCATTAAACTACTTATTATGAAAGCTTTCTACTTTACTGCAATTTTCATTTTGATTGTTTTGAATCCCTCACTTCTACGGGCTCAATGTACTGCCGATGCCGGACCCGATCAGCATTGGTGTAAACCGATTGAAGAAACCGGTGAAACCATCCTTCTTGGTGGCGAACCAGCTGCTATCGGAGGCCAGACTCCATATTTGTATTCGTGGTCTATTGAGCCAATTTCACCCGATGGAAGCGATCTCGCTTTTTACGCGTCACATTTTTTGAGCGACACCACATTGGCTAATCCAGAAGTAGAAGACAACTGGGGATTTGAGATGGAGTTTATTCTGACGGTGACAGATGCTGAAGGCTCTACTTGCACAGATTCAATGATTCTAACCACATCGGAATTTGGACAGCACCTAGGGCAAACAATTTACAGCATCACTGTAAATGACACTATTCAACTCGAATCGCCAAACGTTTCTACCACTTCCGAAGAGACTTTTATCGACTCAGTGTTGTGGCAGCCGTCTACAGGTTTAATCGATGTCAATGCGATTCAACCGTTCGCCACTCCCGATCAGGATGTGGCCTACTACTGCTCCGTTTGGGATAATTTCGGATGCAGTGTTCAGGGAGGAGTGTTTCAATTTGTGAACGTAATGCCAATCGGAGTTGAAGAATCTGAGAAAGACACCGAAATAAACGTTTACCCAACTCTAGTCAGTAGTCAAAATCAGTTAATAAAAATCGAAGCGAGCACTGCGCTCCCGGCAGCGCGATTCATACTTTATAATCTGAATGGAAAAAGGGTTTGGGAAGAAGAAATCCGAAGCTCTAACAGCAGCATGTCACTTCCAAATCTCGCTACCGGACAGTACGTCTATCAAATCAACTCGAGTTCTGAAATCCTTAAGACTGGAAATATTTCTATTTTCAGCCCATGAAACTAAAATCGATTTTTGGCGCGCTACTCACACTGCTCGGAGTTGCTGGGTTAATCTACTCGGCATTTCTCTTCATCGGAAACGACTACGACTGGAAAAGACTCCTCGTTTTCGGAATAATAGGATTTATCTTTTTCGTATCTGGGATTAAGTTGATCAGGAATTTGGGTGACTGAATGAACCTGATAATTCACTAAATTTGAAATATGAGCATATCAGAGAAAAAACTCAGTCTCATTCAGCGTTTGATGCACGTTCAAAACTCCTCTGTTCTTGAACAAGTTGAGCAATTGCTTGGGCAAGCAGAAATGGAACAACATGCGAATGAATCAATCAGGGATTACGAAAATGGTGATTTTGAAACTCTAGAAGAATTCACTAGAAAAAATAAAGCTTGGCTGAAAAAGAGATATACAGAGTAGTTATTTCTAAAACTGCCAGGAGAATCTACGAATCAAGGATCCTTGAATATCTATTCAAATATTTCTCACATCAAAGGGCGAACTCAATTGACCAATCAATTGGTCGAGTTCTAGAGTCATTGAAGAACCTTCCTAAACGCGGTTCAATAGAGCCTCAAATTGTTAATTCAAAAAGGATATTTAGGTATTTGTTACACCGCGAATCCAGAATATTTGAAATCAAAATTCTTTATTTTATTGACGAAGAAAACTCAACTGTGGTCATTACTGACTTTTTTCCAACTTCAATGGATCCGGCACAAATGATTCCAGATTGACAGTATTTATCACCCAGCCCAGTTCTCCCGGTCCAAACTTCTGTATTGAATAGCCTCTGCCAAATGCTCCGGTAAAATTTCTTCACTTCCGGCCAGGTCGGCAATAGTTCTGCTGACTTTCACGATCCTGTCGTAAGCTCGAGCAGAAAGATTCAATCGATCCATTGCTGTTTTCAAAAGCTGATTTCCAGCAGCATCGATCTGGCAAATCTTCTTCAACTCCCTCGTTGCCATCTGTGCGTTGCAGTGGATGTCCTCGTTTTCGGCAAAACGCTTCTCCTGCACCTCTCTGGCTTTTTCAACTCGCTGGCGAATGCTGTCGCTTTTTTCGTATTCCTTTTTATCCGTTAGTTCATCGTAGCTCACTGGAGTGACTTCAATGTGGATGTCGATCCTGTCGAGCAGCGGGCCGCTGATTTTGTTCAGGTATTTCTGCACTACTCCCGGTGCGCAAACGCATTCTTTCTCTGGATGGTTGTAGTAGCCACATGGGCAGGGATTCATCGCAGCAACGAGCATAAAGCTGGCCGGGTACTCCACCGTGAACTTCGCCCGCGAAATTGTGACAACGCGATCTTCCACCGGCTGGCGCATCACTTCCAAAACTGCTCTTTTGAATTCCGGCAACTCATCCAAAAACAAAACTCCATTGTGAGCCAGTGAAATTTCTCCCGGCTGCGGATAGCCACCACCTCCAACTAAAGCGACATCCGAAATTGTGTGGTGAGGAGATCTAAAAGGCCGGACAGAAATCAACGCATTCTCTCGCTTCATCCTACCAGCAACGGAGTGGATTTTTGTGGTTTCCAGCGCTTCGTGCAATGAAAGTGGTGGAAGAATAGTCGGAAGTCTTTTGGCTAGCATTGTTTTTCCAGCTCCTGGAGGCCCGATCAAAATCACGTTGTGACCACCGGCTGCAGCAATTTCAAAAGCTCGCTTGATGTTCTCCTGTCCTTTGACATCGGCAAAATCAACGGGGAATTCGTTGAGCCGCATGTAGAATTCCTCACGGGTGTTTACTATCGTTCGCTCTACTTCGCCCTTGCCTTCAAAAAAGTCGATCACTTCAGAAATATTCTCTACTCCGTAAACTTCGAGATTGTCTACGATTGCAGCTTCTCGTGCATTTCCAGCCGGGACGATCATCCCTTTAAAACCTTCCTCTCGCGCCTGAACTGCAATCGGCAAGACTCCTTTTATCGGACGCAAACTGCCATCAAGCGAAAGCTCACCCATGATGATAAATTCATCCAGCCCATTGGCAGTCATCTGCTCTGATGCAGCCAAAATCCCAACGGCCAGTGGTAAGTCGTAGGCAGAACCTTCTTTCCGGATGTCGGCTGGAGCCATGTTGATGGTGATGGCTTTTCCGGGGAGTGAATAACCGGTGTTGCTGAGTGCTGCGGCAATTCTCTGCTGGCTTTCTTTCACGGCACTGTCGGGCAGGCCGACCAGCAAAAAGTTGATGCCCTTGTCGATGTTAACTTCTATCGTTACGGTTGTAGCAGAAATGCCAAAAACGGCAGATCCATAGGTCTTTACTAGCATTTGTTAAGGTGTTTAAAAAAAGAAGAGTCGGACCGCTAGCCCAGGTGCTCTTCTATGTAATCAATCAGGGAGTGAATCACTTTAATGTGTACTTCCTGAATTCGGTCGGCATAGCCCGACCACGGCACGCGTACTTCAGCATCGCAAAGTGGTGCGAGTTTTCCACCGTCTTTGCCGGTGAGGCCTACGACTTTTATTCCTTTGTCTTTAGCCACTTTTGCAGCTTCCAGCACGTTGGCAGAATTTCCGCTGGTGCTGATGCCCAAAAGCACATCCCCCTCTCTTCCAACGCCTTCAAGATAGCGCGAAAAAATGAATTCAAAACCATAGTCGTTTCCCACACAACTGATGTGCGAAGGATCGGAAATGGAAAGTGCTGCAATCGAAGATCGGTTGTCGCGGTAGCGTCCGGTTAGCTCCTCGGCAAAATGCATGGCATCGCACATGGAACCACCGTTTCCGCAGGAAATAATTTTACCACCACTTCTCAGAGAATCCACCATCAGCTTTCCGGCAGCTTCGATTTTCTCAAAATTCGATTCATCAGAATTGAACTTCGCAATCAATTGCTGCGCTTCTTCAAAATGTTTTCTGATCCCTTGTGACATTCAGCGATGGTTTTGAAAAGCTAAGATGGGAAAATAAAACAAATTCTACCTTTCGGATTCGGGATCTCTCGAAAACCAAAATTCAATCAACAGATCAAAATCAGAGTCAATGATTCAGCCCATCCGAAATTAAACTTCACTCCTTCACCTTATCGTAAGCATTGAGACCGCAGCGAAGCCATGCCTCGTACTCTTCCACATCGGGAGTGTAGCCCACTGGTTTGTTGAGCAGCACTTCGTCAGGAGAAATCAAAGCGTAGAATGGCTGTGAGTTGGAGTTGAACGTTTCGATCTCGAAAGCCGACCACTTGTCACCATATGTTTCAATGATTTTGGTATTGCCAGTTCGCTCCATCTTGATGGTATCTTTCTTGGCATCGGGAAGTTCCTTCCTGTCGTCCACGTAGAGTGAAACCACAATGTAGTCGTCCTTCAGCATGTCGTAAACTCCGGGTTTGTCCCAGACGTTTTCTTCCATTTTTCGGCAGTTCACGCAGGCGTAGCCTGTGAAGTCAACCATGATCGGTTTGTTCTCGCGCTTAGCTCTTTCGAGCGCCATCATGTAGTCTTTTTCGCAATCAAGCATGAGCGGGCAGTCTTTTGGATAAACTATACTATAGCCCACCGGTGGAGCCAAACCACTGAGCAGCCCCAGCGTTGTGAAGCTCTCTGTTTTATCGTTGTAGCGGAAACCTGAGGCCAGGTAGGCCACAAAAGCGAAAATCAAAATCCCGAAGGAAATTCTAGAGAACGACAGTTTTTTAAGGGGACTGTCGTGAGGAAATTTTATCACTCCAAAAATGTAGAGACCCATCAGTGCAAAGATGATAATCCACAAGCCGAGGAAGACTTCGATTTTCAGGATTCCCCAGTGCTCAACGAGGTCGGCATTACTGAGAAATTTCAAAGCCAGGGCAAGCTCAGCAAAACCGAGCACCACTTTCACCGTGTTTAGCCAACCGCCAGATTTTGGAAGTGAGTTTAGCATTCCCGGGAAGGCAGCAAAAATGGCAAACGGAATTCCGAGAGCAAATCCAAAACCTCCCATTCCCGCGGTGAGCTGCATGGCTCCACCGCTGCTGGTAAGCGACCCTGCGAGCAACGAACCGAGAATCGGGCCAGTGCATGAAAACGAGACAATGGCTAAAGTCAGTGCCATGAAGAATGTTCCCACAAGTCCACCTGTGTTTGAGGCAGAGTCGGCTCTGTTGGCAAACTTGCTCGGGATGGTGATTTCAAAGTATCCGAAGAATGAAATCGCAAACACGATGAAGATCGCGAAGAAAATCACGTTCAAAATCGGATCTGTGGAAATCGTGTTTAGTATGTTTTCATCGATTTGGTCCAGCAAGTGAAAAGGAATGGAGAGAATTAGGTAGATCAAAAAGATGAACAGCCCGTAAGTTCCAGCTCTCAAAAGACCTTTTTTTCTACTACCAGAACCTTTAGTGAAGAAGCTCACAGTGAGTGGGATCATCGGGAAAACACAAGGAGTCAAAAGTGCTAGTAGCCCTCCAAAAAAGCCGAGCATAAAAAGATTTAAGAGACCTGTGTTCTCATCAGTTTCTGTGGTTTTAGTAACTCCGGAACACTCACCGGCTTCCACTACCGGCTCCTTCAAATCGATTGCGCTGCGGAGGTATTCGAAACTTGCCGGCCCAGTTGGTGTATTGTCGAACTCTTCGCGGGCGAGGCCACCTTCTCCAGAATTGAGATTCACGTAAAATTCTTCGAGTGTTGGAGGCAAGCACATTTTATCGTTGCACACCATGTAATAAACCGAACCTTCAATTTTATTAGTGCCTTCCGGAACTTTCACTTTTTGACGGAACGCCACCTCACCTTCAAAAAAGCTGAGGTCCATCATAAAATTGGGATCGTACTCGAGATGTGGCTCGGGCTCAGAGAACCCTCCGATGAACTCCATTCCTTCGAGCGTGTCGAGCAAAAGCTCGGTGGGCACAGGCCCCTGATCGCTCGGCAATTTTTGCGAGTAGAGATGCCATCCTTCATCGATGCTGGCTTTTACTGTGATCGTATATTCATCTCCACCAGTTTTGGCCGAAGATACTGACCATTTCACCGGTTCCTGAATTCCATCGTCCTCTTTGCTTTTTTCGCCTCCGTTAGCTGGCAGGGAAAAACGATATGGATCGAGCATGATGCACTTTTCTTCGTTACACACCATTCCCTCGATGTGGCCTTCTACCTGCACTCCTTCGGTGCTTTGCAGATCCACCACCTGGCGGAATGTAGCATCGCCATCGAAATAGTTTACATCGATTTCGAAGATGGGATCGTACTCAGTGACAAACTCTGAACTTGTTGGCTTTTCAATAATCTCATAATCGTTACTCTCTTCGAAAACAAACTGAGTGGGAAGCGGTCCCATGTCGTCCGGATCGGGAGTTGCTTCGAGACCGTATATGTGCCATCCTTCTTCAACGGTGGCTTTTGCGACAACTTCCACCTTGTTGCCTTCGAGTTCTTCGAGGCTTACCTCCCAGGTTACCGGATTTTCAATTTGCGCAAGCAGTGAACCTGCGAAAAACAGAAAAAAGGAAAACAAGAATGATTTTTTTGCTTTGAATCTCAACATAGTCCTTTCGGTTTTATCAGCTTCAAAAATAGCCAATACGTTTCTAGTGGCATTTTATTTTACCTCTTAAAATTGGACACCTAACCACCTAGAGCTCTATCTCCTGGCCCATCTTCAGGTTGAAGTGTTTTCGCGCCCACCACGAAGTAAGGTAAAAGATTGGAGTATCGAGTAATGCTACGAGAACTTTAAACAAAAAGCCATTGAGCAGAAGCATCCAGAACTTATCCCAGGGAATGGCTCCGGCCAGGCAAAGTAAAATCAGGACTATGGAAGTGTCAATGAATTGAGAAAAGACCGTTGAAAAATTGTTTCTCAACCAGAGGTGTTTTCCGTTAGTGAGGTTTTTCCAAAAGTGAAAAATGCGGATATCGACAAATTGAGCCCCGAGGTAAGCGAGCATCGAAGCTAAAACGGCAATGCCCGTCCTTCCGAAAACATTGGTAAACTGACTGTCAGTTACAGGCGAATAGTCAGTTGCGGGCACGGCATCCGCAACGATTACAATCAGGTAAGTAAAGATACTCGCAATCAGTCCGGACATCACCACTTGATTAGCGCGTTTTCTACCGAAAAGCTCGGAGATCAAGTCGGTTATCAAAAAAGTGATCGGATAGGGCAAAATGCCTACACTTAACTCGAAGATAAAATCGATTTCACCGATCGGCTGCCAATAAAAGAACTTGGCGAAAATCAAATTGCAGGTGACAAGGCTAGCAATAAAAAGCCCAGCCAACGTGAGATATAGCACAAAGCCCGATTTCTTTTTTGAAGGCTCCTTAGAGTTGTCCGTATTTTCCTTGTCGAGAATTTCTTTGCTGTTCAATTCACTATTTCATTTGTGATCAGCTTCTATTCAAAGCGTGAATATAATTTCCATTCTACAATTGGAATCTAATTAGGTTTTCAATTCTGAATTTTAGGACTTCTTCACAAACCAGAAACTGCTGGTTTTCCAGAAACTCTTTTGGAATCAGTGAGCTGCTCAAATGCAGATTTCAGATCGCGAAAATGAAACTGGTAACCCGCTTCCTGAAGTTTCTCCGGCAGCACCCATCGACTTTTCAAAATCAACTCGCTTTCTGTTCGCATCAGAAAAGTACCTATCTCGACCATCCAATTTGTGGCAGGCAGACCAAAAGGAACCTGAAGCGATTTTCTGAGTTGATGCATGAAGTCTCGGTTATCGACAGGCACAGGTGCTGCGGCATTGAAAGTTCCTTCGAGGTGATCGTTCTGAAGCATAAACATCACGATTTCGCAAAAATCGCGCTCGTGGATCCAACTCATCATTTGCTTGCCACTTCCCTGAGCTCCTCCCAATCCAAACCTTGAGAGTTGTGTCAAACGCTCGAATACTCCTCCGCGTTCTCCAAGAACCAGAGCGGTTCTGAGAAGTACCTTTCTCGTTTCGGGAACGGGAATATCCCAAAAAGTTTTCTCCCAGCTCTTGCAGACTCCTACGCTAAAATCATTCCCGATCTCACCCTCAGCTTCCGTCATCGGGCGATCCTCAGCGTGGCGATAGATGGTGGCACTGGCAGCGTTCACCCAGAGTTTTGGTGGGTTGCTGGCCATGATCACGGCCGTCCCCAAAGCTGTGGTGCTGTCAATTCGCGAATCGAGAATTTCCTTTTTGTTTTTTTCGTTGTATCGGCAATCGACACTGCGCCCACAGAGATTGAGCAGCAAATCTGCACCATTCAGTTCCGAAGTCCATTCAGTTGGAGTTTTTCCATCCCAATGAACGAATTTCACCTTCCCTTCAATTTTTTCATTACCGCGAGTCAGCACCACCACTTCATCGAACCTGTCGCCAAAATGGCGAATAAAACTCTCACCCATGAAGCCGCTTCCACCGGCAATCACAACTTTGTTCTTTCTATGTGTTTTCATGACTTTAGTTTTAATCGGTTGGAAAATCGAGGATGCTGAAATTGCCTCTGCGCCTCCTCCGTGTTTCGCCTTGCATAATTTGGTAAGAAAGCCAGGTGAAATAAATGGCTATTCCGCCAGTGAACACCATGGTGCCTGTGGCCCAAAACCCCAGTAAATTCAACTGGAGAATCAGATAAAAGGAAAGTGCACAGAGAATCACCAGTGCCCAGTAGACAATGATTCCATTTCGTATTGTTTGCCCCCAGCTGCGATACTGGATTAGTATTACAATTGCCGTTAAAAGCTGAACAATTCCCAGGAAAAAATGACCAACAAGACCTGGCATTCCCCAGATGTATAAAATCGCCACGGTGACAACCGCGACTAGCTGGAAATAGAAATTAAATCGTTTCATAATGTTTGTCTTTTATTTTCAATATTTTTTGAAAGTTCATATTCAAATTTTTTTAGTCCTCTTCATCGATAAACATGAAATCGCCCTGATCGGGTTCTGTCATTTCTGGCAGCTCTTCTTTCTCCTCTTTCACCGAAAACCATTCTACAAGGTGGACTACCAGGCAAACCAACGGAACCACTGTGAAGAAAATACTAGTGACCAATTTGTAATCAAGGCCAAAAGTTCCAGCCCAAACAGCGGGAAAGAACGGAATGAAAATCATTGCCAACGCCACAACGATAAAAGCCACCTTGAAAGGAATCTTTGGAGTGCGGCCGGCTCTAACGATCGTCCAAACAACCTGAAACCCGCCAAGCAACACCCACCAAATGCTAATTAATAAGTAAGGAAACTCAATGAATCGGCCGAGGATAACTCCCAGCACAAACACAGATTGTATGACGATAGCCCACTTTCTCATTTCACTTTTTTACAATTTTTAGAAGCGTCCCGGTAAACCAGTGCTTGTCAGCTTTGGTCATTCTCTCAAAAGCAGAATCAACCTTGCGGCTGAAGTTTTCTATGTTGTCAACAGTCTCCAAAAACTGACTTACTTCCGCAGCATCTCCGCTCTCAGGATCCACTTCTTTCACTTGCTCGAGTACACGAAGCACAGGCGCCAACTCTCTCTTTCTTCTCTCGTTGGCAATTTTGGTAGCCACTTTCCAAATATCCTTTTCGGCAACAAAAAACTCTTTTCGCTCTCCGATTTTACTTTCTTTCTCTACCAGCTCCCAATCTATCAACGCACGCAAATTGAGATTCGCATTTCCGCGGCTGATGCCCAGCTGGCTCATCACATCTTCAGCGCTCAGTGGCTCGTTGCTTACCAAAAGCAGCGCGTGGACCTGCGCCATGGTTTTGCTGATGCCCCAGCTCGATCCCAGCGCTCCCCAGCTCTCTATAAACTTCTCTTTTGCTCTCGATAAATCCATCAGGTAATTCTTTATGTGGCTAAACTACAACTTATTCTCGTACTTTCAATATATTTTGAAACTTTATTTTGACAAGGCTGGTTCGTGAGTTACTTTTCTATATTTGGCGCACCAACACCGACTGAAATATGAAAGCTTACCTGAATCGGAAAGCCATTGCAATTTGCATCCTGAACGTCATCCTTTGCTTTGTCCTGAGCCATGTTACTGCGCTTGCTCAGCAGAAGACTTTAGACTCCACACGTGTCTACAGCCTGATTGAGAAATCTAAAACCCCGTCAATCGACTCTGCTTTGGCCTATCTCGACACGGCTCTACTGATCAGCAAGGAGAAAAACATGAAGAAAGCACTTGCCGAGACTTACCATGAAATTGGTGCGGTGCACAAGTCAATTAGCGTTTACGACAAAGCTCTAGAAAACTACTTTGAGAGTCTGCGAATCGCAGAAGAAAACAATGATTCCGTGAGGCTTTCGGATGTTTACAGTAGCATCGGAAATGTTTATCTCGTCACGCAGGAACTGGATGATGCGCTGGAATATTTCGAAAAATCCCGAAACATCAGCCAGGCAATGAATGACAGCCTCGGAGTTATGATCAGCTACATAAATACTGGAGCTGCCAATCAGAAGAAACGCAATTTGGATGTGGCGCTCGACTACTACAATCGAGCTTTGAAGACTGCCAGAGCCAACAACTACACCGGAGATATCGCCATCCTCAACGGAAACATCGGCAGCACTTACATGGTCAAAGGTGAACTCGACTCTGCTAAACTCTATCTGGAAAAGACATTGATTCTCAAGGAGGAAATCGGAAAAGATGCCAGCACCGTTCACACTCTCAACGATTTGGCTGATCTTATGACAAGGCGAAAGGAGCCGGAGAAAGGAGTTGCTTACGCCAAGCGGGCCGTGGAGATTTCAAAGAAAATCAACAACGGAAGACACCTAAAATACGGCTACCTCTACCTCTCTGAAAATCAAAAACTGCTGGGAGATTTCGAAAACGCTTACAAAAACCTCAATCTTTACACCGAATTGAACGACAGCCTTTTTGGAGTTGAAAAAGCAGAGCAGTTCAAAGAGCTTCAAGTAAAATACGACACAGAAAAAAAGGATGCTGCTATTCAATTGCTACAGCGCGAGCAAGAAATCGCCAACTTTCGTACGAGGATCTATCTTTTAATTGGATTTCTTGTTTTACTTGTTGCCGCTGTCCTGGTCTACTGGCAGTGGCAAAATGCGAGAAAAAACAAGGAACTTCTAGCAAAAGAAAAAGAGGTAGACCGATTGAAAGCGGACTTTTTCGCAAACATTTCTCATGAATTTAGAACTCCACTAACACTGATTCTTAGCCCAGTAGAATCAATGCTCGAACAAGAGAGTGACCCACAAAAAGTAAAAAACCTCAGAGGCCTTCAGAAAAATGCCCAACGCTTGCTCAACCTCATCAACCAAATTTTGGACTTATCGCGGATTGAGGCAGGTCAGTTGACTCTCAATGTTCAGGAAACCAACCTTGTTTCACTGGCAAAAGGGGTGACCATGTCTTTTGAATCGCTAGCTGACTCCAGAGACATCAAAATCGATTTTGAAAGCCGAGCAAACACACTCGAAGTTTTCTGCAACGTCCGTCAATTCGAGACCATTCTCATCAACATCATTTCGAACGCTCTAAAATTCACTCCTCGCGGTGGCCAGGTAAAAGTGAAGCTCACCGAAAAATCGACCGCAGCTAAACTCAACGGATCTCCCGCTGTGGAGATCGAGGTTTCCGACAACGGGCAGGGCATAGACCCTGAGAAACTACCCCATATTTTTGACAGGTACTATCAGGTAGAAAACACTAACATAAACACACAAGGATCGGGAATTGGCCTGGCCCTGGCGCGGGAATTGGTTTTGCTCCACAAGGGCAAAATCGAAGTAGAGAGCGAAACAAACAAAGGCACGACTTTCAGATTCTGGCTACCTCTTGGACAAGCCCACTTGAGGGAAAGTCAGATTTATTCTAATACAGATGTAAAATTGACAAGATCTAACAATGAAATTGAGCCCTCCACGGAAATCCCAGATAAGTCGATTTCTGGTGCTACCCTCCCTCAGCTTCTCCTTGTGGAAGACAACAAGGACGTTCGAGATTATGTAAAAAGCATTCTCGCAGCAGACTATCAAATTGAGGAAGCCGAAAATGGCAAAATTGGATTAGAGCTCGCACTGGAAATCATTCCCGATTTGGTAATCAGCGATGTGATGATGCCAGAAATGGACGGCTATGAGCTCAGTGAAACGCTGAAAAAAGACGAAAGGACAAGCCACATCCCTGTCATTCTCCTCACAGCCAAAGCATCTGCCGAAAGCCGAATTGCCGGACTCGAAACTGAAGCTGACATCTATCTGAGCAAACCGTTTGTACCTCAGGAACTGAAGCTTTCAGCTAAAAATCTGATCACTTCAAGGAAAAAATTAAGAGAGAAATACAGCAAGGGACTGAAGTTTGAACCTTCAGAAGTTGCTATAAACTCTGTGGACGAGCAGTTCCTCTCTCGCCTGATTAAAGTGATCGAAGCTAATTTCGCAAAACCAGAGTTCACTGTAGAAAAGCTCAGTTCTGAAATCGGCATGAGCCGATCACAGCTTCATCGAAAACTTCAGGCACTCACCAACGAAAGCGCCAGCAACTTCATTCGGTCGTTTAGACTGCAAAGAGCACATCAGCTTTTAGAGAAAAAAGCGGGAACAATTTCAGAGGTTTGTTACCGTGTCGGGTTCAATAGTCACAGCTACTTTACGAAATGTTTTCTTGAAGAATTTGGCTACAAGCCTTCAGAAATCAACTCTTCTACCTGAGGAGATCATCGCTACCACCTCTCTCACAACACACTCATTAACAGACAGAACAACATTTGTTACACTTTTTGCAACATTTGTTTTATCAGGCAATTGCTGTTTGTCCTCATCTTTGCTCTGCTAGAATTATAAAGATCACTGGCACATGCGAAATAATACTAACACCAAACAATTCGAACCTCTGACTGAGCGAAAAAAGTTCAGTAGAGCAGATAAGGAATTCACAAAGAGCCTGGCTACTTTTTGGGGCTCATTCAATCAAGGGTCAAAACCCTGAAAAAGAAAAGTTTAAACCCTGGGTTTGGGTTTAATAATTGGTTATTTTTACAATACTTAATCACTTAGGGGTCAAATGATTCCAACAGCTACTACCGCAACCAAAAATATTTAATGTGTTAGACGGCAGAAGTCAACAGGGCGGGGTCTACTTTCGGGTAGCCCTGCTTTTTTTATGCCTTTTCCTGCTTGTCGAAATGCTTTCGAAAACGCCCAATATCCACCTCCGAATCCAGTTCTGACTTTCCCTGTACCCAGTCACAAAAATTGATAGCAAAGTACGGAGCGTTCATCACACCTTTTGTTCCCAACCCATTGAATAGCATCAAGCGCTCGTTATTTGGGTGTGCGCCAATCAGAGGTCTGCGGTCCTGGGTTGTAGGTCGAATTCCGGCTCGGTGCTCAATCACTTCGATGGGCGCTTTTACAACTTCTCTCAGCCTGGAAAGTAGCTTCTCTCTGGCCTCGTCAGAAGTTGTGAGATCGGCCGACTTCCATTCGTAAGTGGCACCAACTCGATAGAGATCATCACCCACGGGAAGCAGAAACTGCCCGTTGTTCACGATAGATCGATGACTAAGCCCCGCGATCTTTACGGTTAGCAGCTCGCCCTTGTTTTTGTGCAGAGGGAGGTAACCGAAGTACGGATTATCGGTTCCAAGATGACCTTCACAAAAGACAATCTTACCGGCTTCAAGAGAACCGTATTGAGCTCCTGAAGGCATGAGTTTTAAAGCCTCAAACTCGAACTCGCTCTCATCTATCAGGTTCTCCGATTTCAGCCATTCACGATATTTTTTGAGCAGCACTCTCAAATCGAGGTAACCCGCTTTTTCTACAACACCATAGCCGTGCTGAAAAGTAAAATCCGCATCAACCTCAGGAATTGACGTTGTTTTCAGGAAGTGCTCAAACCCGGGCTCAGCTGAACGCGCATGAAAATCATTCGCTGCCTCGTTGTCCGGAAAGACCCTGGCAATATTTTTCGGAAAGCGCAAGGTGGCACTGAGCTTCTTTTCTAAGTCTTTATAAAAATCGTCAGCAACAGGAATCAGGTCATCGGCACGCCAGCTTTTATTGAGCCTACGAAAAACGATGGGGTTCCACATCCCTGCCGCTGCATAAGAAGCGGCCTCAGCGTGTCCCTTATCGATAAAAAACACACTGTAGCCGCGCCTTTGAAGCTCGTGTCCGAGAACGGTGCCTGCCAACCCCTGGCCGACAATTAGAAAATCGTATCGTTCTGGTTGACTCAAATGATGTTCAGATCCTTACCAACTTTCACAAATGCGTTTACAGCTTTATCCAGATGCTCTCTCGTGTGGGCTGCTGAAAGCTGAACGCGTATTCTTGCCTGGCCCTTAGGCACTACAGGGTAGAAAAACCCGATAACGTAGATTCCTTCTTCCAAAAGCGCATCGGCCATTTTTTGAGAAAGCTTGGCATCGCCTAACATTACTGGAACAATGGCCGAATCTCCATCTTTAATATCGAAACCTGCTTCGCGGATTTTATCTTTGAAATACTTCGTGTTCGCTTCAAGTGTATCGCGGAGCTCTGTAGTTTCGTTCAGTAAGTCGAACACAGCAATGCTCGCACCTACAATTGACGGAGCAAGCGAGTTAGAAAACAAATAAGGACGAGAGCGCTGGCGAAGCATTTCAATAATTTCCTTTCTACCGGTGGTAAATCCGCCCATGGCACCACCTAGAGCCTTTCCGAGCGTTCCTGTGATGATATCCACACGGCCCATCACGTTTTTCAACTCGATGGAACCTCTTCCTGTCTTGCCGATAAAGCCTGTGGCGTGGCAGTCGTCAACCATCACCATCGCATCGTATTTATCAGCCAGGTCGCAGATCTCATCCAGCTTGGCCACGTAGCCATCCATTGAGAAAACACCATCAGTTACGATAACTTTGAAGCGGGCACCTTCTGCTGCTTTCAGCTGCTCTTCGAGATCTGCCATGTTGCTGTTCTCATATCGATAACGAGCAGCTTTACAAAGCCGCACACCATCGATAATTGATGCGTGATTCAGGGAGTCGGAAATGATTGCATCCTCTTTAGTTAAAATTGGTTCGAAAACACCTCCATTTGCATCAAAAGCTGCTGCGTAAAGTATCGTGTCTTCGGTTTCGTGGAAATCTGCAATTTTCTTCTCCAGCTCTTTGTGAATGTCTTGAGTTCCGCAGATGAAGCGAACAGACGACATTCCGAAGCCGTGAGTATCGATGGCTTTTTTAGCTGCTTCCATCACCTTGGGGTGTGACGACAAGCCGAGGTAGTTGTTCGCGCAGAAGTTAATCACCTCTTTGCCGGAATCGAGTCCGATTACCGCATCTTGGGGAGTAGTAATCACGCGTTCCTTTTTGAAGAGGCCTTCTTCTTTTATGTTTTCCAATTCTTGTTGGAGATGTTCTTTGATCTTTCCGTACATAATCTGTCTTTTTTTATGGGCAGACGAAGTTAGGAATTTGACAGGAACAAAAGAGCCATTCTACAATTTGAAGGCAAACAAAAAAGCCCCTGTGGATTGAATCTCACAGGGGCCTCTCAAAAAATTCTAAAGATTTTGTCCTATTGTACGCAACCTTGATCGATTTGTGACTGCAAGTCGTTATTTGGGAAACAATTTCCAGTTGGCAAATCCACGGGAACGTATCTCATTAAGTCTCCATCATAAAGCGACAGCTCAATGAAGTTCGTTAAATCAGTAATTTGTTGTGAACTCAAACCGAGTGGAACAAATTCCTCGTCCAGTTGAGTTGTAGGCACTTGCGGATTCTCGGCTACTGCATTGTTCTTGTACTCAATCACATCTCTCACAGAAGTAAATGAGCTACCATGCCCGTAAAACGGTGAATCCGTTAGGTTGTACAATTGAGGGGTTTTAAATTGGTAGTACTCTTCAGGGTTCTGAGTAAACCATCCTCTACCGAGTCGCTCTGTTGGTAGCGGCACTGTCAAATGCACGCGTGGCCCTTCAACCAGATCGTTAAATCCAAGCGCATGGAACTCTGTATCGCCTTCGCCTGTTGGCATCGACTTGTTCAGGCCTGGTCCGTTATGGCATTTGAAGCAGTTTGCCTCGCCAAAGAAAAGAATTGCACCTCTTTTCTCCGATGCGCTCATTGCCTCAGTATCGCCTTTGAGCCAATCCTGGAAAGGAGCCTTATTAGGCAAGATTGTTCTTTCGTAGGCCGCGATTGCCAAACCTGCAGTTCTTTGAGAGATTCTCGTTTGCTCCGGCCAATTTGGAAATGCATCATTAAACATATCTTCATAAACCGGATAAGTTTCGCAAAAATCCTGATCTACGACCATCCTGTGAACTGTGAGACCAGCTATTGCTTGTGTCTCTACACCTTCATGGCCAAACTGATTGTTCCAAATCGGAGTATTTGGAGGCCACAAATCTTCGGTTCCATTATTCACTCCTTCGGCACCAAACTGCCCATTGTAGAGCATGACTTTTTGGTAGGCTGTGTTGAGAATCGTTGGAGTGCGATTATTCACCACATCCATACTGTCCAGACTGTAATTCGGATTAAATTGTCTTCCTTCACCTGCTACACCAAAACCGATCCCTCCGTCAGCTACACCTTGAGGGACATTGCTGAAGAAGCCAGCCTGACCAAAGTGGCAACTCGAGCACGAAAACGTTGTCATGCCTTCTGTGTACTTGGCCTCAGTAGCAATCTGAGTTTCGTGGAAGAGGAGTTTACCTAACTCCACTTTTGCCGCTGTAATTGGGTTGAGTGGATCCTGAGGAATTTCACTGTATTGAGTTTCTTCCGGCAAGATCAAGGCTGATTCGCCAATACCTTGTGTAGCATCCAGGATAGCATCCCGAAGTGCCTGATCGTATTCCGGAGAATTTTCCGGAACCACATCAATTTCTTTTTCTTTCCTACAAGAAGACAGTAGGACAACTCCAGAAAAAGCTATGAGGAGTATTCTTTTTACCATACCGTATGATTTTGAATTAAGTTGTTGTTAGTCGTGCAAAAATACAAATTAATCGATAAAATCGATTTATCAGTCTAATTTTCAACCCCCAAACCGAGCAAATTTCATCAATTCTTCATGGAATCTTTTGGGTGCAGCAGCGTGAACCCAGTGTCCCACTTTATCAAAAGTGACGATTGAAACATCCGAAAAGATGCTTTCAATTAATTCGTGGTCTCCCTCATTAATATAGTTCGAAGCTCCACCCGCTATAAAAAGCGTTGGAGTACTAATCGAGCTCAACTCAATCTTGTCAGACATTGCTTTGATCTCCCGATTCAATACCGGTACGTTAATTCTCCATCCGAGTTTCCCTTTTTCTTTCCAGTAAAGATTTTTCATCAAAAACTGACGGATTGGCAACTCGTCTATGTACTGGGCGATGTGCTCGTCCACGTCTTTTCGCGATTTCAACTCTGATAGGTCGGCAGTGGTGAGTGCTTTCAATATTTGGTCGTGGTGAACGGGATAACTTTTCGGTGCAATGTCAACGATTACCAACTTATCAAGTTTGTCCTCATTTTTGCCGGCAAACTGCATCGCTGTTTTTCCACCCATTGAGTGTCCCAGGAGAATAGCGTCTTTAATATTCTCATCTTCGAAAAGCTCCTCGAGATCTTCGGCCATCACCTTGTAGTTCATCTCATCGCTGTGAGGAGAATGTCCGTGGTTTCTCAAATCCACCAGGTAAACATCAAAGGACTCCGCCCATTCTTTCGCGAGCGATTGCCAATTGTCGCTAGATCCGAAAAGCCCGTGTAAAATAACTAATGGCTGGCCCGATCCCAGTTTTCTAAAGTGAAGTTTCATTTTTCTATTCTTCAGTTTTGCTGCGAAGTTCAAAGTGTAGTTTTAGCGCAGCTCTCGTTTATAAAGATTAATTGTGTTTTCAAGTCCGTAGTAGAGCGCATCGCTAATTAGGGCATGCCCAATAGAGACCTCCTGCAGACCGGGAACGTGTTGGTAGAAAAAACGCAAATTCTGCAAGTCCAGATCATGTCCCGCATTTATTCCCAGTCCATTCTGAATGGCGCGCTCTGCTGCTTTCACAAATGGCTCAACCGCTTGTTCGCGATTTTGCGAATAGCCTTTGGCGTATGATTCAGTGTAGAGCTCAATTCGATCTGTTCCGGTGTCGACAGCTCTGTCGATCATTTCCAGATCTGTTTCTATAAATATCGAGGTGCGAATTCCATTGGATTTAAGTCGATCGATTACCTCTTTTAAAAGCTCCTTATTGTCTTTGGTGTCCCAACCCGCATTTGAGGTGAGCACGCCCGGAGGGTCTGGTACCAGGGTGACCTGGTGAGGCTTTTCTTCGAGGACGAGTTTCATGAAGGAATCATTTGGATAGCCCTCCACATTAAACTCCGTGGTGACCACCTTTCGAATTTCACGAACATCATCGTACCTGATGTGTCTTTCATCAGGACGAGGGTGCACTGTGATGCCATCAGCTCCAAAGGTCTCGCAGTTTTTGGCCGCTTCAACCACGTTTGGAATATTGCCACCACGGGCATTTCTCAAAGTGGCAACTTTATTGATATTAACACTTAGTCTCATTAAAACTTTTTTGGTTGGCGTTGAACAATTCCACTTATTTTGTGCCTCACAACGCAGTAACAAAATTAAGAACTTCAGCGTACCAGAAGAGGGAACTTAGGGGCAGCTATCCTTTGGATTGTAATGGGTTTAACCTAATCTGTTCCCAAAAAGAATAAATGAATGAATGCTATTGATATAATATCTTCGGAAATTCCGGAACTGTCTTTCAGTGATAATGGTGTGAATGCCTTAAACCTCATGGAAGAATACAAGGTAGGTCACTTGCCTATCGTTCATGACGGTATCTTCGTTGGACTCATCTCAGAGAGTGAGATTCTCGAAATGGAAAAACCAACAGTGGCATTCAGCACAGTAAACCAGAAACTTCTCGAAATCAGCACTCAGGAAGGATCTCATATTTATGAAATTCTGAGGCTGATGGACGAATTTCAACTGTCAATTTTGCCAGTGGTTGGCGAAGATGGCCAATACGAAGGCTGTATCACCGTGAACAACCTAATTCACAACCTGGCTCAAATGCAAGCGGTGGGCGAACCAGGCGGAACTATCGTTTTGGAGATGAATACGCATGACTACTCGCTCAGTCAAATCGCACAAATTGTAGAAGGCAACGATGCGAAGATTTTGAGTGTGACTGTTTCTACGGCTCCAGACTCTCAGATGATGGAGGTTACTCTAAAAATCAACAAAGAGGATCTCAATCCAATTATTCAAACTTTTAATCGATACGATTACAACATCAAATACTATTACCAAAAACCTCGCTACTCTGAAGACTTGAAGAGACGCTACGAGGAGTTGATGAAATATTTGAATATGTAGTTTTGCAGGATGAAGCAGCTCGCTTTTACGATCCTCTTTTGCCTACCTCTCTTTTTGGCGAGCGCCCAAAAAACACCAACAGACAGCACCCTTAAAAAGGTGGTGAAGGGTTTTGTAATTGATGGCAACAAACAAACCCACAACCGAATCATCCAGCGAGAAGTTCCATTCAAAGTAGGAGACACACTCCGGGTTTTTGAGCTTGAATACCAATGTGTTTTGGCTCGAAAAAACATTTTCAACACTCACCTTTTCAACTTTGTAGAAGTTACTCCGGTGTACACTGACAATGAAAACGTGTTCGTTAAAATTTCAGTGACCGAACGCTGGTACTGGTGGCCAGCTCCGGTTTTCGAAAATGCTGATCCGAACTTCAACATCTGGTGGGAAAGGAGAGACTTCAGTCGAGCGAATTACGGACTGATCCTGTACAAACAGAATTTTCGAGGGCGAAATGAAGACCTCTACCTAAAAGCCAAACTCGGTTACACCAACGAGTTCAAGGTAACTTATCGGATTCCATTTATCAATAAGAGCCAAAATCTTGGACTGACTCTCAGCGGACTTTACAAAGAGCAAGACGAAATCACTTACGCTACGTTCAACAACGAACGAGTTTTTTACCGACACCCGGAGACTTCCTCTCGTGAAGAACAGATCTACAGCATAGAAATGCCTTATCGAAGAGGAATTTACAGCACCCACGCCCCAAAAATCACTTACGTGAAATCGGCCATTCGAGACTCACTTTCGAACGTGGCTCCCGACTATTTTGGAAGTTCAAGGAAGCACATCAATTACTTCAAACTCTCCTACTTCTTTACCCACGACAAACGAGACATCAGAGCTTATCCGCTTAAAGGCAGCTACCTGCGAGTAGGCGTAGAGAAAAGAGGTCTTGGCCTTTTGAAAGAAAACAGTGTCGATCTACTAGGTGCTGTCGGCAGATTCAAAAAATACTGGCAGCTTCACAAACGGTGGTACTTTGCCGCAGGAGTGGCAGGCAGGACCAACCTTACAAATCAAATTCCCTACTACTTGCAAGAAGGATTGGGGTACAGCGATTTTGTGCGAGGCTACGAATATTACATAGTTGACGGCCAGCACTACGCCCTGGGAAGGTCGAATCTCAAGTTTGCAGTGATTCCGAACCGGGTTTTGGATCTTGGCTTCGGCCCAGAGAAATTCACAAAAATCTACTACGCCCTTTATCTAAATGGTTTTTTTGATGCGGGACACGTGTGGGACAGCCGCTACTCCGAAAACAATCCACTGGCAAACGAGGTGATGATGTCAGGCGGACTCGGGCTCGATTTTGTGACTTACTACGACAGCGTTTTTAGAATGGAGGTCGCCTACAACCGTTTCAAAGAGATCGGGTTTTTCCTTCACTTTGTGCAGCCGATCTGAGCAAAAAGAAGGCGATTCATCTGCAGCCTTTGGGGCTTTGATTATCTTCGCTTTTATCGAAAAGCACTAAAAAACGATTGTAGAATGACCATTGCCTTTTACGGCTTACAGTTCGGAGCTGATTTTAATCCTGTGGTTCAGGCCATTTTTGACGGCTTGCAAAAACGGAATACCGAACTCATCGTTCACGAAGATTTTGCAAAGTTTCTGAAAGAACGAATCCGTTTCGACTCCGACTTCAAAACATTTAAAGACCACCGCGGACTGGAAAGCGTGGATTGTCTCATCAGCATTGGAGGTGATGGCACTTTGCTCAGCACCATTCACTTTGTACGCGACTCCGGCATACCCGTTCTCGGAGTAAATGCCGGCCGACTCGGTTTTCTCTCACACGTATCAGCCGATCAGGTAGCCGAGGCTATTGAAGATCTGCTCGACAGAAAATACTCTATTGACGAGCGATCACTGATCAAGGTGAGCAGCCCTCAGCAAGATTTTGGAGACTTTCCCTTTGCCCTCAATGAAGTCACGGTTCACAAAAAAGACACCTCATCGATGGTTCGAATTCACGCCTACCTCGATGAAACTTACATCAACACCTACTGGGCCGATGGCCTGATCGTGTGCACACCTACAGGAAGCACGGCCTATTCGCTGAGTTGCAATGGCCCAATCGTGATGCCCGGTTCTGAAAACTTCACCATCACACCGATTGCACCTCACAACCTAAACGTGAGGCCGCTTGTGGTCCCAAACAGGCATAAGCTACGACTCAAAGCCGAAGGCCGTGAACCAAACTTCCTTATGGCTCTTGATTCTATCAGCCACTCTGTGAGTGCCAATACAGATATCATCATCGAGAACGCCAGTTTTTCTCTCAACCTCATCAACCTGGAGGGCAGAAGTTTCTTCAACACAATTCGCAATAAACTCATGTGGGGAGCCGACCGCAGAAACTAGCAAATGAGTTGTTTAACTATTTATGTTCCTAATTAAAAACGTACCTTTGCCAGCGCTTTTGAAAGACTGATGCGAACGCATAGCCGATAGCCAATAAAAATAAGCGTACAATAAAGAATTAAAATCGCCATTAGAAGATAGTTAAGGCCTGCCGAAACGGGTCCAGAACTGTACTTCAATTCGCTACTGTAGAGTAGTTTTTAGCAAGAAAATGATGCAAAGTTTTATTCGTCAAATTGCTCTTATCACAACAGCTTTTTTGCTGACTGCAACAGCATGGTCACAAACTAAGTGGGATCGATCTCAAGAGCTTGGCGTGTCTGTTGGCTCGTCCTACTACATTGGCGACATCAATCCCCGACAGCATTTCGGTGGCGAATTCCACCCGGGATTTGGATTGGTCTACAGAAATAGTTTTACAAAACGCTGGTCAGTCAAAGCATCTGTTCAGCGCATTCGATTCGAAGCCCACGATTCAGACTCCGATGATCCTTGGCAACAAAATCGAAATCTCCACTTTCGAAACACCCTAATCGAAGGGAGCTTGCAGGCAGAGCTAAATTTTTTCCCTTATCAAATAGGTAACCCGAGCTTTCCTTTCACGCCTTATTTTTTCGGAGGACTCTCAATTTTCAAGATGACTCCCGCTGCCGAGTACAACGGCACCTGGTATGAGTTGCAGCCATTGGGCACCGAAGGACAGGGAACCAGCGAAGGAGAAGAAAAGTACGCCATCAACGGAATTGCTGTTCCTTTTGGAGTAGGAATAAAAGCCAACATCATTGGCAGCCTTGCTGTGAGTCTCGAATGGGGCATGCGCAAAACCTGGACAGATTACCTCGATGACGTAAGCACTACCTACGCCAACCCGGCTGTGATAGAAGAAGAAAATGGAGAACTGGCGGCAATTTTGGCCGACAGAAGTATTGAGCAAGAAGGAATTGGAGACACAAACACCGGTGTTCAGCGTGGCGATGCATCGCGAAATGACTGGTACAATGTGTTCCATTTGATGATCACTTTTAGAATTGGCAAAAAACCAAACACGTGTTGGAAGTGATTTTCTCAAAAACTTTGGCCAGTTTTGCAAACCTGAAACGAAAAACCGAACTGTAGTTTTTTGAGTCTGCTGCCCATGAGCTATAAAGACAAAATACACCAGGATAACATTCCTCAGCACGTTGCCATAATTATGGATGGAAATGGTCGCTGGGCCAAAGGCCAGGGCCAGGAGCGTGTTTTTGGACACCTGCACGGTGTTGAGGCAGTTCGTGCATCGCTCAAGGCTGCGGCCGAAGTGGGTGTACAGTACCTCACACTTTACGCCTTCTCAACAGAAAACTGGAACAGACCCAGAGAAGAAGTGGAAGCACTGATGAACTTGCTGGTAAAAACAGTTGTGGGCGAGCTCGAGGGTTTACTGGATAACGGGGTGCGACTTCATACCATAGGCGACATTGAAAGCCTGCCAGGTGAATGCCGCGAAGAACTGATTGCGGCAAAAGAAAGAACAAAAAACAACACAAGAATCAACCTGATTTTGGCCTTAAGCTACAGCTCGCGTTGGGAAATCGGCAATGCCATAAAATCGATAATGGATTCCGGAGCTAAAAAGGAAGATGTAACAAATGAGCTCATTCAGCGTCACTTGGAAACAAGAGATTTTCCCGATCCGGAATTGCTCATTAGAACAAGTGGTGAAAAGAGAATTAGCAATTTTTTGCTGTGGCAGATCGCCTATGCCGAGCTATATTTCACCCCTGTGCTTTGGCCAGATTTCGATAAGGAAGAATTTTATAAAGCGATTGTTGACTACCAAAGTCGTGAACGAAGGTTTGGAAAAACCAGTGAGCAAATAACTGTGTAATATAGAATGAGACAACTACTTGTAGCGCTACTAATTTCTTTTATCATCCCTTTCACAAGCATTTGTCAGATAGATGGCCCTGCTCAAATAGGTGGCACTGAACTTGACTACAGCAATCCACAAACCTACACGATAGCCGGCATCTCAGTGCTAGGCGCTGAACACACCGATGTGCAGGCGATCAAGTTGTTCACCGGACTTCAGGTTGGCGATGAAATTCAGGTTCCGGGCGATGCTATCTCAAAAGCCATTAAGAATCTTTGGGAACAGAAGCTCTTTGCAGACATCTCGATCAGAATTGCAGAAATTCGCGGTGAAGACATTTTCCTGCTCATCGAACTAGAGGAAATGCCGAGACTCGGAGGATTTAGTTTTCGCGGAGTCTCAAAGTCAGGTGCTGACAACCTCAGAGACGAGATTAAACTCGTTCGTGGAATCGTTGTGAACGACAACCTCATTACCACTACAAAGAATGCAATCCGACAGTACTACATTGGCAAAGGCTACTACAATGCAGATATCGAGATAGAAACAAAAGACGCAAGTGCACTCGACAATCACGTTGATTTGATTATCAAAGTGGATAAAAAGAGCCGGGTGAGAATTGACGAGATTAACTTCATTGGTGTAGAGAAAGTGAATGAGAGAAAGCTCTCTAAAGCTATGAAAGACACCAAGGAGAAAGCAATTTGGCGTGTCTTCAACCCTTCTCGATTTAAGCCCAAAAAATACAAAGCTGACAAGGAAAAACTCATTTCTTACTACAACTCACAAGGCTACAGAAACGCCAAGATTTTGGAAGATTCTGTCTACTGGGTTGACAACAAAAACCTTGGGATCGACATCAAAATTCACGAAGGTGACAAATTCTACTTTCGCGACATCAGCTTCATAGGAAACACAAAATACAGTTCAGACACTCTAGAGCAGTTGCTTGGAATAGAACCCGGAGATGTCTACAATTCTGAAGAGCTGAACCAGCGTCTGTTCATGAATCCTCAGGGAATGGATATCAGCTCGCTTTACATGGATCAGGGTTATCTTACATTTCAGGCCATTCCTGTAGAAACCCTCATTGAAAACGATAGCATCGATCTGGAAATCCGGGTTCAGGAAGGCAAACAGTTCCGTGTTGGAAAAGTAACCGTAGTTGGAAATACCAAAACCAACGACCACGTGATCTACCGGGAGATTCGCACGAATCCGGGAGATCTGTTTAGCAGAACAGACATCATCCGTACGCAGCGCGAGTTAAACAACCTCGGATACTTCAACCCGGAGGCGTTTAACGTAACGCCAATGCAAAACCCCGAAGACGGAACGGTAGATATCGAATACGTTGTTGAAGAGAAGCCTTCAGATCAAATTCAACTCTCCGGTGGTTTTGGAGCAAATCGAATAGTGGGAACACTTGGAATAAGTTTCACCAACTTCTCCATGAGGAATATTTTTAATAAAGAAGCCTGGAGACCGCTACCAACAGGAGATGGACAAAAACTCTCGCTCAATGCAGTTTCTAACGGGCGATTCTATCAGTCTTACAGTGCTTCTTTCACTGAGCCTTGGGTAGGTGGAAAAAAACCAAACTCACTGAGCTTCTCACTTTCGCATTCGGTACAAAACCTCTCGAGCATTGGGGAGCTCGAAAGATCAGTAAAAATAACGGGGGGATCGGTAGGATACGGAAAAAGACTTCAGTGGCCTGATGACTACTTTATCTTGCAGCTGACTGGCTCTTACCAGCACTTCAACCTAAATAACTTTAGCTCTGTGTTTAGCTTCGCGAACGGTACTTCTAACAACCTCGCTGCGCAAGTGACACTTCAGCGAAATTCGATCAACGAACCGATTTTCCCGACTCGTGGATCGAATATTAAATTCACCACCAAGTTCACTCCTCCTTACTCCGCCTTTGACGGAAGAGATGATTATTCCGGTTTGTCGGAGCAGGAAAGATTTGAGTGGGTTGAGTACCACAAGTGGAAATTCACTGCCGACTGGTACACCTCACTGACGCCAGAAAAGAAGGAACGTCAACTCGTACTGAAAACCAGTGCCGGATTTGGTTTCCTCGGTTACTACAACGAACAACTTGGGCTTTCGCCATTTGAGCGATTCTACCTTGGTGGTGTTTTCCTCTCAGGGTTCATACTCGATGGTCGAGAGATTATCAACCTGCGTGGTTACGAAGACCTTTCGCTCTCGCCAACCACCGGGGCACCCTTTATCGCAAAATACAGTGCCGAGTTGCGCTACCCGATTTCCACCAATCCGCAAGCTACTATCTACACGCTTGCATTTTTGGAAGCCGGTCAAACCTGGCAGGACTTTGAAGATTACGACCCCTTCAACCTCAAGCGTTCAGGTGGTGTGGGACTTCGAATTTTCCTTCCGATGTTTGGTCTTCTCGGACTCGACTACGGATGGAGATTTGACGATGTTCCAAGCCAACCAGACATGCAGCGAGGCATCCTCCACTTCAGCATTGGCATGAACATTGGAGAACTGTAGGCGGCAAATTTTTAATAAATTCGTTCTTATAAGAAACAAGCTCGAAATCAATATGAAAAAGCTCCTCTTAATGATGGTTTTGTCGGTAGCATTCACCGGCATTTCACAGGCGCAAAAATTTGCTTACGTTGATTCTCAATACATTTTGAGACACATGCCCGAATACGCTGAAGCGCAGGGACAGCTCAATCAGTTTTCCAACGAATGGGAAGCTGAGATTGAAGCCAAGTTCGAAGCTGTTCAGCGATTGAGAGACGCCTACCAGGCCGAAAAAGTATTGCTGACTGAAGACATGAAGCAAAGAAGGCTCGAAGAAATCAAACAAAAGGAACAGGAAGCCCGTCAGATGCAACGTCAAAAGTTCGGTGTTGAAGGTGAGCTTTTCCAAAAGAGGGAACAGCTGATCAAGCCCATTCAGGACAAAATTTATGAAGCACTTGAAGAAGTTGCTTCGAGAAGTGGATACATGGTCATTTTTGACAAAGCCAGCCAGAGCAATATGCTTTACACCAACCCTAAGTACGATATCACAGAAACAGTGATAAAAAACATGGGTCTGACGCCAGGAGAAACGATCGAAACTGAAGGCGATAAGGACGAAAAAGGGGATGACTCCAAAAGCGGAGGCACTGAAAAAGAAGGCAGAAAAGATCCTTCCGGCAACAAGACTTCCACTGGCCGTACACCGATGAAAGGTGGACGTAGATAGAAAATTATATTTTTGACAACCCGAATAATTAAATTAAGAAGATAAAGATGAAGAAAGTACTGATCACATTGGTTTTGATCGCAGCAACTACAGTTGTTGGTTTTGCACAGAAACTCGGTCACATCAATTCCACTGAACTTTTGGAAATGATGCCAGGTCGCGATTCTATTGAGCAAAAAATTGAGATGAACGCCCAACAAATGGAGCAGGCTCTCGCTGACATGAAAGCCGAGTACGACAAAAAAGTAGCAGAATTTCAAGAGCAAAGCGCAAATTGGTCTGAATCTGTAACCCAATCTAAGTACAACAGTATCATGAGTTTGGAGCGCGAAATGCAACAATTCAATGTGAACGCAAACAAAGAATTGCAAAAAACTGAGCAAAAACTAATTCAGCCGCTTATTGAGCAAGCTCAGGCTGCTATCGACAAGGTTGCTGAAGACAACGGATTCACCTACATCTTCGACACCAGCACTGGTGCTATCGTTTATGCAAAAGGTGAGAACATAATGCCGATGGTGAAAGCCGAACTCGGCATTCAGTAAATAGAGAACAATTTGTAGAGAACTACAAAGGCCTCTTCGTCAAATTTGGCGGAGAGGCTTTTTTTGTTCTCAAAAGTCAATCATCAATCTTACCTTAGCGCTTCATGATAAAGGCAGGACCCATAGGAGTTTTTGACAGTGGTATTGGCGGATTAACCGTGGCTGATGCCATTCAGAAAAGACTACCGGCAGAGTCGATGATCTACTTTGGCGACACCGCTCACCTGCCCTACGGAGACAAATCGGCCGAATCAATCCGTCACTACTCAAAGCGTATTACAGAGTTTTTGATCGAAAAAGGTGCGAAAACCATAGTCATTGCCTGCAACACCGCAGCCAGCTACGCCACAGATGCCGTGACAGAAGCAGCCGGTGAAATTCCAGTTGTTAATGTTATTGACCCGGTAGTTCGCTACGCAGCAGAAAATCACCAGTCTGGAAAAATCGGTGTTATCGGAACCAAAGGAACGATCGCCTCCAGAGTTTATCCTCAGCAAATCGAAAAACTGAATTCTCAGATTGAAGTAGTTTCACAAGGAACTGCACTGCTGGCACCAATGATCGAGGAAGGCTTTTTTGACAACAAGGTCTCACAAGAAATTATTGACTCTTACCTACAGTATCCTGACTTCAGAGACATCGAAGCGCTCATCTTGGGCTGCACGCACTATCCACTGATCAAACATCAGGTCGAGCACTTCTTCAAAGGGAAAGTGGAAATCCTCGATTCGGCATCGATTGTGGCACATGAAGTAGAAAGCATTCTTCGCAGCAATAATCTACTCACCACGGAGCAATCTGCCAGTCACGAGTTCTATATTTCAGATTTCACTAGGTCATTCGAAAGCAGCACGCGCATTTTCTTTGGTGAAAAACTCCACCTTGAAGAAGCCCGCATTTGGGACTAGCGCAGTCCGAGAATGAATTTTGGATCTGGACAGTTTTGAAGAAATCTTTCTGCCTCAGATTTGGCAGCCACTCCTGGATAATCACCTTTCTTTCCCTCCAGATTTTTGATCACCTGAAAGTGCAAATGTGGTGGCCATCCACCATTTTCTGACTCATCACCGAGGGTTGCAAATTGCTGACCGGCTTTCACTTCACTTCCCTTTTCAAGTCCACTTAACGATTCCAGCGAGAGATGCCCATAAAGTGTGTAAAACACCAATCCATCAAGCTTGTGTTGCAGGATGATAGTTCCTCCGTAGTCTCCCAGGTTATCGTTGTTTCTGAAGCTGTGAACCGCACCATCCAGCGGAGCAAAAAGTGGTTCATGAGCATCGCACCAAAGATCAGAACCAAGGTGGATCGAACGCTCCTCAGATTCTCCGCTGTTGAAGTGTTTGAAGCGTCTGTAGACCACGCGATCTTCCGCATAGCCGCCAATAGCAAATTGCTTTCCTTCAGCGGCCATTTTGTCCCAGATATATTTTTCCAGCGTTTCCACACTGTTCACCGTTACAAAGGCTTCGTCTTTATTTCCTGCAGAGAGATCCAGCGTCATGGTGTTGGCAGAGGTGAGTTCAAATCGGAAAATGTTCTCGAAGCTTGTTGTAGCCAGCTTTTGTTCTAGTGTCATAAAAAGTTGCTCTCTCTTAGTCGTGATACCACGATGAATATTTGACGTAGTTATTTGCAATTCGCTCAATTTCGCCAGAAACGAGTTCGGGGCTGATCGACTTGACCCGCTTTGCCGGAACTCCTGCATAAACCGATCCCGGCTCAACTTCTGTGTTTTCGAGGACCACAGCTCCTGCAGCAATGATACTGTTTTTACCAATTTTAGCATGGTCCATTACAATTGCCCCCATACCGATCAAGACATTGTCTTCTACCGTGCAGCCATGGACGATAGCCCGGTGACCAATCGATACATTGTTGCCAATTGTAGTGGCCGCCTTTTGATAGGTGCAGTGAATGATAGCTCCGTCCTGGACGTTCACCTTGTTTCCCATCTTGATGGAGTTCACGTCTCCGCGAATCACGGAGTTAAACCAAAAGCTGCACTGATCGCCTGAAACCACATCGCCAACGATAGTGGCCGTTTCGGCAAACCAGCAGTCTTTTCCGAAGTTGGGAGTGGTGTCTCTCAGTTTTTTAATAATTGCCATAATCACAAATTTTGCTTTCGAAGATAAAAACAAAAAAGCCGCTAGAACCTGAAACGAGTTCAGGATGACTAGCGGCTCTATATTTTTTCTCACAGAAAGAGATTAAATTCGAAAGAGAGGCCTGCGTAGTTTTTACCATGCATTAAGTTGAGCAGGCTGAATAGTCAGCTATTGAGGCTTGCGAAGTTTTCGAAAACAAGGAGTTCACCTTAGTGAATGACTGTTTTCAAAACCAGCATAACGAAGATAGCAGGCTATTCAGACAGTCAACTTAGGCTTTGCCGTGGCAGTTTTTATATTTCTTGCCAGACCCACAAGGGCAAGGATCGTTTCGCCCCACCTTAGGCTCTGTCCTTACCTGAGTCTTCACCTTTTGCTGTTGGGGAGCCTGACCTCCCTGACGCTGTGCCGAAGCACTTTCTGCCAGGTTTTGAACTCCTGCCTTGCTCGTTTGCAAGTTTTGTGCTTGTTCCTGTTTTCTTGTTTTTGCGTCCTTCACCTGATCTGGAGCCACCGGCAAAGTGGATTTCACTAGGAAAGAGGCCACTTCGGAGTTCACCTTTTTCACCATTTGCGAGAATAGCTCGTAGGACTCAAACTTATAGATCAAAAGCGGATCCTTCTGCTCGTGAGCGGCAAATTGCACATTCGATCGAAGGTCGTCCATGTTTCTCAAGTGCTCTTTCCACTCATCGTCAATGATGGCGAGGGTAACACTCTTTTCTACCTCATCGGCAAGCGACAAGCCTTCGGTTTTGTATGCTTTCTCCAGATTGGCTACAACCTGTAGTTGTTTTCTTCCATCGGTGAAAGGCACCACAATGTCGCGGTAGCTGTTCGATTCATCTTCGTGAACTTTCTTAATAACGGGGAAAGCCTGCTTGGCCATCACTTCCGATTTCTTCACGTATTGCTCTGACGCTGCTTCGTAAAGTTTCTGCGAAAGTTTGTCGGGAGTCCCCGAAGTGAATTCTTCTTCTGTGAAAGGAGATTCGATTCCAAAGAATCGGTAAAGATCCAGCTTGAAGCTTTCAAAGTCTTTATTTGCCTGGTGATCGAGAATTACCGCTTCGGCCAAATCAAAGAACATATTGGCGATGTCGAGCTTCAGTCGCTCACCGAAAAGTGCGTGTTTTCTTCGTTTGTAGATCACCTCACGTTGCGAGTTCATCACATCGTCAAATTCGAGAAGGCGTTTACGAATTCCGAAGTTGTTCTCCTCAACCTTTCTCTGTGCACGCTCAATCGATTTGGTAATCATCGAGTGTTGAATCACTTCGCCTTCTTTGAGTCCGAGGCGGTCCATCATTTTTGCAATTCGGTCGGAACCGAAAACTCGCATCAAATCATCTTCAAGAGAAACGTAAAACTGAGAAGAACCCGGATCTCCCTGACGACCGGCACGACCTCTAAGCTGGCGGTCAACTCGTCTGGAATCGTGGCGTTCTGTACCGATAATCGCGAGTCCACCGGCATCTTTCACACCTGCACCAAGCTTAATATCCGTACCACGACCGGCCATGTTCGTGGCGATTGTCACTGTTCCGGCTTTACCAGCTTCAGCAACAATGTCGGCCTCCTTTTGGTGCATCTTGGCGTTCAACACCTGGTGAGGAATTTCACGCATTTTGAGCATTTTACTCAAGAGCTCCGAAACTTCAACGGTGGTTGTACCAACAAGCACAGGACGACCATTATTCCGTAGATCCATGATCTCCTCAATAATCGCGTTGTACTTTTCGCGCTTGGTTTTGAAAACCATGTCTTGCCTGTCATCTCGGACAACCGGTTTGTTTGTCGGGATGATCATCACATCCAACTCGTAGATATCCCAAAGCTCGCCAGCTTCTGTCTCGGCAGTACCAGTCATACCGGCTAGCTTGTGGTACATTCTAAAGTAGTTTTGCAATGTCACCGAGGCGTAGGTTTGCGTTGCCGCCTCCACTTTTACTTGCTCTTTCGACTCAATAGCCTGGTGCAATCCGTCAGAATATCTACGGCCTTCCATGATACGACCAGTCTGCTCGTCAACAATTTTCACCTTGTTGTCCATCACCACGTAGTCCACGTCTTTTTCAAAAAGCGCGTAGGCTTTGAGAAGTTGGTTCACCGTGTGCACACGTTGAGACTTTACAGCGTAGTCACGCATAAGCTCATCCTTCTCCTTCAAAATTTCTTCCTCGGGCTTATCGGAGCTTTCTATCTGAGCGATCTCAGTTCCCACATCGGGCATGATGAAGAAATTGTCCTCTTCGAGGTTTTTCGAAATCAGATCAATCCCTTTTTCTGTGAGCTCAACCGCATTGTTTTTCTCTTCGATAGTGAAGAAAAGTTCTTGATCAGCTTTCCACATTTCACGACTGTTGTCTTGCATGTAAAAAGCCTCCGTTTTGAGCATGGATTGCTTCACACCTTCCTCACTCAAAAACTTTATGAGAGCCTTGTTTTTCGGCAATCCACGATAAGCACGGAAAAGCGCAAGGCTACCCTCCTGAATATCTTCTTTTGATGCCGAGCCGTCTTGCAGTCCTTTGAGTTTCTTTTTGGCCTCGGCAAGTAGCTCGGTAACTTTTTGCTTTTGGGCTTTGTGGAGCAATTCCACTTTTGGCTTCAGCTCGTTGAACTCGTGCTGATCGCCTTTTGGAGTAGGACCAGAAATGATGAGTGGAGTTCTCGCTTCATCAATCAAAACCGAATCGACCTCATCGATGATAGCGTAGTGATGCTTGCGCTGAACCAGATTTTCGGGAACTTTGGCCATGTTATCGCGCAGGTAGTCAAAGCCAAATTCGTTGTTGGTTCCGTAGATTACATCGCACTTGTAGGCCCTTCTTCGCTCTTCTGAATTAGGCTGATGCTTGTCGATACAGTCCACAGAAAGACCGTGAAACTCGTGAATTGGCCCCATCCACTCGCTATCTCGTTTTGCGAGGTAGTTGTTCACCGTTACAAGGTGAACTCCGCGGCCGGTGAGTGCATTCAGGAATACCGGAAGTGTTGAAACGAGAGTTTTACCCTCACCCGTTTGCATCTCTGCGACTTTTCCACGGTGAAGTGCCACTCCACCAATCAGCTGAACATCGTAGTGGAGCATATCCCAGGTAATGGTGTTTCCGGCTGCTACCCAAGAGTTTTGCCAAATGGCCTTGTCACCGGAAATTTCGATTGAGTCTCTTTGCGTTGCAAGTTCGCGGTCGAAGTCAGTGGCAGACACTTCGAGAGTTTCGTTTTCTTTAAATCTTCGAGCCGTTTCTTTTACGATTGCGAAAGCTTCGGGGAGAACTTCTTCGAGAAATTTCTCGAGTTTTTTATCGATGTCTGCTTCGATTTTATCGATTCGATCGTAGATGCCCTCTTTGGAGTCGATGTCCATGTTGGGCGTTTCGTTCACCTCTTTTTTGAGCTGCTCAATTTCGGCCTCTTCCTCGCTGATGTGATCCTTTATTCGCTTCCGAAGCTCATCCGATTTCCCTCTAAGTTCATCGAGAGAAATGGATGAAAAAGATTCGAAATGCTCATTTATTTGATCGACAATTGGTTGAATTGCCGCAATATCTTTTTCGTGCTTATCCCCAAAAACTTTTTTGAGAATCTTCGTAACTGATCCAATCATTTCTGTAGTGTGAGTATTGTCTTTTCGTATCTGTTAGTGTGGGCTTCAATTCGTTTCCTCAACGCGGTTCTTCAACGCTAATTGCTCACCCGGGCAGCCACAAAAGTAGGGGTTTATCTTAAGATGAAAGCAGATTTGCGCCTTCGTTTGCAGCGCCCGAATTTACACCAAAACAGTGCCGTAGATTTTTGGCTGACATTGTGGCGCAACAAGTGAGTTTTCGATTCTATCGGGGATCACTTCTAACTAAGGACCAAGGCCTTCCTCAAAGCCTCCGCCTTCAGCAAGCACTCTTCGTATTCTTTTTCCGGGATTGAACCAGAGGTGATGGCTCCGCCTACCATGGCAGAGAGGTAGTGATTCGCAGAGTTAAACTGCAAACTTCTGATCACCACGTTGAAGTCGAAGTCACCATCGGGAGTAATGTAACCAACGGAACCGGAGTAAAGTCCGCGCTTCATGTTTTCGTAGCGCTCAATCAATTGCATGGAACTGACCTTTGGCGCTCCGGTCATCGAACCCATGGGAAAAGTGCTTCGCAGGATTTTGGCTAAACCCACTTTCTCAGACACCTCGCAACTGACAGTGGAGATCATCTGATGGACAGTTTTGAACGAGTGAATTCCGCACAACTCATCCACTTTTACCGAGCCTTTTCCGGCAAACCGAGACAAGTCGTTTCGCACCAGATCGGTGATCATCACATTTTCAGCTCGCTCTTTTGGGTCGTTTTGAAGTTGCTCCCTTAGTTCGCTGTCTTCAGCTTCATCTTTACCTCGCTTTGTAGTTCCCTTGATGGGCTGCGAAATGATTTTGTTTTTCTCTTTTTTGAGAAAACGCTCGGGACTGGCGGAGATCAAAAACTGATCATCGAGTTTGTAAAAAGCTGAAAACGGAGCTTCGGAAAAACCATTCAATCGATGATAAACCGTAGCCGGGTCAATTTTGACATTCTCCGCAAAAAACTCCTGACAAAAGTTCATCTCGTAGACATCTCCGAGCTGGATGTGCTTCAAAATCCGGTTGATCGATTCAATGTATTCTTTCCTGGAAATGCGATTTCTCAGAATCACCTCACCCTCTTTCTCAAAATTGAAAGTAGACTGTAACAGCTCCTCAATTTCAGTCCGGTGGATTTTGCCGGTGTGAAAATTAAGCTCCCCATCGCGGTGTTCTACAACAATTTCGGGTTCGAAAAAATGAAGGTCGGGGAATTCCAGCGGACTTGCTGCTTTGGTCGATAAATCCTCTACTGCATTTTTTAGGTCGTAGCTGAGGTGACCAAAAAGCCAGGATTTTTTCTCTTTCTGAAATGCTTCGAGTTTTTCGAACGGTTGATCGTCCGCGGTGAGTGTAACCGATCGCTTTTCGCCCAGTGCAAGCATCCAACGGTTGTCTTGTGAGTTGCTGTTGAGCAGCATCACTTTTTCCCATCGTTTGCTCTTTAGCGCTGGCCAAAAAGAAAATTTCATGGCTGTTCCACTTCCATCCCCGCTCTTTCGAGAATCATTTCTTTGCAGGTTTCTACCCAGCGTGGATGTGTGTTTAGGCTTTCCACGAGCTGCACTTTTTCGCCACCGTGTTCTTCGAAAATCTCCTGGTACTCATCGCCAATCTCAATAAGCGTTTCGAGGCAGTCGGCCACAAAAGCTGGTGAGAAAACAAGTAGTTTCTTGTCGCCCTTTTTGGCTCTCTCGATCACCACCTTGTCGGAGAAAGGTTCGAGCCACTTTTTATCAAGTCGCGACTGAAAACAAGTGGTGTACTGATCTTCTCTGAGACCCAGCTCAGATGCAATCAAGCGAGTTGTGGCATAGCTCGTTGCTTTATAACAATGCGTATTCTCTTCGTTGATCTCGCTTTCGCAATTGTGGTTGGAGCACCTGCGATCTTCGTAAACCTTATCGACCTGCCTAACAGGAAGCCCGTGGTAGCTAAACAGAATGTGATCGTAATCCTCGAGGTTGTACTTTTTCGCTCTTTCAACTACTGTATCAATGTAACCCTTGCGATTATAAAACTGACCGATGGCAGTCACCTCCGGAATTACATACCATTCTTTAATCAACCTCAGGGCTTTTTCGACAGCCGAGCCACTCGAAGCACTCGCGTATTGAGGGAAAAGCGGGAATAGAATGACTTTGTCGTAATTCGCTTTGTTCATCCTGTCGAGGACGTCATTCAAACTCGGGTTACCGTAGCGCATGGCCAACTCAACCGTGAAGTTTGAAGGCAACATTCCCTGCAACTGCTTTTTAAGCTCCTCACCGTGAACCAGAAGAGGAGAACCTCCGGCAATTTCCCAAAGCTCCCTGTAGATTTTGGCTGACTTTGGAGCTCTAAACGGCACGATGATTCCGTTCACCAACAGTTTGCGTGGCACCCATGGAATATCGATCACTCGCGGGTCATTCAAAAATTCCGCAAGATACTTCCTCACATCGCCAACCTTTGGACTGTCTGGCGTTCCCAGGTTAATAAGCAGCACTCCGACTTTCTTTTCCATAAGTTCAAATAATCGTTCTTCGCCTTTTTTGTCAGAGGATAAAAACCAATTTGTACGTTTTTGTTTACACGTGGATCGCTCTGTTCTCGGTGGCAGCCAACGCGGCCTCTTTAAACGCCTCAGTGTAAGTCGGGTGAGCGTGGCTCATACGTGCTACATCCTCTGCACTTGCGCGGTATTCCATCGCCACCACGGCCTCTGCAATCATGTCTGCAGCTCTTGGCCCGCACATGTGAACCCCGAGGATTTCATCGGTTTCTTTGTGAGCCAAGACTTTTACAGTTCCATCCGTGTCCATGCTGGCACGAGCGCGGCCGCTTGCTTTGAAAGGAAACGCTCCGGTTTTGTAAGGTGTGTCATTTTCCTTGAGCTCCTCTTCGGTGTAGCCCACTGACGCCACTTCTGGCCAGGTGTAAACCACTCCCGGAATCAGGTTGTAGTTGATATGCGGCTTTTGTCCTGACATCACTTCAGCCACAAACATTCCTTCTTCTTCGGCTTTGTGGGCGAGCATTGCTCCCTTTACCACATCGCCAATTGCGTAGATGTTGTCTACCTTGGTTTTCAGTTTATCATCAGTTGGGATTCTTCCCTTGTCGTCAGTTTCGATACCAACTTTATCGAGACCGAGGTTGTCGGTGTAAGGTCTGCGACCAACGGCAACCAGGCAGTAATCTCCTTTCAGAGAAATTTCTTCTCCATTTTTATCATCTGCTTTCACCGTTACCTGGCGCGAAGTAGATTTCACCTCTTTCACCTTGTGTTTTAGATAAAATTTAATGCCCAACTTCTTGAGTGACTTTTGCAATTCTTTGCTCATAGTGCTGTCCATGGTCGGAATAATGCGGTCCATGTATTCAACCACACTCACATCGGCACCGAGGCGGGCGTAAACAGAACCCAGCTCAAGGCCGATAATTCCACCACCGATAATTACCATGTGCTTTGGAATTTTATCCAACACCAGCGCTTCAGTAGAAGTAATGATTCGCTTTTTGTCAATTTCGATGAAAGGCAGTGAAGCCGGCTTTGAACCAGTAGCGATTATGATTTTTTCCGCTTCTACAGTTGTGTTTTTGTCACCTTTAACTTCAATCGTGTTTTTATCTTTAAAAGTGCCGTGACCCTCAATAACATCGATTTTATTCTTTTTCATCAGGTAGTCGATGCCGTTGGTCGTTTGCTCTACCACCTCGCTCTTGCGCTTTATCATTTGCTTGAAGTCGATCTTCACATCCTTCACCTGAATTCCGTGACTTTCGAACTTGGCATGCACATCGTGATATTGCTCAGAAGAGTCGAGCAGTGCTTTGGATGGAATGCATCCTACGTTGAGGCACGTCCCACCGAGGGTGCTGTAACGTTCTATAATGGCTGTTTTCATGCCCAACTGCGCACAGCGAATGGCGGCTACATATCCTCCGGGGCCCGAGCCGATAACGGCTACATCGTATTTGCTCATGATAAATTTGTTGCGAATTTTTTCTGGGCGCCAAAGTTATGAAACAAAGCGGAGATGAAAGGGAAGTTATCTTTCCTTGAAAATCTCCCGCCATCAAAACTCTTTGACCCTTCACCTAAACTTGTGTCCGTCTTATTTTGTTTCTTTGCCGTCTATTAAAATATCCACCGAAAAAGTGCATCCGGGAAAGGCCTGAAAACACTGAACAGAGCTCGATTTTTTAGGTTTTCAATTCCCAGATCCAGATACATAAGCGAAAAATCAAATGTGGGAGAGAATATCCAGCTTCATTCTACGCTACCGACTCTTTCTGATCATAGGTATGCTACTGCTCACGGCATTCATGGCATGGCAAGCTACAGGAGTGAGAATGAGCTACCAGTTTGGAGGGCTCCTGCCCAAAACTGACAGCACTTATGTAGAGTATCAAAACTTTCTGGAAACTTTCTCGGAGGACGGAAATGTGATTGTTGTCGGTGTCAATGACTCCTCTCTTTGGGATGTCAATAATTTTCGGGAGTGGCACGAGTTGGGCAACGATCTCAAAAAAATTAGTGTCGAAAAAGACACAGTTGTCGACCAAAAAGCGATCACCATTTCGAAGTCAGCTGTGGACTCCGTCTTTTCAGTAGCTCACAGTTATAATCTGGTAAAAAACACAGAAGAAAGAAAGTTCGAATTCAACAAGATTGTGAGCGGACCACCTGAAGACCAACAGGAAGTCGACTCCATCAAAAACGTTCTTTACGACCTGCCTTTCTACAAAGGTCTCCTCTTTCAGGATACGACTCACGCCAGCCTCATGATGGTGTTTGTCAACTCGCAACTCTTCAACTCCGAAGATCGCGGAAATTCCGTAGAGCAAATCCAAGAGCGGATTAAGCTATTTGAAAAAGAGACCGGTATCAACACTCACGTTTCTGGATTGCCGTACATCCGAACGGAGATGATGCAAAAGATTAAGGGGGAACTGCAGTTCTTTGTTATTCTCGCTGCCATTGTCACCTCCATTTTGCTGTTGCTCTTTTTCAGAAACTTCCGGGTGATGGTGACGTGCCTACTGGTAGTTTGTGTTGGCGTAATCTGGTCGATGGGGATGATCGCCATTTTCGATTATCCACTCACCATGTTGATGGGATTGATCCCTCCGCTGATGATCGTTATCGGGATCCCCAATTGTATTTACCTGCTGAATAAATATCACTCCGAATACAAAAAGCATGGGAACCAAATGCGATCGCTTTCTCGTGTGATTTACAAGGTAGGGAACGCTACATTTTTGACGAACATGACCACGGCTCTCGGTTTTGCCACGTTCATGTTTACCCACAGTCAGATCTTGCGCGAATTTGGCCTGATTGCGGCCATCAACATCATGTGCGTCTTCATCATTTCGCTGATCATCATCCCGATCGTGTTCAGCTATTTGAAGCCACCAAAAAGAAAGCACGTTCGCCACCTCGACCGCAGATGGCTTTACCATGTAATCGAGCAACTCCAAAAGATTGTGACGCACCACCGCAGAGCAGTCTACATTGGAACTGTTCTGGTTTTGGGTCTGGGCATTTACGGTGTCACGCTCGTGCAAACTACCGGAAACGTGGTAGACGATTTGCCCGATGACAGCTCGGTAATTGTAGACCTCAAGTTTTTTGAAAAGAATTTCAACGGTGTGATGCCTTTTGAAATCCTGATCGATACGAAAAGGAAAAATGCCATCACCAACGATGCGAACCTGAGACGAATTGAGAAGCTTCAGGAGCTGTTGGCCGAATATCCGCAGTTTTCGAAATCACTCTCAATTGCAGACGCTTCAAAATTCGCCAAACAGGCTTTTTATAACGGAGCACCCAATCGCTACGCGCTGATCAACAGAAACGAGCAGAGCTTCATTGGCCCCTACATCCGTGGCGACTACCGAACGCAGGGCATCGAAAAAATGTTCATGGATTCTTCCAAACAGGTCACCAGAGTTACTGCACAGGTAGCCGATATCGGCACTCTCGAAATGGAGAAGCTGATGAACGACCTCAAACCCAAGATTGATAAGATTTTCCCTCCAGACAAATACGACATCACCATCACCGGGACGAGCATCGTCTTTTTGGAAGGAACGACCTACATGGTCAAGAATCTTTTCATCAGTTTGATGATTGCCATCGTGATCATCGCTTTGATCATGTCTTTCCTCTTCCGCTCAGCGCGAATGGTTTTAATTTCGCTTTTGCCAAACATGATTCCGCTGATCATCACTGCGGCCATTATGGGCTTCACGGGAATCACCATCAAGCCGAGTACTATTCTCGTTTTCTCTATCGCCTTTGGAATTTCTGTGGATGACACGATTCACTTCCTGGCCAAATATCGACAGGAGCTCGACCACTCGCACTGGACCATTGGAGAGTCTGTGTTGCGTGCTGTTCGCGAAACAGGAATTAGCATGCTCTACACTTCCATCGTGTTGTTCTTCGGATTTGGAATATTTGTAGCATCCGAATTTGAAGGAACTGCCGCACTGGGTGTGCTCGTTTCGGTTACTCTCCTGGTGGCAATGTTCACCAACCTTGTGCTGCTACCATCACTTTTGATGTCACTCGACAGAGCCATCACAACCAGAACTTTCAGCGAGCCGATGCTCGAAATTATCGATGAGGAAGAAGACATTGATCTTGACGAATTGGAGATAAAAGGCCAGCGCGAGATCGACAAAAGAGATAACGACCAGACTTAGTAGAACACCGAAAACTACAAATCATGAAAGGAATTATTCTGGCCGGTGGATCCGGCACACGACTTTATCCACTCACCAAAGCGGTAAGCAAACAACTCATGCCGGTTTACGACAAGCCGATGATCTACTACCCACTTTCGACCTTGCTTATTTCTGGTATTCGCGAGATCCTGATCATTTCAACTCCACACGATTTGCCTGGGTTTAAACACCTTCTGGGTGATGGGTCGCAAATCGGGTGTTCCATTTCTTACAAGGAGCAACCGGAGCCAAAAGGACTCGCTCAGGCCTTCACACTTGGCGAAGAATTTATTGGTGACGACAAAGTAGCTTTAGTTCTCGGTGACAACATTTTTTATGGCAAAGGATTTGGAAAAATTCTCCGCGACAACACCGATGTAGACGGTGGAATGGTTTACGCCTACCACGTGTCAGACCCCGAGCGCTACGGTGTGGTGGAGTTCGACAAAAACCAAAAGGCCATTTCTATTGAAGAAAAGCCGAAAAACCCCAAATCGAACTACGCGGTTCCTGGATTGTATTTCTATGACAACAATGTGATAGAGATCGCTAAAAACCTGAAGCCGAGTGCTCGCGGTGAGTACGAGATCACCGACATCAACAGGGCTTACCTAGAGCAGGGTAAACTCCAGGTGTCGAAGCTCGACCGTGGAACGGCCTGGTTGGACACCGGCACATTCCCGTCTTTGATGCAGGCCAGCCAGTACGTGCAGGTGATTGAAGATAGGCAGGGACTGAAAATTGGAGCCATCGAAGAAATCGCCTGGAGAATGGGCTACATCGATGATGCTCAGTTTGAAGCACTGGCAAAACCACTGGTTAAAAGTGGCTATGGCGATTATCTGTTGCAGCAGTTAAAAACCGAAAGGTAAGCAACGTAAAAACGCACAAATTTGAAACAGGAAATCGAACACTCCATGAAGTCGCTCTCGCAGTGTCAGCATCTAATCGTTGAAGCCATCGAAGAGTTTACTGCAGAAAATGGCAAAGGCGAACTCTACGAGCCCATCAATTACATCATGAACATTGGTGGAAAGCGGATGCGTCCTGCACTCTTGCTCATGGCCTGCGATCTTTTTGGTGGAGATGTTCAAAAAGCGCTGAAGCCGGCTCTGGCCATAGAAGTGTTTCACAACTTCACCCTGATGCATGACGACATCATGGACGAGGCTCCCATGCGAAGGGGCAAGAAAAGTGTTCACAAAAAGTGGGACACAAACGCGGCCATTCTCAGTGGAGACGCCATGATGGTGCAGGCTTACCAGCTGATCACCGAGACGCCCGACAAGCAATTGAAACCCGTGCTCGAAGTGTTCAGCGAAACGGCAATCGCAGTGTGCGAGGGCCAGCAGATGGACATGGATTTTGAAAATCGGGATGACGTTGCCATCCACGAGTACCTCGAAATGATCAGGCTGAAAACCAGTGTTCTTGTAGCTGCAGCTCTAAAAATCGGAGCCATCATTGCCGGTGCTTCCAAAAGAGATCAGGAACACGCTTATTTCTTCGGAGAAAAAATCGGGATGGCTTTTCAACTTCGTGACGATTATCTCGATGTGTTTGGCGAAGAAGACAAAGTCGGAAAACAAACCGGAGGCGACATCCTATCCGACAAAAAAACCTACCTCCTTTTGCGAGCCAGACAAAAAGCATCGCCCGACCAGCTGAAAAAACTCAACGAGCTCAACGGCAACAATTCTGACCAAAAAGAGAAAGTCGAAAAGACCATCAAAATTTTTAGAGACCTGCGCGTAGATCACGAGCTGATTGAAAAATCGGAAATGTATTTCGCGGAAGCCATCACTCACCTCAACTCAATTAAACTCGAAGAGGAGCGCAAAATCGAACTTCAGCTCTTTGCCGAAAAACTCATGATCCGAGAAAGCTAAGATGGACGAAGACCCCGGTAAAAACACAGACCTTACTCCTCTTGTCTCTGAGATCAAAAAAGCCGGAGACTCAAAAAATCTCCTTGCCAAAACCCAGCGGCAAATCGAAAAAGACTTTAGCACTTTTTCCGTGGGCATTCCCTTTGACGAAAGTGAAACCCTCGACTCGCTTTTTCAAAAACTGAAAGCAGCGCTCGAACAGCTCACCGAAGAAAACAGAGCCAAGCTGAGTCAAATCCTCTACCGAATCGATCTTTCCGAAGCCCACCTCGGAGCCATTCTCACCGGAGCCGAAGGGCCTGATATCCACGGCCAACTCGCTTTTCAAATCATTCAAAGAGAAATGAAAAAAGTAATCCTGAGAGAGCGCTACAGCCCCTGACCGAGGAAAGCCATCGTTTAGCTTTCCAACATTAGTTAAATGATGAACACTTCACGACAAATTGTGGTTTATAAACTCCGCAGACTTTGTAATTTTGTAATTCGAATTTTAACGCATCCCACAACATAATGGACAACTACTCTTATCTGAGTAACGCAGACGTCACAGCGATAGACGACCTCTATCAAAAGTTTAAGGAAAATCCTGAGTCAGTCGATTTTGGCTGGCGCAAGTTTTTTGAAGGGTTTGAGTTTCACAGAACAGAATTTGAAAAAGACGGAGAGCAGGAACTTCCTGAAGATCTCCACAGGGAGTTTAAGGTAATCAACCTGATCAACGGATACCGCAATCGCGGCCACCTGTTCACCAAAACCAACCCGGTGCGCGAGAGAAGAAAATACTCTCCCACACTCGACATCGAAAACTTTGGCCTCGAAGAATCCGACCTGGACGAAACGTTTCAGGCTGGTCAGGAAATCGGAATTGGAAGAGCCACGCTCAAAGAAATTATTGAGCACCTAAAGCACACTTACTGCCAGTCGATTGGTGTGGAGTACATGTACATCCGCGATCCCGAAAGACTCAAGTGGATTCAGCACAAGCTCGAGGAAAACAACCTGAAGAAATTTACCAAAGAGGAAAAGCTCGACATCTACAAAAAGTTGAGCCGCACCACGCTTTTCGAGCAATATCTGCAGCGAAAGTTTGTGGGACAAAAGAGATTTTCCATTGAAGGTGGCGAAGCGTTGATTCCAGCGTTGGACTCGCTTATCGAAAAAGCATCTGCCAACGGAGTTGAGGAATTCGTAATGGGAATGGCCCACCGCGGTCGCCTCAACGCTCTGGCTCATATTTTTGGAAAGCCTTACGAAGAACTCTTTGCAGAATTCGAAGGACGAGAGTACAAAGACGATGTGTTCGATGGCGATGTGAAATACCACCTCGGCTACTCCAACACGGTGAAGTCCGACAAAGGAGCTGACGTTCACCTTACCCTCTCCCCCAACCCTTCTCACCTCGAAGCGGTGGATCCGGTTGTGGAAGGTTTGACGAGAGCAAAAATCGACAACTACCTCAAAGACGAGAACAAAATTGTTCCGATCCTCATCCACGGTGATGCGGCAATTGCAGCGCAGGGAGTGGTCTACGAAGTGGTGCAAATGGCACAGCTCGATGGCTACCGAACCGGTGGAACTATCCACATTGTGGTGAACAACCAGATTGGCTTCACCACCAACTACCTCGATGGACGCTCGAGCACCTACTGCACAGATGTTGGTAAAACCACACTTTGCCCTGTGTTCCACGTAAATGGTGACGATGTGGAAGCCGTGATCCAAACAGTCAACATGGCGCTTGAGTACCGTCTGAAGTACAACCGCGATGTGTTTATCGATTTGCTCGGCTACAGAAAATACGGCCACAACGAAGGTGACGAGCCGAAGTTCACTCAGCCGCAGCTTTACAAAGCCATTTCGCAGCACCCCGACTTGCGAGAGATCTACAAAAATCAACTTATCGAAGAGGGAATTCTCACTGAAGATCAGGCCGATGAAATGAAGTCGGAGTTTGAGAAAATGCTTGACGACCGATTTGAGAAGAGCAAAAAGATCGAGAACAACTACGTGAAGCACTTCCTCGAGGAAACATGGAAAGATTTGAAAAAAGCTGATGACGATGCTTTTGACGAATCGCCAGATACAAGCTACGACAAGAAAAAACTCATAGAGCTCGGAAAGAAAATGAGCTCTCTGCCAGAAGGCAAAAAGTGGTTTAGAAAAGTTGAGAAGCTTTTCAAAGAGCGCACAAAAATGCTCGACAACAACAAGCTCGACTGGGGAATGGGCGAAATGCTCGCCTACGCCACGCTCCTGGAAGAAGGCTTCCCGGTGCGGATTTCCGGTCAGGATGTGGAGCGTGGGACCTTCTCTCACCGCCACGCTGTGGTGAAAACCGAAGACGAGGAAGAAATCATTCCGCTCAACCACATTGCCGACAAGCAAGCCGAAATGACGATCTACAACTCACTCCTAAGCGAGTACGGTGTTGTCGGGTTCGACTACGGTTACGCTTTTGCCACTCCAAACGGACTAACGATTTGGGAAGCGCAGTTTGGTGACTTCAACAACGGAGCGCAAATCATTATCGACCAGTTCCTGAGCTCTGCTGAAGATAAGTGGCGCACCATGAATGGATTGGTGATGCTGTTGCCTCACGGCTACGAGGGAATGGGCTCTGAGCACTCGAGTGGTCGCATGGAGCGCTACCTCACGCTTTGCGCTGAAAACAACATGCAGGTGGCCAACGCTACCACTCCGGCAAACTACTTCCACCTTTTGAGAAGGCAGCTACACCGCGAGTTCCGCAAGCCGCTGATCGTTTTCACTCCAAAGAAATTGCTCCGCTACGCCAAAGCAACTTCGAAAATCGAAGAGATGGCCGAGGGCAGATTCCAGGAAGTGCTGGACGATCCGAATGTGAAAAAAGGAGACGTGGACACGATTGCTTTCTGCTCTGGGAAAATCTACTACGACATCCTCGAAGAAAGAGAAAAGAAAGAGTCTGGAGAAAACATCGCAGTGGTGCGCCTCGAGCAGCTTTATCCGTTCCCGGAGAAGCAAATCGACAAGATTCTCGATAAGTACGACAAGGCGAAAAATTACATTTGGATTCAGGAAGAACCTGAAAACATGGGCGCCTGGGGCTACATCCTCCGCACTTTCCGCAAGGTCAACCTGGATTTGATTTCCAGAAAAGCCTCCGGAAGTCCGGCAGCTGGAAGCACCATCGTACACGAGAAGCGCCACCGTGCACTGCTCGACAAGTTGTTCTCCTACGCCAAAGAAAAAGTATCATAAAAAATAATAGCATTTTGCGACAACAGATCTCCAACGAGGCCACGAGCCGGGAGGTCAAACCAAAAAGATCGACATGCCAGAAATAGAAATGAAAGTACCGAGTCCGGGAGAATCCATCTCGGAAGTTGAAATAGCCACATGGCTGGTAAGTGACGGTGACTACGTAGAAAAAGACCAGGCCATTGCCGAGGTCGATTCCGACAAAGCCACACTCGAACTGCCTGCCGAAGAGTCTGGGACAATTACCCTAAAAGCCGAAGAAGGCGACACTGTAGAAGTGGGCGAAGTGGTGGCCCTCATCAACACCGATGCGGAAAAGCCAAAAGGCTCGGACGATAAAAAACAAGACGCCAAAGCAGCGAAAGACGAGAAGAAGGAGGAAGAAAAGTCGGACAGCAAAGACGACAAAAAAGAGGAGAAGAAAGAAGAGAAAGAGTCGAAGTCTGAAAGCAAGGACAAAAAGGACGACAAAGAGAAAGAGGAAGAGGATAGTCACGCTAAAGGGCACCCTTCTCCAGCTGCTCGCAAAAAAATGGACGAAGAGGGAATCTCTTCCGACCAGGTGAAAGGCACCGGAAAAGGTGGACGCATCACCAAACAAGACGTGATTGACGCCATGGCCGGAGGCATCAGCAGTGATGCAGCCCAGGGCTGGGGTGGAACCCGCGATTCTGAGCGCAAGAAAATGTCTTCGCTTCGCAGAAAAGTTGCCGAGCGACTGGTTTCTGTGAAAAACGAAACGGCCATGCTCACCACCTTCAACGAGGTGAACATGCAGCCGATCATGGACATGCGCTCCAAGTACAAAGAGACATTTAAAGAAACACACGGCACTAGCCTCGGATTTATGTCCTTCTTCACCAAAGCGGTGACTGAAGCGCTGAATCAGTTCCCGGCAGTGAATGCCCAGATCGATGGTAAAGAAGTGATCTATCACAACTACGCAGATGTGGGTGTGGCAGTGAGCACGCCAAAAGGACTGATGGTTCCCGTGATGCGCAATGCCGAGCAGATGTCACTGGCTGAAATCGAAAGCGAAATCAAGCGACTGGCCATCAAAGCGCGCGATGGTAAAATCACCATTGATGAGATGACCGGAGGAACCTTCACCATCACCAACGGTGGAGTGTTTGGCTCGATGATGAGCACACCAATCATCAACCCACCGCAGAGTGCCATTTTGGGAATGCACAACATTGTGGAGCGACCAATGGCCGTGAACGGTGAAGTGAAAATCCTGCCGATGATGTACGTAGCCCTAAGCTACGACCACCGCATCATCGATGGGAAAGAATCGGTGAGCTTTTTGGTGAAAGTGAAAGAAATGCTTGAAAACCCGGAGAGCATGATCTTCGGAGGCAAAAACCCCGCAGAAGTTTTGATGGGACTGTAGCCAAACGGCCACCCAAATAATTTTAAACCGCTGGTGGTCCTGATCTTGTTTCAGGATCTCTAGCGGTTTTTTTTGTGTTTTCATGCTCTTCCTTCAAAATAGTCGACTGTTGCCCTTAAACCAGAAAAGCCTTAGCTTAGTGCCACTAATCACTTTCTCCATGTTCAAATTGATCGCTACCGCTTTTGTCTTTTTGCTGGTTTCGCTTTTAGGGTCGGGGTCGTGTGCCCAAACCTTTTCTAAGGTGTATGATCACTTCGACCGGGAACTGTTGGAAGAGGCATACAATATTGAGGAGACTGCAAATGGATATATCATATTTTATGCTGGAGGAGCTGCGGATGGTGTCTCTACACGTTTAGGTGTTCGAACAATAGATTGGGAAGGGAATTCGCTATTTCTGCACGAATATGGGGATGATAGTACAAGAATGTTTGCAGGTTGGGCAAATAGTGGTTTTGAAGTTTCGGATGACAGTTACGCAATAGGAAATGGCTTTGACACAGTTGGGGTATCTAATTCCTCCAACTCAAAGCTGATGTTGTTCAATTCCAGTGGTGAACTACAAAACTCTTTCACTTACATTGATTCTCTTGCCAATGGAGGCAGCGGAGTGATTAATGCCGATAATTTTTATTATATATATGGCAATTCTCTTGACACACCTAATGAATTACTTGGTGGATACCTAATGAAAATCTCCGAAGACTTAGAGCTTGTTTGGAAAAAAGTTTATCCAAATGAAGGTAGCGAAAACCTCAGCTTCAACAGCTGCACAGAGGCACATGAGGGTGGTTTCATTATTGGCGGTCGAGTAACAGACTTTGACACATTTGGTGTTTGTGAAGATCTGGCTTACGATTCTGATCCTATTATCATGAGAGTGGACTCTGAGGGGAATGAAATCTGGCGAGAACAATTTGGCACCTGCAAAACCGAATGTGGAGCCCACGTCACCCGCACCTCAGATGGCAACTATCTTTTTTCTTCTTGTTTGAAGACAGATGAGCCTGTTTCCGGTGAGTTGTTTGGGTTTTGGCCTTACATTGTCAAGTTTGATTCAGACGGTGAGGTAATTTGGGAGCAGACTTATGGCGATGCCAACTTTGAAAGTGTTCTTACCAAAGTACAAGAATTGTCGGATGGAAATATCATTGCCGGTGGATACAGATATGCGCTCAGTGAAAACACTGCACACCGTTGGGGACTACTCATCAAACTCAACCAGCAAGGTGACAGCCTTTGGTACCGCAAGTATTCATTTGCCGATGACACCCAATGTTTTTTCCGCGATGTGATAGAAACTTCAGATGGAGGTTTTGCCGCTTGTGGTCGCACCTGGCCATCAGAAGAAAACTCGAGTATCGACACCTGGGTGGTAAAAACAGATGAATACGGTTGTATCATTCCCGGTTGTCATATCGGTGTAGAAGAATTCACTGAAAAGTATGGCAGCTTTAAAGTTGGGCCTAATCCAGTGAGCCAGTCTGAAAATCTGGTTGTTTTTCTACCCGATGTCAAAGATCTCTCGGGTCTCTCCTTCCAGCTACGCAACCTCAGCGGTCAGGTCGTTAAATCTTTTGTCCCCGATGAAGGCGGTACTTCTTACCTTCTGCGAATGGACGATGTAGTAAAAGGCATGTACGTGCTTTCGCTTTTGAAAGATGGCACAAAAGTGCAGAGTGAGAAGGTGGTGGTGAGGTAAACTAACTCTGAAGAATTTAATACTATATTTCAAATAGGTGAAGGATTTGGGACCGGCCTTGAGCTCGCGCAAAAATTTTTCAAAGTCGAGACTTACGAAGACCGAGAAGCCGCAAGGATCACTCGGTCGTAGTTAGTTGAGACAAAGCAAAATTTTGAGTAGAGGTCACAGCCTTGATTTTTTTCTTTCTTTTTTCATCAAGGAAAAAAGATAAATTGAGTATCAGCAGCGGCTAGTCTGATATATTAAACGGCCCTCTTTATAAGCGTGCAACAAAAGCCATGAAAGATCTTTCATTTTCGGGATTCACAACAGAGCTATCGGTATTATTTCTCACCCTTTTCAATGGGTACGTTTAATCCAAAAATTCCCATAAATTTGCCCCCAATTCATTAAAATCCTAAAGAGAGAATGGCCCATAAATATCAAGTTCAGATAGATGACTTCATGGAGGCTGTAAAAGCAAAAGACCCGAACGAAACGGAGTTTTTGCAAGCCGTTGAAGAGGTTGCCGAAACGGTGATCCCTTTTATTGAAGAAAACGGTTTAGACAAATACAAAAAAGCCAAGGTGCTCGAGCGCATGGCCGAGCCCGAGAGAATCATCACTTTCCGTGTGCCGTGGACAGACGACCAGGGAAAAGTGCAGGTGAACCGCGGCTACCGCGTGGAGTACAACTCAGCCATTGGGCCTTACAAAGGCGGGTTGCGTTTTCACCCTTCTGTGAACCTGAGCATTCTCAAGTTTTTGGGCTTCGAGCAGGTGTTTAAAAACGCCCTCACCACTCTTCCAATGGGTGGCGGAAAAGGTGGATCTGACTTTAACCCAAAAGGGAAATCGGACAATGAAGTGATGCGCTTTTGCCAGAGCTTCATGACTGAACTTTCGCGCCACATCGGTCCAAACACAGACGTGCCTGCGGGTGATATCGGTGTTGGCGGCCGCGAAATTGGCTACATGTTTGGCCAGTACAAAAGATTGAGAAACGAGTTTACCGGAGTACTCACCGGAAAAGGTATCAACTGGGGTGGATCGCTCATGCGTCCTGAAGCTACCGGTTACGGATGCGTTTATTTCGCGCAGGAAATGCTCGACACTAAAAACGACAGCCTGAAAGGTAAAACCATTTGCGTTTCGGGTTCTGGAAACGTTGCGCAATTCGCAGTTGAAAAAGCCTGTCAGATGGGAGCCAAAGTGGTGACGATGTCAGACTCGCAAGGATTCATCCACGACCCGGAAGGAATTTCGCTTCAGAAACTCGACTGGATCATGGATTTGAAAAACAACCGCAGAGGCCGCATCAGCGAATATGCCGATGCCCACGATGGTGTTGAATATTTCGAAGGCAAGCGCCCATGGGGAATTCCATGCGACATTGCTCTGCCTTGTGCCACTCAAAACGAGTTGGACGGTGAAGAAGCTAAAACGCTTCTGGAAAACAACTGCATCTGCGTTGCCGAAGGAGCCAACATGCCGTGCACTCCGGAAGCCATTGAGGCATTCCACGAGGCGCGAATTCTTTTCTCTCCCGGTAAAGCCTCAAACGCTGGTGGTGTTGCCACTTCGGGACTGGAGATGTCTCAAAACTCCCTGCGCTACAACTGGAGCAGCGAAGAGGTTGACCAACGTCTTCACACCATCATGAAAGACATCCACGAAGCGTGTGTGAAATATGGAAAAGATAAAAACGGTTACATCAACTACGTGAAAGGCGCTAACATTGCCGGATTCGTGAAAGTAGCCGACTCGATGATCGACCAGGGAGTGGTTTAAATTCCCCATCGACTATAAAACTAAATCCCGGTAGCAAGCAGAATTAGAACTGCTTCCTATCGGGATTTTTTTTGATTTCATTTTTCTGAGTTAGAAAATACTCATTCCCATTTCCACCCTTGTGTCTCGACTCCGCTCGACAACCGGCCTACGCCACACTGTTCCAGCCGCATTCTCGTCTCCAAGAAATCACCCATTTGTTTGTACATTTGACCCAAACACAAAGAAAAAATGGAAACCGGACTCCTACACCTACACTCACTTTTACGCTGGATTGCACTCGTGCTGATCGTTGTTTCTGTCATCAAGTTTTTTAGCAGTGCAGCCGGCAACAAATCGTTCACTTCGGGCGATAAAAAACTCGGACTTTTCACGCTCATCACGTTTCACCTTCAGTTGGTGATCGGGCTGTTGCTTTATTTTTTAAAAGGATGGCATCAAGCGTTTAGTGATATGGCAAATGCTATGTCAGATTCATGGACACGCTTTTACGCAGTGGAACACATGCTCGGGATGATCATCGCCATTGCTTTTGTCACTATCGGTTACTCAAGCGCCAAGCGCACCCGAGTTGACAGCAAAAAGTTTAAGAAAATGGCATGGTGGTTTTTGATCGCGCTAATCATTGTTTTGGTTTCCATTCCATGGCCTTTCAGAGAGGTGGGAGCAGGAAAAGGTTGGTTCTAAGTTTTATGAAGCAAACAATTCTGGCAGTATCGATTGTAGCGCTCGTGGGCTTTGCCGGTGGCTGTGGCAGCAGCAAGGGTTCCGATGTGGCGTCTGCAGAGCCAACTCAAAAAGTGACTCCCGAAGAGGCAGTGAAAATCTTCAACCGCAAGTGCGGATTGTGCCACGGGAAAGACGGTAAAAAACAACTTGCCGGAGCACCCGACCTTACCACAAGCACACTGGAAAAAGATAAACGAATTGCCATTATCACTTATGGCAAAGGCAGCATGCCTCCATTCGAAGAAAGACTTTCTGCTACCGAAATCGAGGCAGTTGCCGACTACCTTGCTACCTTTGCAGAGTAAAAACGAAATTAACTTCCTGATTGATAGAAACTGAAAAAATACAAGAAACCTGTGTGCTGGTGGGAGTGATCACTTCCAGCCAATCGCGTGAAGCAGTAGACGAGTACCTCGATGAGTTGGCATTTTTGGCCGAGACTGCCGATGCGCTTTCTCAGAAGCGATTCGTGCAGAAACTCGAGCACCCCGATCCAAAAACATTCATCGGCTCAGGGAAGCTCAAGGAAATAAAAGACTATGTTGAAGAGAACAAAATCGACATGGTGATTTTTGACGATGAGCTTTCGCCCACGCAGCTACGAAATGTGGAGCGCTCTTTCAAGGATGTGAAAGTGCTCGACCGCAACAACCTCATCCTTGACATTTTTGCATCTCGAGCAAGAACGGCCCATGCGAAAACGCAGGTGGAGCTTGCGCAGTACGAGTACCTTCTGCCACGCCTCACCAACATGTGGACTCACCTCCAAAAGCAAAAAGGTGGTATCGGAATGAAGGGTCCCGGTGAAAAGGAGATCGAGACCGACAGGCGGATTATTCGCGATAAAATCTCAGGCCTCAAAAAGCAGTTGCAGAAAATCGACAAGCAGATGGCGACCCAGCGAGGAAATCGCGGAGCCATGGTGCGAGTTGCACTGGTGGGTTACACCAACGTTGGTAAATCAACGCTGATGAATCTGCTGAGCAAATCGGACGTGTTTGCCGAAAATAAACTCTTCGCCACGCTCGACACTACGGTGAGAAAAGTGGTTTTGCAAAATGTTCCTTGCCTGGTTTCCGACACTGTTGGGTTTATCCGCAAGCTGCCTACTCAGTTGATAGAGTCTTTTAAATCCACGCTTGACGAAACTCGCGAGGCCGACATTCTGGTGCACGTGCTGGACATTTCTCATCCCAATTTTGAGGATCACTACAACGTGGTGAACGAAACCCTGAGCGACATTGGTACACTTGGAAAACCTACGATTGTGGTTTTCAATAAAATTGATGCGTTCACTTACACGCCAAAAGACGAGGACGACCTCACTCCAAAAACGAAGGAAAACTACTCGCTCGAAGAACTGGAAAGATCGTGGATGGCGCGCGTTCAGGACAACGATGTGGTGTTTATTTCGGCAGAGAAAAAGATCAACATTGACGAGTTGCGCGATGTGCTCTACCAGCGAGTGAAAGAAATTCACCAGGAGCGATATCCGTACAACGACTTTCTTTACTGAGACTTGTAAAAACTTACTACTTTTGCCGACTATGCCGAGTATCCGTCAGGAAAAAATAGCCAATGTCATAAAGCAAAGTCTGGCAGTGATTTTCCAGCAACAGAGCCACATGCTCTTTGGTGGAATGTTTATCACCGTAACGCAGGTGCGCATCACTCCCGACCTCAAGTTGGCAAAAGTCTACTTGAGTTTTATGGCCGTTAAAGACAAAAAAGAAGCACTCAAAAAAGTGCAGTCTGAGAAGAATCGCATCCGCAAACACCTCGGTGAAGAAGTTGGCAAGCAATTGCGCCTGACTCCCGACTTGCAATTTTACATTGACGACTCTATCGACTACGCTCAGAAAATCAACGAGCTGTTAAAATAATCCTCATGCAGTACGATCCGATAAAACGCTCACTGGGAAACGTATTTAATAGATCTCCATTTCTTCGCAAGACATTCTACAAGCTCCTCGACTTGTTGCTTTTGCGTGCATGGCATGTTCACCGCGAGCTTCGCAAATGGGCAAAAGACTACCCAGAGAAAGCGCATATTCTCGATGCCGGAGCCGGCTTTGGGCAGTACACCTACTACATGAGCAACATGAGCCGCAATTACTGCATTTTGGCTGTAGACGTGAAATCTGAGCAAGTCTCCGACTGCAACAAATTTTTCCAGGCGATTGACCGCAAGCACGTGGTTTTTAAAAAAGGCGACCTCACGGAATTTAGAAAAGAAGAAGCTTTTGACCTGGTGCTTTGCGTGGATGTGATGGAGCACATCGAAGAAGATGTGAAAACAATGACAAACTACTGCCACTCGCTGAAGCCAGGCGGCATGCTTTTGATCTCCACTCCATCCGATCAGGGTGGATCTGACGTTCACGAAGATTCCGAAGAGAGCTTTATCGATGAGCACGTTAGAGACGGCTACAACATGGAGGAAATCAAAGAAAAGCTGAAAAAAGCAGGATTCTCCAAAGTTAAAGCGCACTACTCGTACGGGACTCCGGGTAAAATCTCCTGGCGCATTTCCATGAAGTGGCCGATGAAGATGCTCAACTTTTCGAAAGTCTTCTTCATCATTTTGCCTTTCTACTACCTGATTTTTTACCCAATCGCTTTTGTGCTCAATTACATCGACAGCCACTCGGTACACAAAACCGGAACCGGGCTGGTAGTGAAGGCGTGGAAATAAAAAAGCCTTCCCCGGGCGAACCGAAGAAGGCTTAACTCACGCAATTCCTAAGGGTGTTGGGTTGTAAGTTGTAGATAGAATAATTGATTCATTCTGCACCCCATCTTGCGATGAATGTTCTTCAAATATAAGTGCTCTTCTCTGGCAAAAGTGTAAGACAACCTTCGATAAGCTTTGTGGGAACTGTCTGACACTGAGAACTATTTGCATTGAGTGATTTGAGGAGACCACTACCACTGTGGCTCAATAGTAGCTTAACAATTGAGTAAGCCGAAAATATTACCTTATTTTTGCCCGGTAAATTTCTCAAGAACAAGGCCATGAGCAAAAGAAAAATATTAGTTCCCACAGATTTTTCGAAAATCGGTAACACTGCTATCGACCACGCACTGGTGACAGCCAAATCGCTCGATGCGGATATTTACATTCTCCATATCGTTGGCAATAAGAAGGACTTGCCCGAAGCGCAAAACATCCTTTCAGAACTGGCGAAGCAGGTTAAGGAAAATCACGGTGTTGAAGTAAACACTATTCCACGTATCGGATCGATTTACGAAGACATCGACAACGTTGGAGTTGAGATTGGTGCTGACCTGGTGATCATGGGAACTCACGGTCTTAGAGGAATGCAATTTATCACCGGTGGGCGCGCTATCAGAATTGTAACGAGCTCTTCAATTCCATTCATTGTTGTTCAGGAAAAGGGAATTGGTCCGGAAGGTTATGATGACATTGTGGTGCCGCTTGACCTCAGCAAAGAGACCAAGCAAAAGCTCAAGATTGTTTCCGACATGGCAAAGTATTTCAAATCTCGCATCCATCTGATTTCGCCAGACGAGAAAGATGAGTTCTTGAAAAAGCAACTCGAACGAAACATCAACTTTGCCCGTGAATTCTTCAATGAAAAGGGTATCAAGTACACCGTAAAGATCAAGGGAAAGTCTGAGAGTGGCTTCTCAAAAGCGGTAATCGCCCACGCCAAAGAAAGCAATGCAGACCTGATTTGCATTATGAATCTCTACGAGAAAAGTTTGATGGGAATGATTGGTGGAAAATATGAGCAGCGCATCATCACCAACGAACATCAGATTCCTGTGATGTGCGTGAACCCCGTGGAGACTTACGTGATGAACCGTTCGGTTTTCGCGAGCTAAACGCGGACGCCAATCACCAGAATATCGTCTACCTGTTCGTAGTCGCCCTTCCAGTCGAGGAGCGAGTCGATGAGTCGATCTTCCTGAGCTTTCATTGGGAGGTCTGAGATTTCCAGGATGAGTTCACGGAACTGTTTCTTCATAAACTTCTTTCCCTTTTCTCCTCCAAACTGGTCAGCAAAGCCATCGGAAAAAACGTATACGTTGTCGCCCTTCTTGAGCTGAATACTGTGATTGGTGAATTCAGGTGCGTCAGCATCAAAGTCGCCAATGGACATCTTGTCTCCGGGATACTGCCTGAGTTTGCCACCTCGCACAATAAAAATGGGATTTTGTGCTCCGGCACATTCAAGTTTCAGTGACTCCGTATCGAGCATACACATAGCCAGATCCATTCCATCGCGCGCTACAGTTGAGTTGTCTTCGCCAAATCGCAGGGCTTCACTAGCCAGGCGATTGAGGTTACTGAGGATTGATGCTGGCCGGGTAAATACCTTGGTTACCTGATTGAGGGCATTGTGACCAACGAGGCTCATGAATGCTCCTGGAACACCGTGTCCGGTGCAGTCTACGGCTGCCCAAATCTTCTTTTTGCCCAAATCCTTAAACCAGTAGAAATCTCCAGAAACGATGTCTCTCGGCCGGTAGAGCACAAAAGATTCTGGGAACATGTTGCTGATTTGCTCATCCGTAGGAAGAATCGTTTGTTGGATTCGCTTTGCGTAGTTGATGCTGTCGGTGAGGTCCTTGTAAAGATCAGTCACCTGCTCTTTTTGCTTCTCGATCTCTTCTTTTTGGTGTAGCACCTCGTTGGTTCGCTCAATAACTTTCGACTCCAGCACCCGCTCGTTTTCGGCCAGGCTGTCGCGCATTTTCAAAAGGGCGTGTCCCAGCTCATCGCTCTCACTGAGAGGTTGATAGCGCGCATTAAAATTTCCATTTCCAAGCTGCTGAGAAAATTCCTTTGTTCGGTTCAAGCCAGTCACCAGCCGATTCAAAGCGATGGTCATTTCTCCAATTTCATCGTTGGTAGCTTTCATGGGTTTGTGCGGATACATTCCCTTACCGAGGTAAAGCAGCGTCTTTTTGAGATGATTCACCGGCCGCACAATGGAGCGAATGGTGATCAGGGCAATCACCACTCCGAAAATTATGACGAAGGCAGAAATGTTCACCAGATAAATTTGCAGCGTGTCAAAGCTGCCGATCATGTCATCGCGGATATTTTTCTCATTGTTCTGAAGAAACTGAATGAGCTCTCCAAGTCCCTCCTGAATTTCGCTGTGAAAAGTCGGCACTTCTTCGCCCTGTTCCATGAGCAGCTCAGCGCGCATCACATTTTGAGGATCTTCGTAGCTCGCAAAATCGGGAAGCATGTATTCGATGTTTTCGTACATCAAAAACAAATTCTCAATCTCCACTTTTACACTTTGAAAGAGCTCTCGTTCTTGCTCTGTCCAGCTCTCGGAGTACTTTTCAATTTCGTTGATTTGGCTGGGAATGGTCTTGTTGACGAGGTGGCGAAGCTCAGCTTTCTCGGGCTCGTCTTCACGCGACTGGATGTAAACCCACTGACGTGCCAGCATAACCGATCGGGCAACTTCGTGGCGCAGGTTTTCAATGGCCCTCAGCGAGGGTGAATAAACCTCGTTGATTTGATCGTTGATCTGCCGGCTTTCCTGAAGCGTTTTGTTGGTGAGGTAAAAGACAAGGCCGACTGCAGCTATGAACAAGCCGAATCCGAGAGCTATTTTTCCAGATATAGAAAGCTTAAACTTCATGGCTGGCGTTGAAATTCCGGAAGTGATCAATCGCGGATCTCACCGGACTTGATCAACTCTTCCAATCGGTTTTTGTATTGATTCGACTTCTGCTCCTCACTCAAACTTCTGTAGATCGCCATCAATCCTTTTAGCGTTTCCTTTCGGTTGGGGCGCTGGCTATGGGCCTCCAGCATATAGGGAAGTGACTGCTTAAAGAGTTTTACGCTCTCGTCCTGAATCATGATCAACTCATAGATCTCGGTGTTGTAGTTCACCTGGCGAATTTTATAAGCTCCCTGATTGTAGTAGTTGATAGCGATGTTGTAGTTAGCCTGGTAGTCCGTGGGATCCATCTCAAGCACTTTCTTGTAGTACTCGATGGCCTTGTCGATATAAATCTGATTTTGCTCGCGATTTCTTTCGTAGAGCTTTCGATAGCCTGATCCGAGTGCTTTGTAAAGTTCGATTTTCTCTGCAGTGTAATCCTTGTCCGGATCAAAAAGCGGATAGAGGGAGCGGTACTTTTTGAAGAAATATTCCGGCTCGTTTTGATTTTGGTAAGTGAGATTGTAGGTGGCATCAACAGCATCGTTGAAGTAAGACACTGCCAGGAACTTGGCCGCCTTCCCGATGAGCTCATCGTACTTTCCTTCTTTGTCGAGTTCCACCGCCCGCTTGATTGAAGCCACGGCAATCTCCCTGTTTTCGGAATACTTGTCGCGATTGTCGCGCTGCTTGTAGATCTCTTTGAAAATATATCCTTTCACAAACCAGGCGTATGGATCCTTTGCCACAGCTGGGTTTCGCAGAGCATCCTCAATGGTTTCTCTCGCTTCCGAAAGCTCACCTGCTTCGCACTGGCGAGCGGCTTGTTTCACAAGATCAGACTGAGCCTGAGCGCCAAATGCGATCAGTAGCAAAAATGCGATATGTAGGATTGCACTTTTCATTTTATCGCCCAGTTTTTAATCTTATCTCCGAGAATTATTTTCCGCTGGTCCGCCTCCTTTTCATTTATTTCAAATCGAATGTTGCCTTCCTGCACCACAAAGTTGATCATGACACCTTCATCGAGAGCTCCCGAAAAATCGGATATGATCATTGTGCTTTTCTTCGATAACTTCTTGGTGAGTTCAGAAAGTTCTTTTCGTTTTTCCTTGGAAACGAAGAGTACATGCGGCCTTTTTATCTCACTCACAGACTCGAACTGTGTAACCTCGAGCATCTGACTTCCGATCGACTTGGTGGCGTACTTGTCCAGCAATTCTTCGAAGACATTTTCGTCACCGTAAACTCCAACGTGGAATTTACCCGATTTATATTCGTCAGGCCAATCGGAGTATTTCGAGAAGTTAAAGAGATAGTTTGCCTTGATCATGGCCACAGTGTTGGCTTCGTCAATCTGCGCGTCATCTCCCTCAGAGTTTGAAACCCCCGAGGAAACTAGCACCAGTGCCAAAAATGTTATACAAAGCCCTCTGATCAATATCTTACAAGTTAAGATGCGTTACTCTCTGTGCAGTTAACAAAAATAACTCTTGAGCTCCGCAGGCTGAGAAAAGGAGAATTTGTTTATCAACCTGTTGGTGTGTAAAATAGAAAGGTTGCGGGTTTGTGAGTAGTTGATGACCGTGGGAAGTAGGTAATTGGGGGATTGAGGTGACTTGGGGATTGAGGAGGCTCAAGCTAATACATTATTAAACTTTTACCGGCTAGTACCTGAGGGTGTCGAGATAAAGTAGAGACAAGGTGATGGGGCCTGTGCGGTTTTGATCATGATTTTTGGAATTTGGTGCTTCTGGGAAAAGTCCCAGTGGGACGACATTTTGGTAGATATTGGCATTTTCCAAATTTACAAAGCTCCAGAGGAGCGGCATTATGGTAAGTATTCCCAAGGGAAAAAGTAGTATTGAATGAAAAAAAGCACAACCAGCGTCCGCCAGTTGTGCTTTTCTAAAATTTATTGAAGGACTAAAATTCCTCCTCTTTAAATATTGAGTTTAACTCGGATCGATCATCGGAACATTCATGCTCTCCAGGTCGCGATCGAATAGGTAGAGACCACTTTTATTGTCTCCAATCAGTTCCACTTTGTCCACGAGTGTACGTGCCAGGCCTTCTTCTTCAATTTGCTCAGAAACATACCACTGCATGAAATTGTGCGTGGTGTAATCCTTCTCAGAAAGGCAGATGTCAACCACATTGTTGATGGCTTTGGTCACGCGAACTTCGTGTGCGTAGAGGGTTGTGAAAATATCGTGGATGCCTTTGAATTCCGCAGGCGGCTCATCGAGTTTTGGAATTTTCGCCTGTCCTCCACGCTCGTTGATAAACTTGATCAACTTAAGCATGTGCTCGCGTTCCTCGTCAGAATGAACGTAGAGAAAACGGGCTACTCCGTTGTATCCCTCTACCTCGGCCCAGCTCGCCATAGCCAGGTAAAATTGCGATGATTCGGCTTCAATCAGCACTTGCTCGTTGAGCGCTTTTTCTATCTTTTTTGCTATCATAGTCTTACTTTTTTCGGTTACTCAAAGCTAACGAATTCGCTCGATCTTCCCAGGTTGGGCGGTCAATTTAGAATGGTTCTTGCCTGAAAAAACCCAGAGAATTCCAGCTTTCCAGAAATTCTACTTTATCTCAACTCTAAAAACGCGTTCAGTGTTCTCCGTGATCCTAAAAGGATGTGCCACCCGAAAGCCGACAATCCAGGCAATTTCGCCTGCCGACTCGATCACCATAACCCGGTCTTTCTCAAAAACCGGCACTTTCTTCTGTATCAGGAAATCACTCACTTTCTGTTTACCGTTCATACCCAGTGGTTGGAATTTATCGCCCTGCTGCCAGAGTCGAAGAGTGAGCGGAAACGTCAAATTGTCGAGATCCAGGAAAGCCTGATTTGAATTAGCAGATTTAAAATCGTTCGAAACAGCCTCTTCCGAAAATTCCAACTTCAGAGGTTTATCGATTGAACTCTGTCCACGCTCAATTTGCTGGCTTTCAATTTCGTTATTCTGATTTGGAACAAAAACCAGATGCTCTCGCTCGCGGAAGATTTTTCCTGAATTCGTCTCCACAAACTTTCCCGACTGGCTTTCGGCAAGGTCTTTCACCTGATCGATCTGCACCGGCTCCAGACCCCAGCCTTCACTCAGGTGCTTCAAAAGAGCGCTTTTCTCGCGAACATCCTTCCAGCGCTTTAGGTCGAGATAAGACTTTTCACCTTCAGTGTGCACGAGTTTCTCTGTCAGACCAGCCAAATGATTTTCAATAGCTGGTTTCAGTTCTGCAAAATGATCGATAGCCTCTGCAATGTGTTTTGAAGCTCCGGGCTTTATTTTTTCCAGCTCGGGGATCACGAGGTTTCGCAGTTCATTTCGAGAGTAGTTGTTTTCAAAATTCGTTTGATCTTCTCTGAAAGGGACTTTCTCCGTTTCTGAAAACGCCCGAATCTCTTCTTTAGAAGCCCATAGCAATGGCCGGATGACCTTTCCGTTTTGTGGAGACATCGAAGACCAGGCGCGATAGCCACCTCCGCGAATAAGGTTAAAGAGAAATGTTTCTACGGCATCATCGCGGTGGTGGGCCGTGGCAATCTTTGAGTAGTCGAAGAGCTCACAGAGCTTCTCGAACCACTCGTAGCGAAGCCTTCTGGCAGCTTCCTGAGTTCCCACTTTCCATTTTGCTTTCGCTTTAGCCACATCAAATTTATTGCTGTTAAAAGCGATGTCGTTTTCTTCCGCAAACTGCTCTACCAGTTCTGCATCCAGATCAGATTCCTCACCTCTCAATCCAAAGTTGCAATGAGCAATTCCGAAGTCCAATTCGCTGTCGATAAAAAGCTGTGCCATCACCATCGAATCTACTCCGCCCGAAACGGCCAGCAGAACCCGATCGCTTTTGCTAACCAGTTGGTGCTCAGAAAAGTATTTCTCAAACTGAGTTTTCATCTTCCTTCGGATAAGATTCTGTAAATGAGTTGTTAAAATTAGGAGTTTTGGGCAACCTTTGAGCTTTAGCGAAGTATATTCGTAGGCATACAAATCATACGTCAAACAACTAAACAAAAATCAATGAAAAAACTCTTTACTCTTGCTGCGGCAGCGGTGCTGTCGTGGTCCGCAACTGCACAAAATGCCTCAGATTATTCAGCTGAGGTTGTTCTCAACTACAATGATGCGCTTTTGGAGTTTATCCCGGTAACCCCTGGTTTTACACCACCGGTGACTGCGCGCGCTTTTGGATATATCGGTCTCACTTTTTACGAATCTGTTCAGCCGGGAATGCCCGAGTACGGTTCTCTGGAAGGAATGGCCAACGAACTCAACTCAGTACCAGATCCAGTTTCGGGTCAGGATTACCACTGGCCCACTGTGGCAAACAACGCCATGGCATCTATCATTGACAGTCTTTTCTCTAATTTGAGTCCTGCGCACCAGGCTCAACTTGAGCAAATTCGTGATGATTACAACAACCAGTTTTCGGGTGAAGTAAGCACTGCGATTTACAACGCATCCGTTGATTTCGGTGTGGATGTGGCCAATGCCATCTACGATTACTCTGCCACAGACGGAGGTCACGAAGGACAGTTTTCCAACTTTCCAAATGACTTTACTCCGGCAGAAGGTCCTGGACTTTGGGAGCCGTTAGACGGTCAAAGCGCTCTTCAGCCTTACTGGGGTCAATTGAGAACATTCGTTGCTCAAAACAACGAAGAGTCAAACCTTCCGCCAGCACCACCTGCATTTTCAACTGATGAAGAAAGTGAATTCTACTCCTATGCCTTCCAGGTTTATGATGCGGTAAACAACTGCACGGAGGATCAGGCGAACATTGCTCAGTGGTGGGCAGATGGAGCCAACACCATCACACCTCCGGGACACAGCGTTAGTTTGATGACACAGGTTTGTGAAGAAACCAGTGCAACGCTCGAAGAAGCTGCAGTTTGCTACGCCATGCTCGGAATGAGCCTTTCGGATGCATTTGTGGCTTGCTGGAATTCGAAGTACATCCACAACCTCGTTAGACCGATCACTTACATTCAGGATCACATCGATGAAAACTGGGGAACAACAGTGGCGACACCACCATTTCCAGAATACGTGAGTGGTCACTCTTCGCAAAGTGGTGCTATGGGAGAAATCCTCACTTATCGTTTTGGCCCCAACTACTCTTTTTCTGACGACACCTGGGCCGGCACATTCGGTGAGGAGCGCTACTTTACAAACTTCTGGCACGCAGCCGAAGAAGCGGCAATCTCCAGAATGTATGGCGGAATCCACTACCAGTTTGGAAATGACGAAGGTCTTTTCCTCGGTGAGAGAGTTGGTGAAAACATCATTTCGCTATTCTCAACTGTTGGAGTTAAAGAATTCCAGGATCCGGCTGAAAACTTCAGCATGTATCCAAACCCGACTTCTGATCAACTGTTTCTGTCTACTTCCGACTTCGGTAAAAACACCATTCGCATCTTTAGCGCAACCGGCCGATTGGTAAAAGAAGTTGAGAACGTGAAGCAAATCAACACCAGCGAATTGAGCCAGGGAATGTACATTCTCGAATACTCAGCCGAAGGCATGCAAGCCCCGGTGAAAAAGCAATTTGTGAAGATGTAATCAGAATCTTCCACTGGCTGCTTCAAAGAAGTTCGCCAATGATTTTTAAGAGCCCTCGATCAAACTTGATTGTTGGGCTCTTTCTTTTTTATGACGCTTAATTCCAATGCATTATTTTTAGAGGTTAAACACTCTTCTACATGAGTCGCGACTTTAACCAAAAAGACGAAATTGAAATCGTTGAAAAGCGAAAAATAAAACGAATCACATTCGGCAATTTCGTGGCTTCAATTTTTGATGCCTTCAATCTCGAGCGCGGTTTAATTTTCACGATCAAACGGCTTTTTAAGAATCCGGGCAAGGCAGTTTCTGATTACCTTTCTACTGGACGGTTTAACTACACACCGCCCTTCCGACTACTTCTGGTAACTACTACCCTGATCATTTTGGTACTCAGCTTTTCCAGGTCAGGTAGTGAATTTATGAGTGGATTTACTTCAGAAATAGACAACGACAAGATCGTTCAGGACTTAAAATTCCTGGGACGGTTTCTCAACCTAATTTTCTGGATTTTCATCCCAATCATCGCGTTTTTTCAATGGCTTTTCAACAGGCGCAGTGGCTACAACTACGCTGAGATGCTGGTTTTTCACACCTACATCTACTCCATTATTAATCTGATTTCACTTATCCTGGTTTTAGATTATTTCATCAACGGAGCCATTCTGACGCTCATCCTGATGGTGGGGTCTTCGATCTACTACATTATTTCTTACAAAAGTTTTATGAAGAAAAGCTGGGGAAGAGCGATCTGGGAAATGATCGTTATCGGATCCATCAGCACCTTCATCTACACAGTTATCATCATCGGGCTTATTGCGGGTATTATTATTCTGGAGCTCGGCCTGCCAGAAGTGGATATCTAAACTCGCCAAACGACAGCTCTCAGGTCACCATCGTGAGACATTGAAACATCCAGTTTTCGGCCTTTGTAAAGTCCGTAAGGCACACGTGAAGAGTCTTTTTGTAGAGTGATTTTTTGGCTTTTGAAATTGATTGCTCTCGGTGCGGACTGATAGCTCTCGTACAAACTGGAAAACTCCAGATCTTCATTTAATTCAATTGCTGTGGCATGGATGTAATTACCGTCTTTTCGGCAAATACTTTTGAATCGAAGGTTTCCAATTTCAACCTGAAAGACAAACTCCTCTTCACTTACCTTGAATGCCTCGATGGAAATAGACTTCGGTTTAAAAATACGCTCCCTGTACTTCTTAAACCAGGATTTATAAACCGCCTCTTTCACCGCCCAAAACTTCGCCTCCAGAAGAAATGGATCGTCTGCAGCTTCTATCCAGTTTCTCTCCCGCTGGGTGTAGATTTTCTGTCGGAAACGGCTGAGTCGATCTCCAGACCTGCGCTTCCAGTTGGGAAGGTAAACGAGGTCATTGCCGATCATGATTTCTCTTTGAGCAGTCTTTCGGTAGCGTCAATAGCCTCACCCACAGTCAGCATTTTCTCGGCAGTGTCATCGTCAATTTCGATGTCAAACTCTTCCTCCATGTCGAGGATGATGTCGACCAGGTGAGCAGAATTGACCTGCAAGTCCTGGAGCATGTCGGTGTCCTCATTCACATTTTCAAAAGCCTCCTTGTTTTGCACGTAAGGCTCGATGACGGTTTTCAGTTTTTTGGTTATTTCCTCGCGGTTCATGGAGTGTATTTTTTGAATATGACACATGAGTTGACATCGCCAAAGCCAAAGCTCGACTTTGCCACGACATTAATTTCTGCCTCCTCGAATGTACGTACAATTCGTTGTTCGTCAATAATGGCAGAGATCCCTGGGTGAACCTCTTCGCAATTGATGCTCGGATGCAAGAAGTTCTGGCTCAACTGAAGAACGGCAGCTACGTTCTCTATGGATCCCGCTGCACTGAGGCAATGGCCAATCAGCGATTTTAGCGCGTTGATTCGAGGGAAGTCGGCTCCACTTCTGCCGAGTGCTTCCGACCAGTTTTTCACCTCAGCCACATCGCCTTTGGTAGCCGTGAGGTGACCGGAAATCAAATCAATTTCCTTTGCTCCAATTTCCGCATCTGCCAGCGCTCCGCGAATGCAGTTTTGAATTCCTTCTTCGTTTGGCGCAGTCATACTTCCGCCATTTCTCTGTCCACCGCTGTTGAGGTGTCCACCGAGAACTTCAGCGTAGATTTTAGCTCCGCGGGTTTGAGCTGATTCAAGCGATTCGAGAATTAATGCCCCTGCTCCACTTCCGGGAACAAAACCTCCAGCGTCTGCAGCCATCGGTCGGCTTGCTGTTTGGGGGCTCTCGTTGTGCTTTGCGTTCAGAACCCGCATGGCATCGAAACCTCCCCACACGTAAGGTCCACCGGCATCGCAACTTCCCGCGATCATGATTTCCGCCCTTCCTCTTCGAATGTGATCGGTCGCCAGAATCACCGATTCAGTTCCGGTGCTGCAGGCACTGGCATTTGTAGTGACCCAGTTTCCGAGGCCAAATTTCCCGCTCAGGAAAGCACTGATTCCGCTGGGCATGGTTTGCTCGACTGTTGAAGTGCCGAGTTTTCTCACCTTGACGTCATCGGTTTTATAGATCGCTTCTCTCAGCGTCTGAATTCCCGAGATGCCAGCACCGAAAACGGCTCCACGGCCCCAGTGGGTTTGGCCCTCTTTTTCATCTGGAATTTCGAGTCCGGCAGAAAGCCAGGCCTCACGAGCAGCGAGTACACCGTAGATTACGCCATTTGCTTTTAGGCGCTTTCGCTCGAGAGGTGAAAAGTTGGCGTCCAGCATTTCTTCAGAAAGGTTTGGCGCACCGCCAACCTGGCACCGAAAGTCCAGTTCCTCCAATTCTGGGAAATAAGTGATTCCACTCCTCCCGGCTTTTAGAGCCCCGGTGAAATCTTCAACTCCAGTTCCATTTGGCGCGCAAACGCCCAGCCCTGTGACGACAACTCTTCTGTTCATTTTTTTATTATCTGGTTCATTTTCAATTCTTCCTTGGCCATGTCTCGACTCCGCTAAACTTCCGCAGAAGCTTCAGTTTACTCAGTCGACAACCGGCCTTCGCACAAATGAATCAATTGATACCCCCGATTATTCATCTTACTGGTGTAAAATCTTCACCATCCCACTCAGCTCGCCCACACAAACGCGCTCTTCTTTCTCATTGTAGAGTTCAACCAGACAGTTCAGTTTTCCGAGCCTCCAGTATTTTTTTCTAGAAATCACATGCACCTTCTCACCGGGGTAAACCGGATTTTCAAACATTACTTTCGACTCGGTGAAGGCAAAAGCAGGCTGACCGTTTTCGGAGATCGATTCGTCATTCATAGAAAGGTAAATTCCCAAGCAGGCTACGCCAATTTGTGCCATGCACTCGGTGAGAATCACTCCGGGAGTAACCGGGCGATCTTTGAAATGACCAGCATAAAAGTGCTCGTCTTCGCGGAACGTGTAAACTCCTTCGATGCTGTTTTCATCAATTCTCAACAGCTCGTCCACAAATCGAAATGGCGGACCATAAGGAAGAATTTCCAGTATTTTTTCTTTTACATCTTTCATTTCACGCAATGTTTTCTCCTCCGTCAACCGGAATTACCGCTCCGTTGATCCACTTTGATTCGGGTTTCGAAAAAAGATAAACGGCATTGGCCACATCTTCCGGTGTTGTCAGACGGTGATAGGGATTTCTTTTCAGGCTTCCTTCAATCAGCTTGTCGCTGCCGGGAATCATTCGCAGTGCCGGAGTGTCGGTGATGCCAGGTTGCAAAACATTTGCTCTCAGTCCGAGAGGCGCCAGCTCCAACGCCAAATTTCTGTTGATGGATTCGAGAGCACTCTTGGCGGCAGCAACAGCTCCGTAATTCCGCCAGGCTTTTCGAGCACCTTCGCTCGTGAGCGCAAGAAGTGAAGCATCTTCGGAAAACAAACTGCGACTCAAAATCGCCTTCGCCCAGGAATAGTAGCTCACGGCCATGGCGTTGATGGTGATTGAAAAATCATCTTCCGAAAGCGTGTTTTCTACACTTTCGCCCTGACTTTTGGGTGCCATAGGTTTTAAGTTTCCTTTGGCCAGCGAGTGAAGCATGAGATCGACTTTCACACCAGCTTCTGACAACTCGTCCAAAATGGAGTTGATGTTTTCTTCTTTGAGCGCATCGGCATTGAAACTGCGAATTTCGATTCCACCTCTGCGCCAATCCTCAAAAGCCTCCTCTACTTTTCGGGCATCGCTCTTTCTGCTGCGATACACCAGCACGAGGTCAAAACCTTCGCTGGCGAGTTTCTTTGCGGATGCAAAACCCATCCCGCTGCTGGCACCGAGAATGATAGCGGTATTTTTGTTTTTATTCAATTTTTATTTGTTTTCATTTTTAAGTTAGACCATTATGTCGCTCCTCCGGAGCTTGTTCGTTGTTGGCTCTGTCATTGGCTACCAAAATGTCGTCCCTCTGGGACTTTCTCCAAAAGCAACTAAGTGCTCCGAAATGCTGGAGTTTCTCACAGAGACCACCGAAAAAAAGCACCGAGCTCACCTAGCGTTTTTCACAATTGAATACCCTCCTGATCAACCTACCAAGATTTCTCTGTCTTCTCCGTGAAGTCTCTGCGAGCTCTGCGAGAACATCCGTAGCTGCAAGCAACTCCCACCTTCGTTCTTCTACGCTGGGCAAGCATAAGTCAAAACAGATCTGCCCTAACTGCACGCATTCCAACTTTCGTTTCACTACGGTCGGCAAGCGTAATTCATAATTGACACTTTCATAACTCAATCACTCCCATTTCAACAACAACCGCTGCGCGGAAAAGCCAGGACCAAAACTCAGCATCAATCCGTAATCGTCTTTTTTCACTTTCACGTTTTCGAGGTATTCTTCCAAAACATAAAGAACTGTTGCGCTGCTCATGTTTCCATAAACCCGCAACACTTCCCTGGTGACATCGATGTGTTTGCCGCGTGCATGCAGCAATTCCTCAACCATCTTCACGATTTTCTTTCCTCCGGGATGAAAAATAAAATGCTCCACATCGTCCACCTTCAAATCATTTCGCTCCAGGAAAGGCAACAAAATCCGATCGAAGTGCTCCTCAATCTTTTCGGGAACTGACGGGTCGAGCACCATTTTCAAACCGGAGTTTTTCAGGTCGAAACCCATCATTCGCGATTCATCAAAGAAGTGATACATCGCCCGGTCGACAATTCTCGGCAAGAGTTTTTTATCGTCAGGACCCAGAATCGTGCAAGCAGCTCCATCGCCAAAAATGGCGGCACTCACCATGTTGGTCATGCTGTAATCATCGAGCTGAAAAGTACTCGTTGGTGATTCCAGAGCAATCACAGCAGCTCGTTTGTCGGGTTGCGATTTGAGCAAGTCGTGGGCGTACATTAGAGCAGAAGTCCCGGCAGCACAACCCATCTCCGTTACCGGCAGGCGCATGATGTCCTGCTTCATTTTGAGTCGGTTGATGAGAAAAGCATCTACCGATGGAATCATAATTCCCGTGCAGGAAACCGTGATGATGTAATCGATGTCTGTAGGTTTGAGCTCCGCTTTGGCAAGTGCTTTTCGCAAAGCATCCTCCGCCAGGTCTGTCATTCGCTCCGAGTAGAGGTTGTTCTTTTCTTCGAAAGAAGTTTGTGTAAAAACCTCTTCTGGCGACATGATGCTGTAGCGCTTGTCCACCTGAGCGTACTTAAAAATCCTGAGAACTTTGTCGCGAAAGCGTTTCGGTTGATCGCTCAACCAGCTTTCTACAAATGGCAGAATCTCTTCGGTCGTTCTTGTGTACTGGGGTAATGCTTTGGCGGTGGAGAGTATTTTGGTTGTCAATATTTTTTAGTGTTTGGTGTCGATGATGGCCACCCAGCGAAACGCCCAGCGCCATTTCAATTTAAAGTTTTTGAGATCTGCTTTGTTCAGCAGCCTGTTCCAATCCTTTTTGGTGAAACTCTTTTTTACACTCAACTTCCCATCGTGGCGGCTGATGTGAGAAAATCGAAAAATACGAGAAGTCAGTCGAAAAAGCTGATACGGAATCCAGTTTCGCTGCAAATCGTTGATGACAATGAATCGCGAGTTTTCGGCAGCCCTTTGCAGCAGCTCCACAATCTGATCATCGCTAAAATGATGCAGCACCAGATTGAAAAGAACGATATCGAAATTTTCTTCGGGCCAATTTTCAAAAAGATCGGCACACACAAAATGAATGTTATCGAACGCTGCATTTTCCTTTTTGGCAAACTCCACGGCCGTTGAGTTGGCATCAAGCCCCACAAGTTCAAGTTTGCGGTTCTTAAAAATGGGGGTTTTGGCCAGGGCAGCCAGCGTATCGCCTCCTCCACAACCCAGGTCGGCAATTCTCCAGTTTGATTTTGGGTCATCGCTGAGAATTTCCCTCACCGCACTAATGGCAATTTGATGTCCACCGAGCAGGCGATTTACTTTTCCGAGCTCGCGAAGATTTTCTGTCAGATCATTCCCAGTCAGCTCCAAATCGTCCAGTATTTCAGGCTCTCGCGAACGTTCTCTAATCTTTAGCATTGTTATTCTACTGGTTTTCCGTGGGCCATTTTGGAAGCTCGCCCCAGCAATGGCGGAAATGTGCGCATTAAGCCAAGAGCCGCTCCGGTCAATCGCGGCTTGCCGAAAAGCTTACTCGCCTTGCGGCCAAAATAAAGCCTCGAGCCAAATTCATTTTTCCACGCTTTGCCGTAGCTTTTTTCCATCTCTTCTCTGGAGCAATTGCCGCTCAAAAATTGGTGAATTGCATCAGAACAAATCTGTGCGCTGTGAATGGCCATGGCCATGCCGTTTCCGCAAAAAGGATGAATCAAACCGGCCGAGTCGCCACTCATCATCACGTGATCTTCGACAACCGGCTTTGGGTCAAAGTTGATCTGGCTGATCACAAGGGGTGACTTAAAAATCGGACTTGAATTCTCGAAGAAACTCTTGAGGTGAGGATTTTGAGCGAGGTGGTTCATCTCCATTTCCTCTATTCCAGAATATTTTTCCAAAACTTGCTGATCTACCAGGTAGCAGAGGTTCACCGCTCCGGTTTCCACTTTTGACAGCCCGCAGTAGCCACCATTAAAGTTGTGCAGCTGAACCAGATTTTCCTGAAAGTCTGACTCGTAGTGGCACTTCACACCAACGTAGGAAGTTCGCTTTTGCATAAAACTCCTGTCCAGTTCCTTGTCGAGATTGCTGCGCTTGCCAAAAGCTCCAATCACAACCTGCGCTTTCACTTCCACTCCGCTTCTTGTCTTCAGGAAAAAGTGATCTGCATCGAAAGCCAGTTGTTTCACTCGCTCGTTGATCAAAACTTCAGCTCCCGACTTTTGGGCAACATCGGCCAGATGATCATCAAAAGCAAAACGGCTGATTCCGAATCCAGCGAGGTCTAGCTCCGATCCGACAACTTTGCCCGAAAGGTCGCTGATCTCGAGTCGATCAATTTCAGCGACATTTAAATCAGTCGGAAAAGCTCCGAGTCGATTGAGATAAGGCCTAATCTCGTTGCTCACAAATTCACCGCAAACTTTGTGTTTGGGAAATTTGTCTTTTTCGAAAAGCACCACCGAGTAGCCCCGTTGCGAGAGGTCAATCGCGTTCACCAACCCGGCCAGCCCGCCACCGATGATCGCTATTTGATAATGACTTTTCATCTGTGGCTTCAGGGCGGTGAGTGGTTTTAATCTTTGGGTTCAAGTGCTTTTCGCAGCTCAGGAAATTATTCCAAAACTATCACTGCTGCGGGGTCAAGCACCTCAAAGGTAAACGATTCGGTGAAGTACAAATTCACATTTTTCACTTCGTGGTAGTCGTAGCCGACAGACAAGTCTCGACCGAGGGTCAACCTGAAGTCGCCTCCGCGCTGCGACACCAAAAAGGCATCTTTGATGTGATGGGAGAAAATGATTTTACCACCCAGCAATTTTTCAACTTGTTTTTTCAACGGATAGCCGGAATCAATGTCGCTGGCCAGTTTTTGCCATTTGTCTTTATCAACTACCAGCGAATAAGGACCTTCCACTCCGGCTTTCTTAAACATGCTCAGCCCTTGCGCAATCGTCTGGAGCAGTTCTGAATTCTCGCCAAACTTCAACTTCTCGTGTTCACTAGCATCTTTCAAACCTTTAATCCCGGCCTTGTTCATACCGTAGTAAATCGCTTTCTCTTCAAATTCAGCAATGGCGTTAGCCGCGTCTTCCAGGTTGTCGAGTTCCACGTCTTCATTTCCGCGCTCAGCATTGTCAAGCTCCCACACGTTGAGTTTAAAACTCACTCGCGGTTCCACCAGCGGCTGCACTTCGTGAATTCCGTACTGTAAACTTCCCTTTTGTCCTTTAGGGATTTCCAATCGGCCTTTGCTCACCGATCCGTAGTCCCAACCTTTGGGTCCGTCCACGTCCACAAACTTCCGCGCAGAAAGCACCGAGCTAAAAATCTCAACTGATTGTTCATCTATTTCGTCCCAGGCCTTGTCGGCAATGGGCGCCAAACTTCTTCTCAATAAATCCATTTCTGTAGTCTCCTTTTGTTTTTAGTGATCAATTTTTCCAATTCCGAGTCCCTTGTCAGCACCACCTTTTTTACCAGACGATTTTCCTGTAGCCTCTTTTTCAGCTTTCAGAATGTCGCCCTCGCTAAACAGGTAGGTGCGCAATTGCTCGTCCCATCCAGGCTGATTTCTCCTCAACCACTCCAGGGTCATGCAAGCGTGTTCCATCTCCTCGTTGCGGTTGTGCTCCAGTATTTTTCGAAGTTGTTCGTCCTCGCAAGGATCGATGCGCTGCTGATACCAGTCAATCGCCTCAACCTCTTCTTGCAAGGTGTTAAGAGCGCGTCTGTATTCGCGCGTTTCTTTGCTGAGCTCTTCAGCCGGTTCGTGAAATTCTGACATGTCTTTTTTGTTTTGGGTTTCAAATAAAAAATCAACGACCACCGACCCGAAAAGATCGACAGCCATTGATTTAACAACAAGAGAATCGTAAGATGTTCAAATTTTTGGGCGCCCACCGCTCAATCGCGGTGCCGGGCTTTCCGCTATATCTTGCCCTCAGCCGGGCAAGGATGCCGCGTCAATCCCTGGCGCGGGGCGTAGTAAAGACACTGCGATTAAGGCTACTTGAAAGTTACCTTGCCAACTTTCTGCTTATTTCCGTCAAGGGTATACATAAACAGATGACCGCCATCACGAGATGCCTCAGAAAATCCTGGCACCAGAAGTTGTCCTGTTTCGTCATTGTTACTCAGTAATTCCGAACTCACATTTCCCGATTCATCCACAATTGTCCACGCTGTAAAGTTGGTTTTGAGGGTCGATCGACCCATTCCTTTTTGCTCTTCTTCAGAATAGAAAAACTCACCCGCTACATTGTAGAAAAGATGGATCTGTCCATTCTTAAATACAGGGTACGTATAAGCCTCATGGAAGTCAGGACTCCGGCTCTCGAGCTCTTGCTTTTTATCAACCATAGAAATCCACTGAATCTCACCTTCCGAGCTCGCTGACACCGTGATTATGTCCATGGTTTTCATGAAGTATTTAGTGTCTGATTCACTGTCAAAATACTGTTCAGCAACAAATTGGAAACCATTTGTACTTGCATTCAAACCTCTCAACTCCATTTCTATTTCTGGTCTATACCTGGATTCCGCACCGAGTAAACCTTTTCGAACCATGCTTTTAGCAATAACACCACTTGCGAACTCGTCCGCACTTGACCCTGTAATTCTCATACTGTTCGGGTCAACACTAAAAACAAATGCACCATCAGTCGTAACATCCTCGTCAGACGTGATGTTGTTGCTAAAGATGCCTCCGACAAGCAGGTTATCTGATGATGCAAAAGCATAATCCGATATCAAAACACGTCTATTCTCTAAATCAAGATTGAGATACTTTTCTGTACCCTCAGAAATTGAATATTTATAAAGTAGCAGCCGGTCCATTTTTGGCTTTTCTCCGAGAGAACGGCTTTCAAGACCCGGTTCCTTTTTGTTCTCACTGATCAATTGAATAAAAAGATCCCCTGACCCAGTCGCTCTGGGGACAAAATGAATCGGGTTGTAGAAAGAAGTCCATTTCATAATCGGCTCAATATCATAATCCTCAAGCTCGAGTACAATTTCTTTTTCATGCTGCAGATTCATTTCCAAATCGAAAAGCTTGTAGTCCACTTGCATGCCATACTTATTGTTTAAAATAGCGATTTTAGACTCATCCTCTGAAAAGAGGACTTCAAAGGAACCTCTATAATATTTGTCCGGCAGCCTCTCTTTCGTTGACCAAAATACTTTTGGTGAAGCTGTAACCCTGAAAGACTTAATGTCGATTTTTAGAAACGCAAGTTTATCAGACTTTTCAATCTCCGAGTCGTCTTTCAAAAAGACAAATAATTCATCTCCTACAACAAGTAGTTTGACAAACTCTGCTTCACCTTCAGCAAATTTGCCAGAAACTTCGATCGTACCTGCGAGATTCATATTCCCGTCAAACTTTTCTACTGTAATATCTCTTCCCGCTTTGACAATGAAAAAATCACTATTTGCTACAATGGTTTGCTCAACCTCCTGCTTGCGTGAGTTCTTAACCTCCTCGCTCCACTGAATTTCTGCTTTCTCGGTAAGATCCTGGGCTGTGAGTGAAATAGAAATAAAGGCTGACATTAGTCCAATGAATAGTTTGCGCATAGCTCAATATTTTGGTTAGAATTCTGCAAGGAAAGAATATTTGATCAGTTTCTCAACTTTAACTCCTGATAGCGAGAGTTAGGAAAATGATTCAGATCATCAGTTTCTAAAAAAGACATGACAAAGATCAGTTCTAAACAACACCTCTATGACATTCTCGTGACAAAATGGAGACATTCGGTTTCGATCTTTGTCAACGTTGAAAAAAGAACTGCGTGGAAGAGCTAAAAGTAATTGCATTAACCCATAAAAACCTCAGCCTCGAAGACATTGGCAAGTTTCACCTTGCCGATGACGAACGCGAATCGAGACTGCAGGAAATCAAAGAAAAATTCGGATTTGACGAATTGATGTTTCTCAGCACGTGCAATCGTGTGGAGATCGTCCTTTCGGTAAACCGTTTTTACTGCATGGGCCAGGCAAGAGAATTGCTTCAGGAACTCTCCAGCGATGTGCATCCAGATTTTCTTCAGCGCATCGTGCACAAAGTTGAGCTCTTCTCGGGTCGTGCTGCGCTCGAGCACCTCATCAAAGTAGCTTCATCGCTCGACTCGATGGTGATTGGCGAACGCGAAATCATCACGCAGGTGCGCAAAGCATTTGAAGAAAGCCGTCAGTTCGGAATTTCAGGCGACCTCTGCAGATTGGTGATCAAGCAAACCATCGCTTCGGCAAAAAGAATTTACACCGACACGCACATCGCTCGCAAACCGGTTTCTGTGGTTTCGCTGGCCTGGCAACGAATTCTTTCCAAAAAACTCCCGAAAGACTCCAGAGTGCTGTTGATCGGTGCCGGACAGATCATCCGCAACATGAGCCGCTTTTTGCAAAAAGGGAAGTTCGAAAACGTGACTGTTGCCAACCGCACCCTCCACAGGGCTGAATCAATTGCCGACCTTTTCGAAAACGGCAAAGCCATTTCTCTCGAAGATCTTTCGACCTACGAAGGCGGCTTCGATTTGATGATCACCTGCACCGGTTCTGACGAAGCAGTGATCACAGAAAAAATCTACGATCAGCTCACCAAAGGTGAAGACACACACAAAATCATTTTCGACCTGGCTCTTCCGGCCGATGTGGATCCTACTCTGACCAACATCCACGACATCGACTACACCGGCATGCCGCAGCTCAAAACTGTAGCCGACAAAAACATCGCTGAGCGATCCAAAGAAGTTGAGCGCTGCGAAAGACTGGTTCAGGAAGGCATGGCCGAGTTCGACAAAATGCACGAGCAGCGTCAGATTGAGATCGCTATGCGCGATATCCCCAGAGCGATCAAAGAAATTCGCGAGACAGCCATCGGTGAAGTCTTCGCCAAAGACCTCGAAGGCCTCGACTCTGAAAGCCGTGAAGTCCTCGAAAAAATCATGGGCTACATGGAAAAGAAATACATCAGCGTTCCCATGAAAATGGCCAAGCAGGTGATTTTGGAGAGTAAGGGGCGGAGTTGATAGTTTTGTCTGATGTTAGGTCAGTCCTTTTTCTTACCTTTAGATAAAATCAGTCGTATGGACTCCATCAAAGTAGATATATTAAACCCCACTGCTAAAAAGTTACTAAAGGCTCTGGCGGAATTGAAGCTTATAAGAATTCGTCCAGAGAAATATGACTCTACTGAATTCTCCGCCTTTCTAGAACAAATCCGATCGAAGTCTCAGGAGCCCTTGTCTCTTGATGAAATCACAAAAGAGGTCGAAGATGTAAGGAAGAAACGCAATGAGTAAATCCCGGGTCATAGTTGATACCAATCTCTGGGTTTCATTTCTAATCACTAAAAGTCACCAAGTTTTCGAAAGGCGGATCTCTGAGAATAGAATTGCCCTAATATTTTCAGAAGAATTGATTCTTGAGTTGGTTGAAGTCCTCAATCGTCCCAAGTTTTCAAGATATTTCTCCAAAGAGGACATTGAAAATTTGCTTTTGATAATAGAAAATATCTCTGAGTTGATTATCTGCACATCGCGAACTCGAGTTTGCCGGGACGAAAAGGACAACTTCCTTCTTGATTTGGCTAAAGATGGGCAAGCCGATTATCTCATTACTGGCGATAACGACTTGCTGGTCTTAAAAAATTTTGACGGCACCCAGATAATCAGGTTTTCCGAATTTGAACAATTGTTTTCCTAATTTGAGACTATCAAAGAAACAAGTTAGCGTCCCTACGAAAAATGGCCAAGCAGGTGATTTTGGAGAGTAAGGGGCGGAGTTGATTCCTGATACCGAGTTCGAACAGTCACATTTCAATTATTTAGTCAAAACGATTAGCTTGGAGGTCGAAAAACTATTCGATACTTCTGGAACTCTCAATCCTATATCGCAATGGAGAACACCTGGAAACATTTTCCAGAAATCTCACTTCGGAATTTATCCGTGAGAAAATCCTGTCCCTCAATTGGAATAATTTTCATGAAGTACTGCTAGTTCGGGGAGATAATTTCTCCGCAGTTGGCGGAGACTTGAGCAAGGATGGACTTTCCTATCACTGTGAAGTCAATGGCATTATGGAGATTTCAAACCGAAAGCCAAAATCTATTGATGACCTGGTCAACATCATGTTATTTCATTTTTCCCAGGGGATTTCTCTTCCCTCAGACAAAGCTTTTTCAAATAACAGATTAGACACCAATCGGGGTAAGGTGATAACTCCAGATCTCAATGCCCGAAAGAGAGTCATTAAAAACAAATATTTCGAAGCTGATCGGATCGAAAAGAAGAAACGATTGGTGCGTCTCATTCTCGCGTCTCTCACTTTTCTGATCGTTCCAACTTTCGTTTATATTTCTTTTAGCGGAAACTTACCGTACTACTTAAACAATACTGTGCAAACAAAAGCTGAGGTAGTCAACACCCGCCCATTCCAAATTATTGGGCGTCACAAGATTTATGTCAAATATTTCTACGAAGTGAAAGGTCATGTTTACGAGGGAACATTTAAACAAACTAAGTCTTTTCATCATGTTCCTCTATTAACTAAAGACAGCCTGGTTATCGAGTATCTCGAAAACGATCCTTCAACCTCCCGCCCTATTTCAGTCCACAGTGTCTGGTCTGAAACTCACCCAAATAAACTCAGGCCTCCATCTTCAATTCCTAAGAAATCAAACTAGCTCAAATTTTGTCGCCCAGAAGGCGTTTTTAAAAGACCTCCATCCCCACCACATTCTTATTTTTGCAAGCTATGGCAGAAAAGAAACCGATTATCATTGGCTCGCGCGGAAGCGACCTCGCTTTGTGGCAAGCTAACTTTGTGAAAGATCGCCTCACCGAGCTGGGTGAAAAAGCAGAAATCAAGATCATCAAAACGCAAGGCGATAAGATTCAGCACCTTAGTTTTGACAAGATGGAAGGCAAGGGATTTTTCACCAAAGAAATTGAAGCCGAGCTGCTCGATGGTACTATCGATCTGGCAGTGCACTCCCACAAAGATCTGGAAACGACCAACCCCGAAGGTCTCACCATCGCTGCCGTGAGTAGCAGAGCCAATCCGGCCGACTTGCTGCTTATCAACCCAGACGCGGTGAAAGACAAACTGAAATTTCATCTCAAGTCCAACCCAGTGGTGGGAACTTCCTCTGCCAGACGCAAAGCCCAGTTGCTGTTTTTCCGCCCGGATGCGAAGATCAAAGACCTTCGCGGGAACGTTCCTACTCGCATTCAAAAACTCAAGGACGGTCAGTATGATGCCATCCTGATTGCAAAAGCCGGAATCGACCGACTGAACATCGACCTAAGCGATCTGCACGTTTTTGAGATGGATCCCACAGTTTTCATTCCGGCTCCGGCCCAGGGCGTTTTGGGACTGCAAGTTCGGGAGGGCGATAAAGACCTCATTGAAACGCTCAAATCGCTTAATGATGAAGAAGTAGCTGAGAGAATTGCCGTAGAAAGAAATGTTCTCAAATTGATGAAAGGCGGCTGCCAAATGCCACTTGGTGTGTACTGCGTAAAAACAGATGACGAATACTTTGTTTATTCCGCTCTGGCCGATGCCTGGGATGCTCCCTTGAGGCGCGACTATGTGGAGACCAACACCCTCGCAGGAGTGGCTGAGGGAATCGCCAAAAGGCTTCAGCTCAAAGAACACAAAAGAACAGTTTTCATCTCTCGCGGTTTGCCCGAAAACTCAGACATCAAAAGACTGCTGAGCAATATGGGAGTGAAATTGATCGACACTACGCTGATTCAGTCCGAGGCGCTTTCGTTTAGCTACGACAACGACCCCGACTGGATTTTCTTCTCTTCGAGAAATGCCGTCCACTACTTTTTCGGTCAGCACAAACCTTCTTCAAAATCGAAAATGGCAGCGCTCGGAAAGGGTACTGCCGATGAACTGTCGCGCTACGCTAAAGTCGACTTCGCTGGCTCAGGTGCCGATACCAAAGCCATTGCAGAAAGCTTCAAAGCCAAAGTTGGCAAAGGCACCGTGATGTTTCCGCAGTCGAAGCAGAGCTTGCGCTCAATCCAAAGCGTTTTCCCCGAAGAGCAGGTAGAAAATGTGGTCTGCTACGAAACGCTGGCTGACCCCAAACCGATTCATGCGGATGTACTTTTCTTCACGAGTCCGAGCAACACCAGCGCCTACCTGATGATGAACGACATCGAACCTCATCAACTAGTGGTGGGGATGGGTGCTTCCACTTCGAACTTTATGAAAGAGCGAGGCCACACGGTGGTTGCCACTCCGAGAAACTACTCGGACCTGGCCATTTTGGATGCCATCCTTTATGCGCTGAGCCTCGAGGAACCAGTGAGTGAAGATGCCTGAGAAACTTCCCAGATCATTTTATCAAAGAGAGGATGTGGTGCAGATTGCCAGAGATTTGCTGGGCAAACAGCTGGTAACTGAAATAGGAGGAGTCAGGACCTCAGCAAAAATCGTGGAGACGGAGGCCTACAAAGGTTCCACCGATCGCGCTTGCCACGCTTTTAACTACCGAAAGACCAAACGAACAGCAGTGATGTTTGAACCAGGAGGAGTTGCCTACGTCTACCTGTGCTACGGAATACACCACCTTTTCAATATCATCACCAATATTGAAGGTGAGCCCGATGCGGTTTTGATTCGCGCAGCCGAACCTCTCGAAGGAATTGAAGAAATGCTTGCGCGGAGAGAGATGACAGAACTCAAAGCGAGACTTACAGCCGGACCCGGAAGTTTGTCCAAAGCTCTCGGCATTCGAAAAGAACAAACAGGTGTTGATCTGACCGATGACCAGATTTGGCTGGAAGATTACGGTGAAACTATTAGCTCAGAATTGATCATCGCTTCCCCTCGAGTGGGAATCGACTATGCCGGAGAAGACGCCAAACTTCCCTGGCGATTCAGGGTGAAAGAAAACAAGTGGGTGAGTCCAGCGAAGTAATTTATCGCGCTTTCAACTCTTTTACATCGTTGTGAATTTCGTTGACCATTGAGGTCAGCTTACCGAGACCGTCAAAAGAAGCAAAGCCTTCGGGCAATGAAAAAGTGACGTAGCCCAGCGCTTTCCAGATTTCCGTCACCTGATCTACCGGCACATCGAAAGGATCGTATTCCGGGTTGTCGGATTTCAAAACAAAGCGATTGTTCTCCTGAACTTCGTTGACTACTCGCTTATAAACCACGCCTTCATCCAAAGTGACAAACACACAGCACTGACCGTCTTTCACAGTTTTCCAATCGTCTACAAACTGGCAGATCACGTAACTTCCAGAAGGAACCGGAAGCATGCTGTCACCTTCAGTTTGGAAGATTCTGTAGGTGCGATCCTGGGTCATTTCCGGGAAAGGCATCTCAAATTGTGGCAGCTGCTCGATGAACTCCATGTCACCGTAGTTGCTCAGATAACCGGCCGAGGCGCGTTGCGGTACAAGTGGAATCAACTCCTTGCCCTCAGAGCGATCGATGCTCACCGGGAGAATTCTCAAGTTGTCTTTGATGTTGAGATCGTAGGTTCCGGCTTTGGCGGTTTCGAGTCTTTTGCTGAGAAGGTCATCGAGACTGACTTTAAAAAAGTGCGCCATCGAGATGAGCGTTTTGAGCTTGGGCTCTGCTCTGCCCTCTTCGTAGGCGCCAATTACGGAGCGGTTCACTCCGAGTTTATTGGCTAAATCGGTTTGGGTGAGATCTTTCTGCTTTCGCAAAAATTTGAGGTTTGCCGGCAACGTGGTCATTTTGATCGATTTATGAGCATGCCAGCGAAGTTAGCAAAAATTAAAAATCAAGTTGAACTGATTCTAAGCCTTTTTCAAGAACTGAGTCTTCAAAACTACCTGGCTCTTACCGACTTTGCACTCCACCTCATCGGGGCTTCCAGTAAGTCTAATATTTTTAATCACGTTGCCGCGTTTCAAGGTTTTCGACATGCCTTTCACCTTGAGGTCTTTTACTACGTGAACGGAATCCCCGTCTTCGAGGATGTTGCCGTTACTGTCTTTTGTTTCCATTGACGGTTATAATAATGGACATTAGATCTTCATCTCCGGCACCTCATCGGGCACAACCAAATCGCCTTCTGTCGCAGCTTTAATTTCTTCTACCGTAACGCCAGGAGCGCGCTCTAGTAAATGAAACTTTTCGTCTTTGATTTCGAGCGTGGCCATGTTCGTCACAATCTTGGTCACACACTTCACTCCAGTGAGGGGAAGCGTGCATTCGCGAAGTAACTTCGATTTTCCGGCTTTATTGGTGTGCATCATGGCAACGATGATGTTTTGAGCCGATGCCACGAGATCCATCGCTCCACCCATACCTTTCACCATTTTACCTGGAATCTTCCAGTTGGCGATGTTTCCATTTTGGGCCACTTCCATAGCACCGAGAACAGTGAGCTGAACGTGCTGCCCACGAATCATCCCAAAGCTTGTAGCTGAATCGAAGTATACAGCTCCAGGGCGAGCAGTGATGGTTTGCTTTCCGGCATTGATCAAGTCTGGATCTACCTCATCCTCGGTTGGGAAACGACCCATTCCGAGAATTCCGTTTTCCGATTGAAACTCAACATCGATGTGATCGGGAATGTAGTTGGCCACCATGGTGGGAATTCCGATTCCCAAATTCACGTACCAACCGTCCTGAAGTTCCTGAGCGATGCGTTTTGCAATTCCGTGTTTATCTAGCATGATGTTTTTCTTTAAGATTCGCGAACGGTACGCTGTTCGATGCGTTTTTCGTAGTTCACTCCCTGGAAGATGCGCTGAACAAAAATCCCCGGAGTGTGAATTTCGTTGGGGTCGAGCTCACCTGCAGGAACGAGTTCTTCAACTTCTGCCACAGTGATTTTTCCGGCCATGGCCATCAGTGGGTTGAAGTTGCGAGCTGTCGCTTTGAAAATCAGGTTTCCGGCCGTGTCTCCTTTCCAGGCTTTCACCAGAGCAAAATCCGCGGTAAGGGCCGACTCCAAAATGTGCGGCTTTCCGTCAAATTCACGGACTTCCTTGTTTCCCTGAACTTCGGTTCCGTATCCAGCTGGAGTAAAGAAAGCGGGAATGCCAACACCTCCGGCACGGCATCTCTCAGCCAGCGACCCCTGAGGAATGAGATCCACCTCGAGCTCACCGCTGAGCATCTGGCGCTCGAATTCATCGTTTTCTCCCACATAGGAAGAAATCATTTTCTTGACTTGCTTTTTCTTGAGAAGGAGTCCGAGTCCGAAATCGTCAACTCCGGCATTGTTGGAAATGCAGGTGACATCCTGGACGTTGAGCCTCACCAATTCCGAAATGCAGTTTTCGGGAATTCCGCAAAGTCCAAAGCCTCCGAGCATGAGTGTCATGCCGTCTTTCACACCCTCGCATCCTTCGCGAGCGTCTTTAACTACTTTATTGATAACAGCCATTTCTTCGCTTTTTTAGGGATCGCCAAATTAGAAATTTTGACGGGACTGGAGAAATGAACCTTCAGGAAAGCAGGACGCACTAAATCGATTAGGTTCTGTTTGAAAAATTAATCAAACAATTCACCATCGTCATCACCATTGAAGTTGTTGAAGCGCTTTACATAATCAGAGCAATTCAGATTGATGCCAATGTCAACATCGGGTTCTGTAAAATCCTCTTTGGAAATGCTCAGCGAGTCGTCTGCGTAGACATCCTGCATGTAGTAGCCGTAGATCGGCAGACCGGTATTAGCTCCCTGTCCGTAGTAAGTTCGTGAGAAACGAACGGTAGGATCCTGAGCTCCCACCCACACTCCGGTTACCAAATCGGGAGTGAGACCCATAAACCAACCATCGGTGTTATTTTGGGTTGTTCCGGTTTTTCCGGCCATTGGTGCCTTAATGTTGTCGTACTTTCTGCTGGCCACGTCCATTCTCAGGCGAACTCCAGTACCCATCGTTTCATCCTTTTCACGGTTGTAGGCACCATCCACCACTCCTTTCATCATTTCTAATGTGATGTAAGCCGAGCGTTCATCCAGCGCCTCTCGCGTCTCTGGCGAAGCTTCAAAAATCATGTTTCCGTTTTTGTCTTCGATGCGAGTGATCAAAATCGGCTCGATGTAAACTCCCTTGTTCACCAGTGCTGAGTAAGCAGCCACCATTTCGTAGAGCTTCACCTCGGCAACTCCAAGGGCGATAGATGGCACTGCAGGCAACGGACTCTCGATTCCCATATCGCGCGCCAGCCTGATCACCGGTTCGGGACCGTATTTTTTGATGAGCATGGCCGTGATCGTGTTGATCGAATTGGCAAGTGCATACTCGAGCGTCACCATTTCTCCGTATTCAAAATCGGAGTTGTCGGGACACCACTGCGGCTGCCCGTCTGGCATGTCGATGCAGATTTTCTGATTGGGATACTCCGTGCAAGGATGTTCTCCAAAACGAATTGCCGTAGCATAAACAAATGGCTTGAAGGTAGATCCCACCTGTCTGCGCGACTGGTAAACGTTATCGAACTTGTAATGCTTAAAGTCAACCCCACCTACCCAGGCTTTTACAAAACCTGTTTGTGGATCCATCGACATCAGCCCTGCATGCAAAAATGCTTTGTGATATCGGATCGAATCCAATGGCGACATGGTGGTGTCAATGTCGCCACCGTAGCTGAAGACTTTCATTTCAGTTGGCTCTTCAAAAACCTGCATCACAGAATCTTCCGGAAGTCTTCTCCAGTAGTGGCCGCAACCGCCTTCATCTTCCATACAGTGAAACATGTCTTTTCCGTCCTGGATTACCGGCTCAATGTAGTGAGCCGGCCTTTCGCAATCCGGGCAGAGCTTTCCGGTCATCATTTTGTATCTGCGACTTTCTTTTACTGCGCTGTTCATGATGCGCTCCATGTCGCGCGGATCGATTCCGTTATAAAAAGGGAAGTTTTTGTCTCTCCGTTTGGTGAGGTCGTGCCAAAAGTCTTTTTGAAGCTCTCCCGCAATGTGTGTTTCCACAGCATTTTCAGCGTACTGCTGCATTCTGGAGTCGAGTGTGGTGTAGATTTTCAAACCATCTCCGTATAGGTCATAAGGCTCGCCATCACTATTTGTCATCACGAAGTTTCCATCTTCGTCTTTTTCTTCGAGCATGTTGGTCACGCGCTGCCTCACCACCTCTCTGAAGTACGGTGCCATTCCTTCATCGTGACTTACTCTCTGGAAATCTAGACCGAGCGGCAACTGACGAAGCGAGTCGTAGGCAGCCTCTTCCAGAAAGCCGTATTTCACCATCTGGTTCATCACAACTTCTCTGCGGTCGAGCACCATTTGCTCCCTCCTCAAAGGATTAAAAAGGGCTGCGTTCTTTAACATCCCCACGAGCATGGCACTTTCCTGAATGTTGAGTGAGTCAACCGGTTTGTTGAAATAAATCTCTGCCGCACTTTTAATTCCCACTGCCTGATTGATAAAGTCGTAGCGATTGAGATAAAGCGCAATAATTTCGTCCTTGGTGTAACGCTTCTCAAGACGGGCCGCGATGATCCACTCCTGTAGTTTCTGCCAAACCCGTTCTTTAAAGTTCTTGGTATAATCTCCTGTAAAAAGCATCTTGGCCAACTGCTGGCTGATGGTACTTCCTCCACCTTTGCTTCCCATGTAGGCCACGGCTCGGGCGGTTCCGATGAAGTCTATTCCCGAATGGTCATAGTAACGCGCATCCTCCGTTGCGATCAAGGCGTTGACAAGATGATCCGGAAGCCGATCAAATTTTACATCTGATCTGTTCTCGCGGTAGTAGCGACCGATCACCTTCTTGTCGGTGGTGTAAACTTCTGTTGCGAGGTTGGTCTTGGGATTTGCGAGCTCTGCCGTTTTAGGTAGGTCGCTATTGCTGGCGGCAAAAAGCAGGAGTCCAAATCCCACGATGGGAAGCAAGATGATGATCCAAAAAAGGATCACCAGTCTTTTATAATTAGACTTCTTCTCTCTTTTATTTCCGGCTTGTTTCTTTGTCATAACTTAAAAGGCGAAACGGTGTGATGGAAGATTTATGTTTCTGCAAGTTCTAAACTTTTGCAAAAGTACGCGGGCTACAGCTACTTTTTTGAATTCGATTGACAAAAAACTTTAATCTTTGCGCTGAAAGGCCGGGGGAGAACTCTCAAGTTACTAATTTTGCCGCTCTTCCGAATCAACGAAAGCAAGTATGGAAATCCTTATAAAAGCAGCACAGCTTATTCTCAGTTTATCTATTCTCGTAGTGCTGCACGAATTTGGTCACTTTTTGCCAGCCAAATGGTTTAAGACGAAAGTCGAAAAATTCTACCTCTTTTTTAATCCAGGATTTTCTCTTTTGAAATTCAAGAAGGGAGAAACTGAATACGGTGTGGGATGGCTGCCGCTTGGCGGATATGTGAAAATTGCCGGGATGATTGACGAAAGCATGGACAAGGAGCAGATGAAAAAGCCTGCCCAGCCTTGGGAGTTTCGTTCAAAACCAGCCTGGCAACGATTGATTATCATGGTTGGTGGAGTGACGGTGAATTTGGTACTAGGGTTTTTGCTATTCGCAATGATAATGGGTGTTTGGGGAAGAACTTTCCTGCCGGTTGAAAACACTACTTACGGTGTGCATCCCGACACAGTGATGGAGCAGTACGGTTTTCAGGATGGCGACCTGCCGATAGAAGCCAACGGAAAGCCAATTGAGTCTGTGAACCAGCTCAACAAGGACCTTTTGCTGGAAGACATTTCGACTGTTACCATCACTCGTGAGGGTGCCAGAAAAACGCTTGAGATACCAGCAGACTTCGGACAGTTATTGATCGACAGCGGTGTGAAAGTTCCATTTTCCACAAGGATTCCCGCTGTGATCGACACCGTTATTCACGGTACACCTGCTTTTGCTGCCGGAATGCAAAAAGGAGATAGTCTGATTGCAGTGAACGATGTCAACAGTCCATTCTTTCAGGACCTTGCTTCAGAAATCCGAAATAGCAAAGACCAGGAAATTTCCATTTCATTCTATAGAGACGGAACTCTAAATGAAAAATCAATTGAAGTGACGGAAGAAGGGACAATTGGCTTTGGACCAAAAAACCCATTTGAGTATAAAACCATCGAATACGGTTTTCTCGAGGCTATCCCCGCGGGATTTGAACTTGCAGGAAATGTCTTGAGCGACTACGTGGTTTCGCTTAAGTTTCTTTTCTCAGAAGCCGGAGTCAAACAAGTTGGTGGATTTATAGCCATCGGAAACCTCTTCGAAGCCGAGTGGAACTGGCATTCATTTTGGCACACCACGGCTCTCCTGTCGCTGATTTTGGCGTTTATGAACATATTGCCAATTCCAGCCCTGGATGGAGGTCACGTGCTGTTTTTACTCTACGAGATCATCACAGGTCGTGCACCGAGCGAGAAGTTCCTGGAGCGTGCTCAGCTCATCGGAATTATCATCCTTTTGGGACTGCTACTTCTCGCCAACGGAAACGACATTATCAGGGTGTTTTTCTAGGCGTCAAGCACTTCAGCTGACTGTGTTCTCTTCTTCTTCAAAGCCAGCGCTCCGATGAGCGTGTAGATGAATCCGACTGGGAATATCTCGAAGAAGGTGTAGAAGATCATCATGTGGGTTTTCTTGTAGCTCTCTCTTTGCTCTTCGAGTGTGGCTTTTAGCTCCTTGTAATCCGCTTCCGAGAGATCCTGGTTTTCGAGGTTTTCTATTTGCTGCCCAAAGTAGTTGTCTGCAAAATCCGGCATGAAAATCGGTTGGTAGATCATCCATCCGATGACGTAGACAACGGAGATCACCAGGGTGATGTAAATCCCCGTGAGAAACGCTTTGGAAAATGAGATCTCACCTCCAAGCTCGTGATCGCGAACGCGCTTGATTCCAAAAATTACCGACAGCAAGCCGATAAACATTGCGGCAAAACCGATGATTTCTCCGGCACCAAAATTCATGTCTTCCGAATTTCCCGAGAGAATTGTCATGATGGCCCAGCCTAGAATCATGGTTCCAGATCCAATAAGTCCGCTGATAAAAATGATCTTTTTCATTTCTGATTTTGATTTCGTGATTAATTATAAAGTTTTGGGGCAAACCAACGAAAACCCCGTCAGGAAGCCTTCACCCGTTTGGGTGAATTTAGGTTTTTCACCCGAAAGGGCGATCAATTCAATTCCAACTGGCGCACTTTCTGAACCGCCTGGGTTCTGCGCTGCACATCGAGTTTTGTGTAAATATTTGAGAGGTGGGTTTTCACTGTGTTTTGACTCACGAAAAGCGCTTCGGCAATTTCTTTGTTGGTCATACCGCTGGAGAGCAATTTGAGAACTTCACTTTCTCTTGACGTGAGTTCATAAGTGGAGACCACTTGTTCCCAGGAGATAGGATCTGGGTTTTCACGAGTTTTCTTTTTCTGAAAAATCAGCGCTGTGGCGACACCAACAGCTGCGAAAATCACGGCAATCACCCCTCCGTAAACCTGGAGCGAAAAATCGCTAACCATGGTGCGATACTCCACAACACGAATCGCCAGCAGAAGGATACCGGCCAAAATGGCTACCACAAGTATGATCCAGTCCTTTCTTCTCACTGAGCAAATTTAATCATTACCAGCTCTGGACTGTAAAGTGCTATTAACACAATAGCTTGTAAAAGTCTGTCCTTGTTAACTCACAGCCTCTGCTAAAACTCCTAATTTCGATCAAAATCGTTTTTATGCAGAAACTCGTCTACGCTCTCTTTCTGTCGTTCCTTTTTGTGTGGGCTCCGGAAGCCGATGCCCAAAACGAAACCAGAGCCAAACAGCGCGATCTCTTTGTCGGACAGCCAAAGGCCAAGGTGGTGATCGTACCCTACGAAGGAAAAATGCTGCTCAGCGACATCAATCGCGAGCTTGGAAGCGAACACGACATGACACTTCCAGAAATCAAGGACATCTTCCGCGAAGGACTCTGCCAAATGGTGGCCATGGAAGGAAGCAAGGAGTTCGACACGTTCGACATGATCAACTCTGGGGAAAAAGCAGTTTACCAGGACATTCAGTTTATCTTCAACAATCTGGGCTATAAGTACACCGAAGTCCCTAAAAGTGCAGAGGAAGAAGAAGAGGAAAATGTGATTGACCGCATTGAAGAGAAGGTCGAAGAAAAACAAAATCCCAAGCAAAAAGGTCGAGGAGTTTACGTTGCCAAAGGTGAGATTCGCTCCAACTACGACAACCGCGAACGATTTATGGACGCGCGCATTCTCAAGCCAGAGCTGTTTGAGTACCTTCAGGAAACTTACGAAGCCGATTACTTCTTTTTCATCACTCAGCTCGATGTAAAAGTGATGCGCACACCGGAGATGCCCGAGTGGACTACTGCAGAGCGCAGGCTGAAAATGCACTATACCATTTTTGACGGGTCGGGCGAAAAAGTTGCGGGTTCGGCTTCATACGCCTATTTTGGACCCGAAGTAAAAGACATCTTTCAGATCGTGAAAAATTACTTTCCGATTCTTGCAGAAGAAGCTCTGAAAAGCATTCCAACTGCGGAAGAGGAAGAAGAACAGAAGAGCACCGAGCAGCCCGATGAAGAACAAAAACAGGAAAGCTCGCCTTCTACAAGATTACTGGAAGACGATGACGATGATTTTTAACACAACCTGCTGATGAACCTCGATGCTTACGTACTGGTAATTGCAGCGTCACTTATAGTGATTCTCTCTTACTTTTTCAATGTGATTTCCAAGAAAACGAACGTGCCCAGTGTGCTGCTGCTCATCGTGCTTGGTATCCTCATAAAACAAGGTGGAAAATACATCGGGCTGGACATTCCGGAGATGAATACCTTGCTCGAAGCCCTTGGCGCCATCGGGCTGATACTCATCGTTCTCGAAGCCGCCCTGGATCTGGAGCTTACCCGGGAGAAATGGCCCTTGATCTGGAAATCCTTCACGGTCGCTTTTGCATCGCTCATCATTTCTACCGGAGCCATCGCTTTGGTGTTCTACAACTTTGTTTTCGAAGGCGAAGGAGCAGCCCTCTCTTCTGTGATTTACGCGATACCTCTTTCAGTGATGAGTAGTGCAATCATTATCCCCAGTGTAGGTGGGTTGCGCAAAGACAGAAAAGAGTTCATGGTTTACGAAGGAACATTTAGCGACATCCTGGGGATCATGTTTTTCTATTTTGTAACAGGTAACCAGGACGAGACAGCCGGAAACATTATACTCAACGTTTCGATAAACATCATCGCTACGCTGTTGCTCTCCTTTGTGGCCTGTTACATCATCATTTTCATTTTTCAGCGCATAAAGAGTCAGGTAAAGCTGTTCCTCATCATCGCCATACTCACACTTCTCTACGCAGTAGGTAAAAAAATTCACCTTTCGTCACTGATCTTGATCCTGATTTTTGGATTGATGCTCAACAACTACAAGCTTTTCTTTAGAGGCAGGCTCAGGAAATTTATTGACGATGGGGTGCTGATTCGGATACTTCAAGACTTTCACCTGCTCACGCTCGAAAGTGCTTTTGTGATCCGAACATTTTTCTTTGTGATCTTTGGTGTTACCATCACACTGGCTTCCATCTTCAACTGGGAAGTGGTTTTCTACAGCATGGTTTTCACCACCATGCTCTACGTAATTCGACTCGTTTTCTTGCTGATCTTCCAAAAGGAAAATGTCTTTCCTCTGCTCTACATCGCCCCTCGAGGTTTGATCACGATTCTCCTGTTCTTCGGAATTCCCGCTGAGCTGGCTACCGATGAGTTCGAACCCGGAATTTTGCTTTTCATGATTATCACCACGAATATCATCATGACTATTTCGCTGATTCAAACCGGCCTTGAAATTAAGCCCGTTCTTACTGACCACCAACCGTCTAGCAGCAAAAAGCAAAACGGCAAACAGAACGGTGATAACTCTGGAAAGTTAGAAAAGGGAGGAAATGGTGATAAAAAACCTGGAAGCCAAAGCGAACCTGGAAATCAAAATGGCTCCAACCAACAACAGAGCTGATTAAAAAAATCACACCGCCATGAGCGAGGAAAACCTCATCGACTTAAACCATCTGAAAAACATCAGCGGAGGTAACAGGGAATTCGTTTGTGAGATTTTGCAAATATTCGTGCTTCAAACTCCAGAGGAACTGGACAAGTTGCATTCTCACATTGAAAAGGACGAGTTTGAAAAAATCGAGTACTACTCTCATAAGCTGAAATCGGCCGCAGATTCAATCGGTTTTGTAGAAGGCCAAATGCTTTTCAAACAAATCGAAGACCATGCACATCAGAAAGCTGGCGATCAAATCCCGATGCTTTTCTCCAAAGTAAAAGAAACGTGCTCGCGTGCTTTCTCTCAGGTGGAAAAGGAGCTGGATTCGGGCGTGTAAGATTTCGCTTACACACCCCAAAGAGTGCTTCCTACCAGTGAACTTTCACTTTAGGACTTTATTTGTGTAAATAAATGAAAGCACAAACATGATTGACCTGCATCTTCTCACCAGAATTACGAGAGACGACTACTCGTTTTTGAGTATGATCAGTCAGAAAATCTGCAACAGCAACGACAAGTTCAGAGCACAGTTTGATGCTGCCATGCAGGACAAGAACTGGAATCACTGCTACTTCCTTTTACTGGAGTTTTTCAAGAAAACATCGGCTTACAGCACCGGAAATTTTAAAAGTGCTGTACAAAATACGCTGGACACAGTGAAGATTTCGGACAGCAATGAATCCAGGAAAATGGCTTGTGAAAACATTCTTCAAAGAATTCAGGATGGCACCGATAATTTAAAATCGCGCTTCCCTTCTCCGACTGTTCAGGACTGAGATCAACACAGTTCATAAACTTTGCCCGGCAGCGACCTCACAAGTCCATTGAATTCCATGTTTAGCAGTAGCGAACTCGTCTTGCTCATCGGAATTCCGCTTTCCACACTCAGCTCATCGATGGCCGACTTGCCCGACTGCAAAGCTTCAACAATTCTCTCTTCCTCTTCTGTAAGATCGATGAACAGCTTTTGCTGATTTGACGATGGAGTTACACTTTCTCTGTTCCACCCCATCACGCGCATCACATCGTCTGCAGATTGCACCAGCGAAGCTTTTTGTTCCTGAATGAGTCGATTGCACCCGATGGAGTAAGTGTCGCCCACTCTCCCTGGCAACGCCATCACATCGCGGCTGTAGGAGAAAGCAAGATTGGCTGTGATTAACGAACCTCCTTTGTGACCGGACTCCACTACCAAAACACCATCGGCCATGCCGGCAACTATTCTATTTCTCTTTGGGAAATTCTGAGCATCGGGCTTTGTTCCTTTTCTAAACTCGCTGATCACACCTCCGTTTTTCATCATTTTTTCTGCCGTGCTCCTGTGCAGCGAAGGATAAAAACGATCGAGGCCATGACCAAGGCAGCCAATAGTTGGAAGATCATTTTTCAATGCGGACTTGTGCGCACAGATGTCGATCCCGTAAGCCATTCCGCTCACAATAGTAACGCCTGTGTCGGATAGATCACCAATTATTTTTTCGCACTCGTCAAGCCCATAAGGCGTGGCCCTACGTGTGCCAACGACTGAAAGCATCCGACCCGGATTCATCTTCAAATTGCCCTTTCCGTAGAGAACCAGCGGACTGTCCTGGCAATATTTTAGGCGATTTGGATACTCTTTGTCCAGGTAAAAGTAGATCGAGACTCCATTTTCTTCAGCAAAGTCAACCTCTTTCTGAGCTTCTTCCAGAAGGTCGTCATTAAATTCATCTTTGATCAGCTTGGCACGAACTCCCTCGATTCCTTTAAATCCACTTTTCGAAGCTTCAAATACTTCTTTCACACCTCCGCAGTGCGAAACCAGTTTTCGCGCATTGATAGGACCGAGATTTTTGACAAGAGTGAGTGCTACTTTGTAGACAACATCTTCTGAATAGTTCATTTTCAAGTTGTTTGGCAATCTCAAAAATAGATAAAACGGCCATTGAACCAAAGCCATTCGGCAAACTGCTATTTTAGTATCATTGCATGTCTCCCGACCGAAGCGTTATGAAAAAGCATCTCTGGCTCTCACTTTTCTTCTCGCTCATTTTTGCGATAGCTTCCAACGCGCAAGAAGTTTCGGGAATTGTCAAGTCTGCTGTTTCTGGTGAATCGCTCCCGGGTGTGACGGTCACTTCAAAATCGGGAAAAGGAACCTCTACCGATGCTGATGGTTTTTACCGGCTAGCACTAGACAGCGGCAAGCACACAGTCTCTTTTTCTTTCATCGGTTTTGAAAAAGTAACTGAGAAAATTGCACTGGAGGTTGGCGAAACGCTTTCTCTCAACATTTCTTTGAATCCCTCTGCCGAGCTGCTCGAAATCGCTGTGGTATCTGCCGGAAAATTCGAGCAGGACCTCGAGGACCTCACTGTTTCGATGGAAGTTATAAAGCCCGACCTTATTCAAAATAAAAACACAACCGAGCTGCAAACTGTGATGCAGCAAACTCCGGGAGTGAGCATTGTGGATGGCGAGCCGCAAATCCGCAGTGGAAGTGGCTACAGCTTTGGAGCTGGCAGCAGGGTGCAGATTTTGGTCGATGACCTACCCATCCTTTCGGGTGATGCCGGGCGACCGAGTTGGGGATTTTTACCGGTTGAAAATGTAGAGCAAATCGAAGTGGTGAAAGGAGCCTCTTCGGTACTTTACGGAAGCGCGGCCTTAAGTGGAGTAATCAACATTCGCACGAGTTTTCCCAGAGACACGGCCGTGACCAGAGTCCAGGTTTTTCAGGGAATTTACAGCAACCCTCAAACTGAAGAAGCGGTCTACTGGGAGCGAAACCCGCTCAAGTCGGGAGTGAATTTTTTACATTCACAAAAGTTTGGAAACCTCGACCTCTCGGTGAGTGGTAATGCGCTGGTTGACGAAGGCTACCTCGGCCCGATTGAAGGTGATGGATCGGCCTACTCACCAGCAAACGTGAATCGCTACAATGGTGAATCGCGCATTCGCGGAAATTTGAAAATGCGCTATCGCTCGAAGAAAGTTGAAGGACTGAGTTACGGCCTCAACACGAGTTGGCTCAAGGGCGAATCGCTGGCCACCTTGATTTGGGAAAACAACAAAGAAGGACTTTACAGAGCTTACGATGGTTCGGCTACACGAACACGCCAGGTGGTTTCTTCGGTAGATCCTTTTGCAGAGCTGGTCACAGAAAATGGCAGCAAGCACTCACTCAACGGGAGGTGGTTTCAGCTCGACAACAACAACGACAACAATCAGGATAATTTTTCGGATGTCTACTACGGGGAATACCAGTATCAGCAGGACTTTGGAAGATTTGGAGTGAGCGACTTAAAAACCACTTTTGGCCTTGTCGGCATCCACACCGACAGTCGCGCAGAGCTCTACTCTGGAGGTGAAACGAACGGAGAAAATCAGTCGCAGAATTTCGCTTCTTACCTTCAGGTCGACAAAACTTTTTTCGACAGGCTGAAGATTTCTGCCGGAGTTCGCTACGAGCATTTCAAAATTAACGACTCTGAAGAGGGAAAACCTGTCTTTCGGGCTGGAGCAAACTACAAACTCAGCAAGGCCACATTTTTGCGAGCGAGCTACGGTCAGGGTTTTCGGTTCCCAACTATTGCCGAAAGATTTTTGCAAACCCAGGCGGGAGCCATTCGGATCTACCCCAACCCAGACCTGAAAGCAGAGACTTCCGAAAGTGTCGAGTTTGGAATAAAACAAGGGTTTAAAATTGGGCGGTTCAAAGGCTACCTTGATGCGGCCGTTTTCTACCAACACTACCAAAATTTCATCGAATTCACGTTCGGCCCCTGGGGCCAGAACCCAACCCCTGAGAATATTTACGGACTCGGTTTTGCCAGTTTAAACACGGGAAATTCGGAGGTTAAAGGTGTAGACATCTCATTGCTCGGTGAGGGCAAAATCGGAAATGTAAATCTTCAAATGCTGGCTGGATACACCTACTCCCTGCCACAAACACTTTCTCCTGAGCTTCCTTACAACGAAGAGGACGAGGTAAGTGTTTTCTATTACGCTCTCACCGGAAGCGCCACAGTGAACTACGAGTCATCGAGCTCAAACACGGATGACAATATTCTGAAGTACAGAATGCAGCATCTCGTTCGGGCCGACATTCAATTGTCGTGGAAAAAGTGGACCTTTGGAACGAGCTTCAGATACAACAGCTTTATGCAAAACATCGATCAGGTTTTTCTGGCTTTGGACGATCCCAACACTTTTGAGCAAGCTCAGGTGAACACTGGAATCACCGAGTGGCGAGAGAATCACGACAATGGCGACTACGTTTTTGACGGTCGTCTTTTGTTCAACATCAAACCCAACCAAATTGTGGGATTGATTGTGAGCAATGTGTTGAACAGAGAATACACCATCAGGCCGCTCGTTATCGAGGCTCCGAGAGAAACCACAATTCAATACACTCTAAAATTTTAGTTCATGAACATCATCGGAATCATCCCAGCTCGCTTTGGCTCTACCCGTTTTCCCGGTAAGCCACTTGTCAAAATTGGAGGAAAGACCATGATTCAGCGAGTTTATGAGCAGGCTGAAAAATCCGAAAAGCTGTCTGCAGTGCTAGTGGCAACCGACCACGAAGAGATCTATCAAACGGTAAAAGATTTTGGCGGCATGGCTGTGATGACAATTCCCGAACATCCATCGGGCACCGATCGCTGCCTCGAAGCTGCCCGAAAATATTCTGAACCCGTGGACATCGTGATCAACATTCAGGGTGATGAACCATTCGTAAATCCCGCTCAGATAGATCAACTCGCTTCTTTGCTGGAGAAAGAACAAGTGGAAATCGGAACGCTCGTAAAGCCCATTTCAGACTCCGACACGTTGATCGACCCAAACAAAGTGAAGGTGGTTTTGGGAGCAAAAAATGAAGCGCTCTACTTTAGCCGAAGTGCAATTCCTTTTGTAAAAAACACTTCTTTAAAAGACTGGACCAAAAAACACACTTTCTACAAACACCTCGGGCTTTACGGTTATAAAATGGACACGCTCAACGAGATTTCTCACATGCAGCCAACAGCTCTAGAAGAAGCCGAAGGACTCGAACAATTGCGCTGGCTCGAAAATGGAAAGAAAATTTTCACCGCCATCACCCGCCACGAAAGCCTCTCAATCGACACACCCGAAGACCTGAAAAAAGCGGAACAACAGCTCACTGAAAATCCCGAGTGAAATTGCTAAGCTAAATCGTTAGAGCCGAAGAGAAAAGAACTTCCTCCAGCGAAAAAAGTGGAAAATTCTTTTAAGAATTACCTGTGATGACCTTTCTTTGAAGGCCCGATTTTTAACAACAAAATCGTATTTTAGCTACCGAAGCTTATGGAAAGCAAAATTCTCGAAAATAGCATTGGCAATCTTCTATTCGATCACGACTGTGTGATCGTACCTGACTTTGGTGGGTTCGTGGTAAATTACAAGGCTGCACACATTCACCCAAAGCTCAACGTGATTGAGCCACCTTCGAAGCAAGTCACATTTAATCGTAACTTGGTCAACAACGATGCGTTGGTGGCGAACTACATCTCTCGCAAAGAAGAAATTTCGTACGAGGCGGCTTCGGCCTACCTGTCGAAATGTGTGAGAGAATACAAGCGTGCTCTTGCTGAAGGCAAGCGTCTGGAGATGGAAGGCATCGGGATTTTGTACAAAGACAAAACAGGCCGCTTACAATTTTTGCCAAGTCCGGACAACAACTTTTTGAAATCGTCTTACGGACTTTCTAAAATTTACCTTCAGCCTATTGAAGAAGAAAAAGCACCTGTAGCCGAGTCCAAAGTGATCAGTATGACTGAACCTAAAGACAGCCAAAAAGAAGAAACTACTGAAGAAGTGAGATCTACTTCTCGCAGCAAGAAGTGGCGCATTGCCGCTGCTGCCGTGCTTATTCCGGCTGTGCTTATCGGTGGCTACATTGTGAAAGAATCGGGTTCTGGAAACGGTCAACTCAACATCGCCAGCCTCAACCCTTTTAAAAATGCAGCGAGCCAACAGGCGGAGTACATTCCGAGAATCGAAGATGAAGACATTGTGTTCGATTACGAAGGTGACTACAACAGCATCGAGAAAATTTCGTCTGAAATCGACAACATGCAGTCGATCTACTTTTCTTTTGTTGAAGATCGCGTTTCACCAGACGGCATTCGCGTAAAGCTCGGTGAGAATTCATCTGCTGAAACTTCAAAAGCCTCACGTCTCAACATGTACTTCGTAGTTGGTGGAGCTTTCAGAGAAAAAGACAATGCTGAAAACCTGGTAGACAAGCTGCGCATCAAAGGCTACGATGCTTCGATCTTTGGAAAAACAGGAAACCTCCACATGGTTTGCTACGGAAGCTTCACCACAAAAAATGCAGCGACCAGAGCGCTACGCGAAATCAAGCAATCTGAAAATCCATACGCCTGGCTAAAACGTCACTGATCGAATGAGCAGACGACTGAGTGAACTCTCCCTTAAAGACATCGACACTATTATTTTTGATTTTGGAGGAGTCCTGTTCGATATCGACTACGACCTTCCCGTTAAAGCATTTCGCGATTTTGGAGTTCCCGGTTTCGATGAGCTCTACAAACAATCCAAACAAAGCGATTTATTCGACCTACTGGAGACAGGAAAAATCAGTCAGAGCGACTTTTTGAACGAACTCCGAAGAATTCTTAAAACTGAGCTTCCAGACGAAAAGCTACTCGAAGCCTGGAACGTGATCTTGCTCGACATTCCAAAGGAGCGCATCGACCACATCTACAAGTTGAAGGAGCAATTTCAAACACTGCTGCTCAGCAACACAAATGCTATCCACGTAGAAGTTTTTGAAAAGCGCATTGACGAAAAAATGGGGCTCGATTATTTTTACGGGGCTTTTGAAAAAGTCTACTACTCCAATCAAATCGGCATCAGAAAGCCTCACCCAGAAACCTTTCTGGAGATCTGCAAATGGCACAAGCTAAATCCTTCGAGAACCCTTTTCATAGACGATTCTAAACAGCACGTAGAAGGCGCCAGGGAAGCCGGTTTGCAAGCCTATCACCTCGAAGTTGACAAAGAGGACATACGCGAACTGGGCCGGGAGATAGTGCATCAGTAACTCTCTTTTTTTTTTATTCTCTTTTCAGCGAGAAAGAACCAGCTGTTCACATTTAAGAAACTTTTCGATAACTATTATACGAGAACATCTGTTTTGGAACGCTCTGACAAAGTTGAATTTATGTAGTCTGGCGAATTGTAAAGCTGGAGAGATTTGTTTAAAATTGGTTTGTAAAACAACACCTTTCCAAACCCTTGTCCGACTCAAAATTCGACCCGTCCAATTCAGCAGACCGACTCGCCAGAGGATTTGCCAACAACGATGCGCAAGTGCTCGAAGAAATCTATTTGAAGAATTTTCCAACGGTGAGAAATTACATTTTGAAAAATAACGGCACTGAAGACGATGCGAAAGATATTTATCAGGAGGCTGTGATTCATGCCTGGATAAATGCCAGAGACGGGAAATTCAAGCCGCAGTCAAATATTGCCCCTGGTGCTTACATCTACCAGATCGCGAGGCACAAGTGGCTCGACAAGCTGAAGTCGAAAAAGCATCGCACCACAGTGAGACTAGCTGAAGAAGAGAGTCATCGCCTGGCTGAAGAAGAAATTGAGCAACTGGAAAATCGCCAACAACGAATCGATTATTCGCTTCAGCTCTACAATGAGCTCGGAAATCAATGCAAGCAGGTTTTGAAGATGTTCTACTTCGAAAAACGAAATCTAAATGAAATTGCCAGCGAGTTAGAAAAAGAGCCCGGCAGCATTCGAACGATCAAATACCGATGCATGATGAAGTTGAGAAACCTGCACCAGGACATGCAGAAAAAGGAAGGAAAACGGAATGAGTGAGCACTACGAACCATCACAAGAGCAGTTTGAAAAAATTGAGCGCTACCTCAGCGCAGAGTTGAGTGAAGTGGAACGGCTTGCTTTCGAATCTGCTTTAAAAGCTGACCCTGACCTCAAATCTGAGCTTGACCGACAGAGAGAATTGAGGGAAGTCGTTGAGATCGGAGGCATGAAGTCCAAACTCGATGAGTTTCACCAAAAGGTAGCATCCGAGCACTCAAAGAAATCGAGCGGGATTCGCTGGTGGGCAATTGCAGCTGCGTTTATCGGACTGATCGTAGCTTCCTATTTCATTTTTTTCAATCAAACAAAAAGTGAGAAGCTCTTCGCAGATTATCACACCATTGACCCTGGTTTGCCAACCCCAATGAGTGCGACAGACAATTACGATTTCTACGATGCCATGGTGGACTACAAAAACGAAAAGTATGAGCTGTCAATTGAAAAGTGGAAGCCCTTGCTAAAAGAAAATCCCGATAACGATACCTTGAATTTTTACATCGGAAGTGCTCATTTTGCCAATGAAAAGTATCAAAAAGCACTGCCATACTTCTCCACCGTACGCGAATTGGATCAATCGGCATTTAGCGACAAGGCCGAATGGTACGTGGCTCTTTCCTTTCTCCATTTGGAAGAGCTCGAGAAGCTCGACAGTTTGAGCACTGCTGCGACTGGAAAATTTGCCGACAAGATTAGAGAGATCAATTCTCAGCTTCAGCAAAAATGATAGTGCGCGGGTTAAATACAGTTCTGATGCTTTTGCTGAGCATCGTGGCTCTTTCTCAAAGTTTTGACCCGAAACTCTACAACGATCGAAGTGAGGCAATTGACTCACTAATGGCCAACGGAAACTATACCGAAGCCGCACCTCTGCTGGATGCACAAGTTGAGATGCTCGTCAGCTCGAAAACTTACGATTCGTTGTATCACTTTTCTTACAATGCTGCTCGCGCCAGATGGAAAACTGTAGATGCCCGGGCTGGACAAAGGCGAGTGGATGAGCTACTTGAGATGGTGGAGGAAAAAGACGGAAATCCGCATCACATCCTTCAGGTGCTCAACGATAAATCCTGGATTTACTACGAAACAGGTGACTACAAAGAAGCGGTGGCAGCTGACAGTGCGTATCTCAAACTGTGCTTTAAAATACCGGACCCCACACCAAATGAGCTTTACATGGGCCATTACAACGTAGCTTTTGGCCTGGTAGACGCTGGCAAACCCAGGGAAGCTGCACACCATTTTGAAAAATCCATCATACCGCTTCTTGCCGACACAGCGAGTTTCAGAAATGACTTAATAAATGGCTACAATGGTTTAGGTGCGGCACTTTTTAGAGCAGGAGATTACAACAAGGCAGAGGAGGCTTACAAAAAGAGTCTTGAGCTCATTCAGCAGCAACGCGACCCTTTTCAAAAGCTCGCCAACACGGCAAACATTTATGGCAACCTCTCGCTCATCAAGCAAGACAAGCAAGATTTTATTGGGTGCAAAGAATATTTGAGCAAGGCAATCCAATACAGAACAAAGTCTTTCGAAATAGCTGAAAGTGAACACCTTCGTGATCAGGAGCGTGACCACTTGATGAAACATTACCGCGGGCTGGCTTCGGTGTACCTCTCTTTAGGTGATTTTTCAAAATCTCTAAAGCTACTCGACCACGTTCACAAAGAGCGTTCGCAGCATCTCGAGCCAAATGATCCCAAACTCCACAATTATTACGAAGGTTATGGAAGTGTGCAACTCGCCATGGGCGACTACACAGCCGCTCTTGAAAACTTAAAAACCTATGCCGACCTGTGCCTCCGTGAGTATGGCGTTGAAAGTTTCACAACTGGAATCGCCTTCAAGCGACTCGGCCAAATTTATTTGGAACTCAATCAGTTTGAGAACGCGATTGACGAATTTGACCAGGCCATAAAATCTTTTGAGGCAACCGAAGATCCTGACAAGGGCAACCACCTTGCCTCGGCATTGCAATACAGAGCGGAGGTATTCTCGAAACTGGGCCAAACCGAAAACGCAACCAGAGACATAAACCGAGCGGTCAGAATTTTACAGACCAGCCGTAGCGGATTTGACATTACCATGGCAAGGGCTTACTTGATTCGAGCCAGAATTTTTCTCCGGGACAAGCAATTTGATGAAGCTGAAGTTTCAGTTGATCAGGCCTTCGAATTGTTTGGTAAAGAACGAAAACTACTTTCTGAAACCATTGCTCCTGAGGCTTTTTTGATTAATTCTAAGATTCAGTTTGGGAGAGACCAAAGGAACCAAGAGAACATCGAGAAAGCGCTCAACCTGGCATTACAGGCATCTGCAAAGCTTTCAGAATCTCGCAGCTCTTTTGATAAGGATGAATCGCAGGTGTGGTACTACGAAACCAACAGCGAAATTTTTGATTTTGCCAAAACTCTCAGCTTCAAAATGTATGAGGTTTCGGGAGAATCAAAGTATTTGGAAAGTCTGTTTCAGCTTGCCGAAGGGAGCAAAATGCTCGTGCTCAGAAATCAGCTCAACACTTTTTCTTCTCTTGAGTTTGCCAATATTCCAGACTCCATCCTCCAGCGAGAAAAGGAACTTTTAGATAGCTTGAACTTTCTGGAATCAAATCCGCGGGAATACGATCAACTGCTCGTAGCTGAGGCTAATTACCGAGATTTCAAAAAAATGATTGAGCAAGATTTTCCAGAGTACTTTGCCCTGAAATTCAACGACAAAACCCCAAGTCTTAAAGAGATTCGAGCAGAGCTCCTGAAGGAGGGTGAAACGCTCATACAATTCTCTGCAGACGATTCCCTGCTTTTCGGAACAGTTATAACTCGTGAAAATATTAAAAGCCTGACGCTTCCAAAGAATTTGATTTACCATTTGATCGATTCGCTGAACAACGCCTTGGTAAGCAATGACCTCACAAGCACAGGCAACATATCTCACGAACTTTATAAAGAGCTATTTCAGCCTTTTGAAAAATGGATTGCAAGCGAGAAACTCCTTATCGTTCCCGATGGAAAACTATTTGCACTGAATTTTGAGGCATTGCGAAAAGAAAAGGGCTCCGAAGTGACGGACTATCTTCTGTTCGACTACTCCATTTCATACCTCTTGTCTGCCAGTACGTCCATCGCCTTCAAACAACTTGAAACTTCCGCAAAAGGAATACTGGCAGTGGCACCTGGTTTTCATGAAGACCAGAAAGCACGCTATCGACAGCTGATAGAAGACAGCCTCAATTTTGATGAAAAGTATCTAACTCTTCTCCAGCAGCCATTTGCGGTGCAAACAGCGGAGCGAATCGCTCGACTCTTCCCGGGTGAAGCTATGGTGAAAGGAGAAGCTACAGAGGAAAAGTTTAGGGCGAATGCAGGCCGCTATGGAATTCTGCATTTTGGAACACACGCTGAAATTAACCATCAATCACCATTGCTTTCCAGGTTGATGCTGAATGCCCAAAGTTCTTCTCCCAGTGACGATGGCATGCTGCACGCCTATGAAATTTACAACATGCAATTGAGGTCGGAGATGGTGGTTTTGGGTGCTTGCCAAACGGGAGCAGGAAAGTCCCACTCGAGTGAGGGAGTGATGTCATTGGCTCATAGTTTTGCCTATGCCGGCTGCCCAAGTGTGGTGATGTCACTGTGGCAAATCGATGAAAAAACTTCGAGCGAAATTATAGAGGCATTCTATGAAAACCTGTCTGAAGGAGAGTCGAAAGTAGAAGCATTGCGAAAGGCAAAAATTGAATACTTGCAAAACAATCAAAATGAACTCACCGCTCCATATTACTGGGCCGGGCTGGTGCTTATGGGTGACACTACTCCGATAAGCACCTTGCCTGGCAATTCATTCCATTGGGTCTGGTGGACTGTAATTGTGGGTGTACTCGTTCTCTTCTTGATCTTTTTAGGAAAACGAAGAAGAACTGTAAGAAAATGACGCTAGCCCCTCGCTCGCATGGCTGTAGCACCAGCTCCTACCACCAGTAGAAATATCCCAGCCCATTGGGTGTAGTTCATTCCACCGCCTGGTTCGTCCATTTCGAAAACGAACACTGTTTTGCCAAAAGCATCGGTATCGATTTTCACATTTTCTGCCTGGTTCGGTAAGGTAACAGTCGTTGTTTGACGAATGGATCCGCCATATTCCTGAGGGCTTTCAACCATCATAAATTTTCGCTCAGTCAGTTCAGTGACGTTGGCATCTTTGGTTTCGGTGTTCATGGTCCACCTCCCTTTTCGATCTACGTCACAAGCGCCATAGGCTTTGAAAGTGAGTTCAAATGAACGGTTCATATCGTCCTTCTCAAACTTAAAATCATCGAGAAAATAAGAAGGTAAGGCTCGTTCCATTTCCCGCTTGAGAGCTGCTGGATTGTTCCCGTAGGATTGGACCCAACCTTCCCATTGCTGGGCATTCATTTCCATCGATACTTTCAAATGTGCATCGCCAATGCTGTCGATTCTCATATCAATTTGCTGGTCCGTGACCTGGCTTGTAGCAGTTTGAATAAAAAAGCTGGTTACAAGAAAAACAGTGATTAGATAAGTTCTCATGTCGGTTATTTTATGGTTCTAAAAATTTGATTGAGCTGCGGTGAATACTGGTCGTAAACTGCCTGGGAGGCGCCAACTGTGGCAATTCGAATTCCACCTGAAGTCTGTGTTGCAATTCCTTTCCAAACGAAGTTGCCATACTGCTGGTAGGTCAAGCCACTCACCTGGTTGCCGCTAATTTGATAGTCGATTTGTGCACCCATCTGATTGAAGTACTGCTGCAAAACCATCATGGCCTCATTCAACGACCCGGCAGGAATATCATACACGGAGGCATTGGCCATTTGGTCAGGAGAGTTTACAATCATGGTCCAGATAGGAATCTGCGGTGAGGGATTGCGCGACAGCTGCCAATTTGGTGGAACAGCCATAGAAAGCGGGCCAGGAGTTCGATTGCTGTAGTTGGAGCTTCCTCCACCTCCTCCACCGCGATTTGAAGCATACTGGCTTTGACCTCCACGCTGCGCATTGGGTGAAGTAGAAAAGCTTTCTGCGATCTTATCTACCTTGGCCTTCAGAAAATCATCATCTGGCAGATCCATCGCTATCGCACCTTGCTGGTTTAACTGGTGAATGTCTACCAGTGAATACCTCGGATCGCCCATTTGCATTCGCTGGATAAATTCCTGAAGTTGCTTTTGGCCTTTTTCCAAAGCCTGCTCAACCGACCCAATTCCTCCAAGACCTTCTCCGCTAATCATCGTAGCTTCAATAGCGTAGTACTGTCCGTTCATCCTGAAACCGGGATATGCGTGACCGGGAACTAAAAAGATCACTGGATCGACACCAGCAGCAGAAAGCACGCTGGCATAGAGACAGCTCAGCTCGATGCACAATCCTGTATTTCCTGTGATCACCTCTCTGGGAAGCCGAACACTTTGTACAATTGATTGCACGTCATCGGTCGACTGAGGAACGCCTTTGGTTCCGCTGTAAACCATGTGGGCCATGCGGGTAGCTTCGTAAATCCCCGCCAACAATCGCACACCGTCTTTCGGATTGTTGCTTACCGTAGCCTGTTCTCCCTTCAGCACCTTTTCCTGGACAATTTGGGTGTAGTATTTCACTACAGGATCGTTGGGAGTTACAAAGCACGCCAGCAGATCATCGTTGTCGAACATATCGCCCCAGCTCGCCACTTCGTCTGTAGGAACGCTCGTGTACACGTACTCATTTCTGCCAGTCATTTTGAATGAGAATTCTTCTTCGAGTGCATCCTCATTTCCATCCCAGCCGATACTCAGCTTCACTTTCTCTAGTGACTCATTTGTTTTGGAAGTGATCCCTTTATCAAAATCTGGATAACAAGCCACCACAGCGGATTGGCCAGGCAGCATTCGTTTGATGTCTTTTAACTCAGTGGACTCAATAAACCCGGGGATTTCATAATTCACCTCTACATCCTCTATGATGTGTCCTGTGTTGTTTGTAATTCTGGCTTTAAACAGGTGATACTTTCCATTGAGTGCTTCCGGATTCGCGTAAACATTGTGAACAGCCGGCATCACAAAAGCGGATTTCTCAATCTGAAGGTCGAGTTCGCCTGAATTGGCTGAAAAGCTAAAAGTCCCGAAGGCCAAAAGTGCCAAACCTGCTATAGCAACAGCAATTGGCAGAAGTAATTTTCGCATAATAGATTGATTTTGGTAAGGGTTTTAAAAAGGAAGCTTTTTCGCTTCCGTGGTTTCTAATTCTCTATCGAGAAGCCACACCAAATGTGAACAGCAGAAAAAACTTTGTTGCTCGGTGTTCACATTTCAACCAATCATTCGATAAACAATCACATCACGCCTCTGAACAAGTTAAATCAATCGACAGATGAAGTCGAGTTTGGAGTGTCGTGAATTCTATTTAACCAAAATCAATTGAGCTATGACAACAATATTCTACATCAAAGGGAAAAGGGCGCTTGCGCTGACTTTTTTCGCAGTTTTTTTCTTTCTCACCAGCCGGGCAGATACTGAGCCCAATGACGCGATAGGAACGGCCAATCCCATCAATCTTGGCGAAGAGCAATTTGGTGACTTAGGCATTACGCCCCCCGCAGATGCCAATGATTACTATTCTATTAGTTTAGAAGCTAATGGAACGCTCACAGTGAATGCTAGCAGCGATGGATCGCTGGGCTACCGCATTTTCCTCTACAACAATGCGGGTAGCCTTCTATCTGCCTCTCCTTCTGGAACTGAAGATTTGGAATTGGTTCAGGGGTGCATGGCCCCCGGTACATATTTCATTCGAATATTCCGACAAAGTAGTAATGGTAGCTACTCTTTTAACACCTTGTTCGAAGAATCAGCACTTGCCAACGATGTTGAACCAAATGGTTCCATTGCACTGGCCAATCAAAACTTGTTTCCCGGTGAAACAATTACCGGACAGCTAGGTCATACAAATGGTCCTTCAGACAATCAGGATTTTTTCAGACTGATCTTCGGTACAGAAGGCGTACTTGACTTGACTAATTCCGTGCAAGGTGGGTTGAGCTCAAGACTGATCGCCTACCGAAAAAATGGAGGTTTGATCGGTAGCACAGGCTACTCAGATGTGTTGAATGAACTAACAATTACTTGCGAAGCACCGGACACGCTTTATGTGATGGTAGACAGAAATGCAGGCTGTGGAAGTTATAGCCTCAGTTTAGAACTCGATGCGAGCAGCTATGAAAATGATGTCGAACCCAATGGGTCGATCGCAACAGCTGCAGGTCCGGTCTTTGCCAACTCTCCGCTTCAGGGGCGCCTGGGTTATAGTACTGTTCAATTTTCAGACATTGGCGATTATCACCAATTGATTGTAGAGGAAAACGGGAACGTAACGGCTTCAGTAAATTTTGAAGAAAGTATAACCGGTCGCCTATTCCTCTACTACAAAAATGGAGGGTTAATCGGATCCACTGGAGCAGGAACAGGTGAACTAAGCCTCACCGGCAATTGCCTCGCAGCGGACACTGTGTACGCTTTAGTTAGCAGAAACTCTGGTTGTGGTGGTTACGATTTTAGTTTTTCAGTAGAAACTCCATTGGAATCTATCGATGACGAGCCCAACAATAGTCTTGCTGAGGCCCATGATTTGATTGGCGTGGGAGAAATTCAAAGTGGCCACCTCGGGCATAACCGTGTAGGTAGCGGCATTGATCAATCTGATCACTATTTATTGAATGTAGCAGAAGACGGAGAGATTCACATCAACCTCACATCCTCGGGAACTCTCGCATCAAGGCTTTTTGTTTACTACTCCAATGGGGGGCAAGCCGCTGTGTCTGGGATTAGCACCGACTCCGTTTCGCTTTCGGTGGATTGCCTTGCAGCTGATACCTTATTTTTAAGAGTGTCCAGCAATGGAGGTTGCGGGGGTTACGAAGTGAGCTTCGAGCTGGAAACACCTCAGTGGAGCAATGATGAGGAGCCAAACAACTCGTTGCAAACTGCTGATTATCTTTTGGAACCCGGTGAAGTAATAGAAGGTCATTTGGGCCATTACAAACCTCAATCGGGGATTGATCAAAATGATTACTACCTCATCAATTTCAATCAAAATGGAAATGCATTTGCCACTGCCAATTTTGAAGAAGGACTCACCGGAAGAATCTATTTATACTATTCTAACGGAGGATTGGCAGGACTTTCAGGCATCGGCACCGGAGAGGTCAACTTAGACCTCAGTTGTTTCACTGCAGACACACTTTTTGCTCTGGTACAACGAACAGCAGGATGCGGTAGCTATCAGTTTAGCTTTGAAATTGAAGAACCTTCACTGGCTCCAGATGTCGAACCGAACAACTCCTTTGCAGAAGCGATTGAAATGAACAATGGTCAGCAAGTAACCGGCCATTTGGGCCACTATTCACCAACCAGCTCGACAGATCAGAATGATTATTACCAACTCAACGTCATCTCAGCACCATTCGACATGGAGGTGACAGCGGAATTCTTTGGGACACTAGGCGGCAGGCTCTATTTATACAACTCCAATGGAGGACTGATCTCGCTATCTGCGATCAGCGATGAAAGCGTCTCATTAAATCACACCTTCGAAGAAACAGGAGATTACTTCATTCGAGTTTCAGCTACTTCGGGATGTGGCTCTTACAGCCTTGGAGATTTTTGTGCAAACCACCCGGATGTAGAAGCATCAGCTTTAGGAGCGACTGACTTTTGCCCTGGAGACGAAGTGCAGCTTCAAGGAAACGATGGACTCACATATTATCAATGGCTGAGAAACGGATCTGTAGTGGGAAGCAATCAATCCCTTACAGCAAGTGAGAGCGGAACTTATGAGTTGGTTGGCTCAGACGAAAACTTCTGCTCTTCCGTTTCTGAGTCTATCCAAGTGTCGATCTTCGAAGTTCCTGAACTCACCATCTCGGCCAGTGGTCCAACAGAGTTTTGCCCTGGCGGAATGGTTGAAATCACAGCCTCCTCAGGATTCAGTGATTACGATTGGAGCACCGGAGAAAGCGGAGTTTCAATAATTGTAGAAAGCTCCGAAGAAATAGATGTGGGAGGAACCACTGCGGATGGATGTGAAGCACAATCCAACTCCATTTCCGTGAATGTGCTAGACCCTGGTCATCCTGATTGTTTGGATTGTCCAGACCTCGGTGGAAATATTGGCGACTCGTGCGATGATCAGGACCTCAATACAGTTGATGATGTTATCACTGAAAGCTGTGAGTGTATTGGAACTCCGATTTCGGGATGCCCTGGGGATTTTGACAACAACCTCTTCGTTGGAACTAGTGATCTTTTGCTTTTAATTGGAGAGTACGGCTGCATGTCTGATTGCCAGACAGATTTGGACGGAAACGAACAAGTGAGCAGTTCAGACTTGCTCATATTTCTCTCGCTTTTCGGAACATCATGTGTAGATGTAAACTAGAGCCGTTCTCATAGCTCAACACCAATGAGGCCAGTATTCTTCATCAACTGGCCTCATTGTTTTTCTTTTCCACCACTCACTAAAAATACAATTGGGGTTTTGACTCTTACCGAAGTACAGTAATATTCCCGTAGTAAACTTCTTCATCAGCTTTACAGGTGCTCTTTACGGTGACCATGTATGAGTACAAACCATCTTGCACATAGTGGTCTCCACCATTTACCGAACCGTCCCAGACTTCAGTGTGATCTTCAGTTTTGAATATCACCTGTCCCCAGCGATTGTAGATTCGCATCTCAAACCTTTCAATCTCATCTCCAACAACCTGGAACACCTCATTCACACCGTCACCATCTGGAGTGAATGCATTGGGAATGTACAGTGACGCTTCCGGAAGCAATGCAGTTACGAAAACCGTATCGCTTTGAGTACAGCCGCCTGCATCAATGAACGAGTATCCATAATTACCTGCTCTCGTGATGTAAATCTCATTGGTCGTTTGTCCGGTTTCCCATTGATAGCTCTGGCCGTAAGCTGGAATATCGATTACATTTGACACACCTTCGCAAATCTCCACGGAGTACGCTCCTTCGAACTCCGTGCCCTGACCTATCTCCACTTCACTTTGATCGATACAGGTGCCATCAGTCACTGTCACGCTGTAGGTACCCGGAGTGGATACCTCAATTTCGGGAGTATCTAAGTCTCCCGTGCTCCACTCAAAATTCATTCCCTCTGGATCTAACCCGGTATCGAGCATCACGGAGTTTTCGTAATAGCAGATGTCCCGATCTGGTCCGATTGTCATGTCAAATCCTTCGATGATAGTGACCTCTTCGGTGTAAGAATCACTTACAGAGCAGACTGGTTCTGTTGCCGTGAGTGTAACTGTATAAGTCCCTCCTGCCGGAAAAGTATGTGTGTATTCTTCTTCATTTTGCACTTGTGTGCCATTGAAATTCCAGCTGAGGTTAAGGTTGTTGCCCTGGCTGAGGTTGGTGAAGTCAGCCATGAAGTCATCGCACAGTCCCGATTGCTCCGAACTAAAGAGTGCTTCCACTTCAGTGTCGATCACGGTAATCGAAGTGTATGCAGTATCCTGCCCCGGGCAAGACTCCGAGCCATAAACCACCAGCATAACTTCGTATTGTCCAGGAGTTTCAAAAATGTGCACTGGTGCTGCATCAGTGGACGTTGTTCCATCTCCAAAATCCCAAAAAGACTCCTGTACAGCCATGCTATTGCTGAACTCCACTTCAAATGGCGGACATCCTTCGGCACTATCCAATTGCACGTTGGCCGCTACTTCGTTGCTCACCAAAACGTCCAGAACAACTTCATCCGTAATCGAACACAGTGTGTCCTCAATACTCAATGTTATTGCGTAATTTCCTATAGCATCGTACTGGTGTTCAACCTCTTCTTCTTCCGGGTAACTAGTCCCATCACCCATTTGCCAGTCAAAACTTAAGAAGTTACCCGTACTCTCATTTTGTGTTTCGATGATGAATTGCTCACAGTCTGTTTGAATCACGCTAAACGCAGCTTCAATAGTTTGTTCTGCTCCAACCGCAATCGTGATGGTATCGGTGTCTGTGGAGTTACAAGTCTCATCGTTAAAGGCAGTCAGTGTGACACTGAAAATTCCCGGGCCGGTGAAGTTATGACTCGGGTTCACCTCATCACTCGTAGCTCCATCTCCAAAATCCCATTCGTAGGTCTGTCCGTTACTTAAGTTCTCAAAATCTACGTTGATCTCTCCACAGGCTTCTACTGATTCATTGCTTATATCAGCTTGTAGGGCATCCAGTATTTCTATCTCAGCTTCTGCCACCTCAGTATTATCGCAAGCGTTGTCGGTAGCAGTTAACACCACGTTGTAAACACCGGGCTCGTCAAATGTATGTTCAGGACTTTCCTCAGTCAATATGGTACCGTCTCCCATATCCCATTCATAGTCGAGAAAATCAGCACCTGTCTCATTGTTAAGAATAATAGACTGTGTTTGACAATCAACCTCATAAGTAAACTCAGGCTGGAAAGATTCTGGTGATCCAATCTCGATGTACAAATAAGCCGTATCTGCCAGATTGCAACTCAACGAGTCAGTTGTGATCAGGCTGATGGTGTACTCTCCAGGTTCGGTGTAGGTGTGAGTTGGCTCTTCTTCGGTGCTCACTGGTGAGCCGTCACCAAAATCCCATTCGAACTGATCTCCAACACTGAAGTTGTTGAACTGAACTTCGTGAGGAGCACAACCACTAATATCATCTTCGGTAGTAATCGCTGCGTTTACTCCTGACAACTCAAAATCGATCTTGAACACTCCGATATCCCAACCCGGTTCCTGACCGGTGGCCCAGGCATCGGCATTTGTAGGAAAACCACCACCGCTACACACTCCCTGGTAGACGATACCGCTCTTATCGAAACGGCTGGTTCCGCCATCTACATGGTTTCCACCATAATAAGTTGAAAAAGCCAATTCAGACATATCTTCTTCCCAGGCGCAAAGCACGAATCCTCCCGTTGTGTAAAGAGCATCATCGGTGAGCTCAAACCCACTTGAAGCATTGTAGCCACAGATATAAATTCGATCGCAGCGATCTACAAGAAATGCCACAGGAACGGCATCCCCATTAAAACCAGTTCCCGGCCCTATTCGGGAAGATATTAAGAGCTCATCGAGGTCTGGAGTGAACTTGGATACGAAAAGCCCTCCATTGTCGGTTGAATAAACATCGCCTTCAGTTGGCCATTCACCTTGAGACTGTCCATAAATCCAGACGTCCTCGTCATTATCGAGATCTATGAAAAACGCCTGATCAGTCTCACTCGTTCCAACGAAAGTTGAAATGAGCAATTGCGAACCGTCAGCACTAAATCTCGCAATAAAAGCATCGAGGGTACCATCCGCGTTTGCCATACTGTTTTGGTAAACGCCATCAGTAGTTGGAAAATCGCTTCCCAAGGTGGATCCACAGACAACAACTTCTCCATTATCAGTGGCTCTCAGCCCGTAGCCTGTATCTTCGTTGGATGATCCCAAATAAGTTGACCACAGCATTTCAGATAAGTCTGTGTTCATTTTGAATACCACAGCATCCTGCCCTCCCTGGTGAGCGGTTTGATAAGCGCCAGCAGTTGTGGGAAAATCGTCAGACGAAGATGATGATGAAATGTAAGGGAAGCCGAATTCATCGAGGACAATTTCTCCCCGATAAACGTCTCCGTAATTCAGAGAATTATTATTTCGTCCATCTCCTGCTGATCCCCCAACATAGGTACTACCCAGCATTTGAGTTCCGTCAGCCGAGATCTTGGTAATCACAATATCGGTCTGTCCAAAAGTACTACCATTATCATTAAAGTCACTATCATACGCATTGGCTGCAGTAGGATAATCATTGGAATCTGTGGTACCGTAAACATAAAGCTCCTGAAACTGGGAGGCAATGGTAGAGTGGGGGTAGTCACCGCCATTGCCTCCGATGTATGTGGCATAAATCAAATCGGTACCCGTAGGATTGTACTTACTTATGGCGATATCAGTGCTTCCTCCACCAGAATTGGTTTGCATAGCCCCTGTGGTAGTAGGATATTGACTTCCAAATGCAATAGCATGAGAATATATATTTCCAGCCAAATCGAAAGTTGCACCGTGGCCATAGTTGCTGGAAAAACCCGGGGTCCCGGAAAGTGTTGATGCAATAACCACCGGATCAATAACAAGCTCCGTGTTTTCGTCATAACCTTCAGGGAAATTAAACCAGACCCTATTTCCTTCCAACACATATTCGCACATCACCTGCCTCTTGCCTACCAATCCATTTTGATAAGCATAAGGTTGAAGCTCTCGCACTTCACCAAGAGAAGTGGTCAAGACTAATTCGTCATCAACTATGGAAATATTATCCAATCCTTCAAAATCGAGAACAATTGAGTTCGGGTCTGCACCAGGATTCACCACAAAATCGTACTTGAGGTTACCTTCGTCAATGCCCGCATGTAGATCAATGCCCTCGTAGAGGTCCAGATATCTTACCTTTTCATAGGATCGAACTCCACTAGCCCACTTGCTTTCATCCGACCCGAGAAAATAGTTGAGCGTGTAATCGTGTGGCGATTCCTTTTCCGTAGCCACGTTTTCGTTGGCTCCAAGAAAGCTCACACGGTAGGTGTGAGCCCGAACAAAGAATTTTTCTTTCTCTTCTTGAGAGGCCTTCTGAATATCGTGTCGCGCGTGAAGATCTTCTGCACTTTCGAGCAAAAAGGTGAACCTGTTGTTCTCAAGAAAAACAGTGTAATTATTGAATTGAGCCTGAAACCGAACATTTTCGTGAAACTGGTTTTGGTTCTCGATAAACCCGATTCCCGGATCATTGTGCGCAAATAGCAGAATGGGAAGGAACAGAAGTGCGCTGAGTAAAGTAAACTTAAGTCTCATAGGGTAGATGGTTTTGCATTAAGGCTTTAACATGATATCGTGGTTCAGTCCATTCAAAACGAACTTTTTAAATTTAGTGATTATACTTCTTGAAACACCCCAGTTTTTATTCTGGGGCCTACTCATCATCGATTAGTTAGCTCTAGGAATACCAGTTCTTTTTCCACATTTAGAAAGAAAAAAAAACCAGTAAATACTGTAAAACCTTTCATATGGCTTAGTTCTTCCTCAAGATTCTTCAATCACAACGGCCTATCCCGGCAAAAAGATCCTCAGATTTTGTGTAGTTCAATGACTGTTAGAGTAGATTTTTAGTTGCCTCAATGTCAGAGATTAGATTCAGTCAGACCTGTAAAGAATGGTGAGATTTTATTAATCGCCAAAAGAGTTGCGTGATTACAAAATCCACAAGATGCCGCTTAGCCTGAATAGCTTTCTCCTCTCTAATTTCCCTAAATTCGCGACTTCAACAGCTCACGTGCAACACGAAAAACGAGAATGATGCAGTACGACTTTAACGCCATTGAAACAAAGTGGCAAAAAAAGTGGAAAGAGGAAAAGACTTACCACACTGAAATCGATAAGGACAAGCCAAAATTCTACTCACTAGAGATGTTCCCTTATCCTTCAGGTGCGGGGCTTCATGTGGGTCACCCGCTGGGCTACATCGCTTCAGACATTCTCGCCAGATACAAGCGCCACAAGGGATTCAACGTGCTTCACCCTCAGGGCTACGATTCTTTCGGACTTCCTGCTGAGCAATACGCTATCCAGACTGGACAGCATCCGAAAATCACCACTGAAGAAAACATCGCAACTTATCGCAGGCAGCTCGACAAAATTGGATTTAGCTACGACTGGGACCGCGAAGTGCGCACCAGCGATCCAAAGTACTATAAGTGGACGCAGTGGATTTTCAAGCGACTCTTCAACTCGTGGTACAACAAAGAAACTGACAAGGCTGAACCAATCGACACTTTGATCAAAAAGTTCGAAGCTAACGGAACATACAACGTGGATGCGGCTCAGGAAGAAAACTGGTGGAAAGACCTCGATACTTCCGGTTTTCACTTCGGTCAGTACTTTTCCGGAGAGTTTACAGCTACCGACTGGAAATCGATGAGCGAGGAGCAGCAGCAAAAAATCTTGATGCACTTCCGCCTCGCCTACCTGGCGGACAGCTGGGTGAACTGGTGTCCCGCTTTGGGAACCGTTTTGGCCAATGACGAGGTGAAAGATGGCGTATCAGAACGTGGTGGACATCCGGTTGAGCAAAAGCTGATGCGACAGTGGAGCCTTCGAATCACCGTTTACGCTGAACGCCTTTTGCAAGACCTCGAAAAAATCGACTGGAACGATGCGATAAAAGAAATCCAGCGCAACTGGATCGGGAAGTCCAAAGGTGCATCCGTTTTCTTTCAGGTTGCGGACCACGATGCTTCAATTGAAGTTTTTACTACCCGCCCCGATACGATCTACGGGGCATCATTCATGGTTTTGGCACCGGAGCATGAGTTGGTAGAAAAAATAACTACAGACGAGCAACGACAGAAAGTTGAAGAATACGTGAAACAGGCGGGACTCAAAACCGAAAGAGACCGCCAAACCAACGTGAAAAATATTACCGGGGAGTTTACCGGAGCTTATGCCGAGCATCCACTCAGTGGCAAGAAAATTCCAATCTGGATTGGCGACTACGTGCTTGCAGGCTACGGAACCGGAGCTGTGATGGCCGTTCCGGCAGGCGATCAGCGCGACTTTGATTTTGCGAAGCACTTCGACATTCACATCGAACCGATTTTTGAAAATGTAGACATCAGCGAGGAAGCTTACGCAGACAAAGATGCAGTGCTCAAAAACTCTGATTTCCTCAACGGAATGAAAGCCGCTGAGGCTATTCCGAAAGCTATCGAAGTACTGGAGCAAAATGGATTTGGAAGCGGCAAGGTGAACTACAGATTGCGCGATGCTGTCTTCAGCCGCCAGCGCTACTGGGGCGAGCCATTCCCAATCTACTACAAAAATGAAATGCCCTATGCGGTGAGCGATGAAGAGCTTCCTGTCACTCTTCCTCCGGTAGACAAATATCTGCCTACCGAAGATGGAGAGCCGCCTTTGGCTAGAGCCAAAAAAGAAGACTGGAACGTGAGCCACGGAGACCGCATGGAATTTAACACCATGCCAGGTTGGGCCGGCTCCAGCTGGTATTTCTTGCGCTACATGGATCCACAGAATGACGAGCAGCCTTTCGATCCTGAAAAAGTGAAATATTGGGGGCAGGTTGATCTTTACATCGGTGGGGCAGAACACGCTACAGGTCACTTGCTTTACTCCCGCTTTTGGACCAAATTCCTTTACGATCTTGAGTTAATCCCATTTGAGGAGCCATTCAAAAAAATGATCAACCAGGGAATGATTCTGGGTAGGTCGAACTTCGTTTACCGCATCAAAAACACGAACAAATTTGTGACTGCCGGCAAGCGAAAAGATTACGACATAGCTGCCATGAACGTAGACATTCACCTCGTGGAAAACGATGTGCTGGATGTGGAAGCATTTAAAAAATGGCGTCTCGACTTTGCCGATGCGGAGTTTGTGCTGGAAGACAACGGCACTTACGTTTGCGGTGTGGAGGTCGAAAAAATGTCGAAGTCGAAATTCAACGTTGAAACGCCAGACGAGCTCGTTGAAAAATACGGAGCCGACACCTTGCGCTGCTACGAAATGTTTCTCGGGCCGATTGAGCAATACAAACCATGGGATACTCAAGGGATCACCGGAGTTCACGGGTTTTTGAAAAAATTCTGGCGACTTTTTGAAGCAGCTGGCAATGGCGAGCCCACCAAAGAGAATTTGAAATCGGTCCACAAAACCATCAAAAAAGTGACGGACGATCTCGAGCGCTACTCATTGAACACAGTAGTAAGTGCCATGATGATTGCCGTGAACGAACTGACGGATCAGAAATGCGCGAGTCGCAGCGTTCTCGAACCACTTGTTGTTTTGATCAGCCCTTACGCCCCTCACCTTGCTGAAGAAATGTGGGAAATGCTCGGGAAAGAAGGCTCGGTGACTGACGCGGAATGGCCAAAGCACGAAGAGAAGCACCTGGCTGAGGACGAAATTCAGTATCCGGTGCAATTCAATGGAAAGGTGCGCTACCAGATCACGGTAGCTGCGGATGCTGCAAAAGAAGATGTAGAGAAAGCAGCTCTCACGCACGAAAGCGCTAGCAAATACCTCGAAGGAAAAGATCCCAAAAAGGTGATTGTAGTTCCGAAAAGAATTGTGAATGTGGTGGTTTAGAAATTTTACTCACTCAAAAATTCAAAAGAGCAATCAGCTTCGGCTGTTTGCTCTTTTTTTGTGCTTACGAAAAACGAAGGCAATAAAGTCAGAGCGTAAATGAAAATCAAAAAAGTGTGAGTATTGAGCCCCTACTTCGCTAAAGCTTGCGCCTCCGCTAAAGCTTCTGCGGCACGCGGATGTAGGGTAAAAGAAAAAAAAGCGTGGTGTGCCTCGCTCTCGCGATCTATGGGCTGGAGTCAGAAGAGGGGAGAAAAGTTTGAGTGTGAGTTTGAGTAAAGAGGGAAAAAACAGAGCAGAATGTTCGCTGTCGCTCTCAAGGTTTAAGACAGTTTGAGTTGGAGTGTGAGTATTGAGTAAAAAAAAACAGCGTGATGTGTCTCGCTCTCGCTCTTCACACTCACACTGTTTTTTGTACCTGAGGTGGGAATCGAACCCACACTCCCGAAGGAACACGAGTTTGAGTCGTGCGCGTCTACCAGTTCCGCCACTCAGGCATGGCTCCCTTTCAAAAAGGAGTGCGAATTTAGGGTTTTTTCCTTTTCTCCAAAAACTCTTTCTTATTTAGTCGAATCGAATGCGTCCGAATTTATAGTCGCGTCTCCATTTTCCGTAAATCAACAGTTCTTTGGGCCCTGACTGAAATGCTGTCTTGGGTTTCATTACTACATTTTCGTCACGTGATTCATAAAGATTTTGCCGTTTCATCTTTCCGTCTCGTTCGATAGTAACCACAGTAGCGACAGATTTTCTGACATTGCCAAATGAGCGGAGCCCTGCATTTTCATCTTTTCTTAGCCGGGCCAGATTCTCCGGATGATCGTTGAAGACGAGGTGAATTCTTTCTTTATTCCACACCAAAGCATAAGAGGAATAAGGTCCGTTGTCGTTCACCGTAGCCTGATACTTCGGCACCTTCACATTCCAGGCAATAGATCCATTCGCATTGATTTTCACCAAAATGATGTCGTTGTAGTTGTATGTGTAAGTGATGGTTTGGTATCCCGTTGCCGGGTCGGTTCGAATCATTTCGCTCATGTAGTACTGCTCAGCCACGAGCAGCGCTTCGCCATTTTCGAAGAGCAAAAAGTGATCAAAGAAGTAATCTTCTAACTCGCGGTTCTCAGACTTTCGACCGCCATCGTTGAACTTGCGCAAAAACTCTCTGTCGAACGGCATCAGGCCAGACGCTTTCACAGACTTGTTGGATCCATCGAGCAAAAAGTAGAAAGTTCCTGCAATCGCAAATCGAAAGTCGTTGGAATAAAAGCCGCCTATCGCCAAATCGCCATCGGGAGTAACTCCAAAAGTGACGGAGTTGATCCATTTGTCCTTCACGCTCACATCGTATTCCTTGAGTTTGTTCGACTCAAAGTTGTAGTTAAGGAGCACGTAGCGCTTGTTTTCCGGCCCCACTCGCTGGAGTCTTCTTTCCTGCTTTTCTGGCGTGATGCCACTTAGCAAATAAATGTCTGACCTTCCATCAAAAAGATAATCAGTGATCTCGTAAGCACCCTGATCGTAGGGCAGGGAAATTTCTTTCTCGTGTACCAGGTGCAAACTTTTGTCTAGCACTCTAAAGGAGAAAACCTCATCGCTTTCTTTTGAGTACGGACGATTGTGGTAAACCAAAAAGTGTGTGCTGTCAACTGAAAGCTTCACGTCAAATTCGATTTGCTTTTCCTTTTTCCCAAGAAAAAAATCATCGATTTCTACCACATCTCCAATAAACTTCCCGTCTAGACCAACCTGCACTCCGTAGGCCTTTCTCCTCTCTGTCTTCGTATTTTGATGACTGCTGAAGAGGAAAAAACGATTGTTGAGATAAAAGAAATTGTCGAGAAAAGTCGGCTCGCCTTTAACCAAAGGAAGCTCCACTTCGGTTTCCTTTTCGAGCTTCATGGTGTTTCGACTAAACTGCTCTAGCTTGAAGGTACGGTCGCTCCCCCTCACGGCTTTAAAAACAAAAAAGGAGGTGTCGTTGGCGCCAATGATATCGAGATATCGCTCGCTCCGATCTCGATCGAGGTCCTTGCTCCACTTTACACCTGGCTGCTGTGCACTGGCAACAAAAGTCACTGCCAAAAGAATGACGAGAACAGATTTTAGCCTGAGGATTTTTTGAATTTTGGACTTCGACATCTATTGTTTAATCTTTGAGTATGATCCTGAAGGTGGTTCCTTTGCCCACTTCTGATCTCTTAACAAAAATGCGGCCGCTGTGATAATTCTCAACGATTCGCTTCACCAGTGAAAGCCCAAGACCCCATCCGCGTTTCTTGGTGGTAAACCCAGGTTCAAAAACGGTCTTTTTCTTTCTGTTTGAAATTCCTTTTCCGGTGTCGCTCACATCGACAAAAACTTCATCTTCAAGGCGAGAGATATGAATATTAAACTCCCCTTTTCCGCCCATCGCATCAACTGCATTTTTGGTCAAATTTTCTATAACCCAACTAAAAAGTGGCTTGTTCAGCTTTGCGAAAATTGGTCGCTCATCAGCCTCGATGGTGAACTTAACCTGACGAGAAAGCCTGTTTCTCAGGTATTCCATAGATTCTTCAAGCACTTCCACTATGTCAAGCTCCTTCAAATCCGGCTTGGACCCAATCTTAGAAAATCGGTCCGTAATCATCTCCAACCGCTCCACATCCTTGTTCAGCTCAATCATGGTAGCTTTATCCACACCTTGCGATTCGAGCATCGACATCCAGGCCATTAGCGAGCTGAGAGGCGTGCCGAGTTGATGAGCTGTTTCTTTGGCCATTCCCACCCAAACCTGGTTTTGCTCTGCTTTTCTAAAAGTGCTGAAGAGCAAGTACGCTACCAGCAAAAACACTCCTATCAAAATCAGTTGGATCACCGGGTAGTACTTCAGCTGAGTAAGAATAACGGAGTCTTCGTAAAAGATGTAGTTAACTCCCTGGCCGGGAAGTTCAATCTGAATGGGTTGATTCTGTTCGGCCATGCTTCGAATTCGAGCCTGTAGTTTCTCAGGCGTGTCGATAGAGCTCTCTTCTACATTTCCCACCCTAATCACTTCAGAGCGACTGCTGTCAGTTAGGATCACAGGAACGCTTGCCGAGTTCATCACGGTTTCAGAAATGAAGGAATTGATGAGATCATTTAACACCACCTGAAGCTCCTCGAAAATGTAGCTGTCGTTGTAGTAGAGGTACTGCTTATCGGAGGCAATGTCGAACTCAATGATTTGCTCCTTTTCTTCAATCACCGTTTTCAGCGAATCGATGTACTGCTGATCGTTTTGTTTGTCCTCAGGCAAGTTCTTGTCGAGCATCTTTCTGCCACTCTCATCAAAAATCATCACCGGAATGGTGGTATTCGACCATATTAATTCGGTCACAAAAGTAAGGTCGCTCGCGTCTTTCGGGTTGTCGAGAATTTTGTAAGCTCTTCTCAGGATTTCAGCTTTCTTCCGCTCTTCATCACGCAGTTCGTCAAAAAGCTCCTGGGTAAACTTCACAAGCTTTGCCCTTCGCTGAATCGCCTCCGACCAGAGTTCTACTTTCTGCCGCTCTTCATTCTTAATCTTGTCAGCGATGAAGTTAGAGTACCACAAAGTGATTCCCACGATCACAGCAGCGACAATGAGGAGCGCGAGTTTCCAGCGTTGTTTATTGGAGTAAAGATTCATGCGATAAGAATACGGTCGAAATATAGCCAAATGCTAACGGAATGCTCGACAGTTTATTTGGATTTCGAAAAGAATGGTCGGTCTTTCTATTTCTAATACACTTCCCACAAAAAACCTAAATACTGGCTGTTGAAAGACAACTTTCCAAGCGGTGGTCGAGGCTGGTTTTCACCTTTTTCCATTTTTATGTCCAGTTCATTTGTGTAGATAGTGTTACCGCCTACATGAGCTCCGCGAGTGTCGATCAAAAGTTCTTTGGGATAGCAATTTTCAGCCGCAAAAATCAAACTGTAAGTGCCAAGTGTAGAGTCCATTATTGTTGCTTCCATTTCTGCGAAGTGCAGCGTATCGGAGAAGTTGTCGTACTGCCGAATCAAATCCCACCCAGACTCCAGCTCGATTTCTGGCTTGATGTTGATAATGTATTCAATTTTCACTCCGGACAAGGAGCGATCCTTGAGAATCAGGCTATCCACAGTTTCTTCTCGCCCGAAGCTGTAGATCGTCAGGTTTTTTCTTTCGTCTACAAGCAAGCTTCCCGAAAATCTGTCGCCTTCCACCTTATAGGCCTTCAGTCCAGTGGGCTCGTGCTTAAAGGAGCGACCAATTTGCCGCGTGTTGATTCCAAATGAACTCAGCACCTCTTCAGGAAAGCTTACGTATTTGCTCTCTTCTCTTTCACCGTAAAGCAGGATGTGACCCGATCGCGTTGCCTGCTCAAAATCGGAGGTCAACATCGTTTCCTTTACCAAGGTTTTATTTGGACCGTATTCAACCTCTACTTCAGGCGGATATGGAAAATAGGACTTGAAGAAACCCGATTCTGTTTCAAAAAATCCTTCGTTGGGATACTTCTCTTCCTCTTGAGGAGAGCAAGTCACCAACGCCAAAGACAATAGAACTAGACCTGGTAATAAAATCTTGTGGCTCATGTTCGTCAAAGGTTCAAATTTTCAGTAGCTGGTTTCATCGAGCTTCACCTTGCCCCAGAAAGTTTTGTAAACAAAGAAGGTATAAAAAGCCACAAGCGGAAACCCAATAGCCACCATGGTAAGCATTATTCCAAGCGACTTTTGCGAAGCCGAAGAGTTGTAAACCGTCAAACTGTTTTCCACATTTTCCGGAGAAAGAAGAATTGTTGGATAAAGCTCAAAAGCCACCAGTGCAAGTGAGAAGCACGTGGCGAGAGTAGAGAACAAAAAGCCCATTTGATACTTCCTTTTGTTCAGCAGCCTCGGGATGTTGGCAATACTCAAAAACGCGAGCAAGGGCAAAATGAAAAATACAGGTGAACTCGCCACCTTGTCGGAAAGGTGCGGGAAATAAATCAGCGCGTAGAGCGTGCTGATGGCAAACAAAACGATGAAAGCAATCATGGCTCGATTGACGAGCTTCGTGATTTTCACGAATAGCCGGCCTTCAGTTTTCATGGTGAGGTAGATGCCGCCATGCGTGGCAAAAAGTGCTACTGCCGTGAGTCCAATCAGAATGGCAAAAGGATTGAGTGCCTCAAAAAGTGAGATGTGGACCTGCCCGGTTGGATCCATTTCGAAGCCCTGCAACACATTGCCTACAACCACTCCAAGCAGAAAAGCGAGCATGGTGCTGGACACGAAGTAGCAAACATCCCACATATTTCTCCACCACTTCATTTCCTCTTTGCTCCTAAATTCTATAGAGATCGCCCTAAAAATGAGGAAGATTAAAAACAGCATGAATGGCAAGTACATGGCCGAAAACAGCGAAGCGTAGACTTTTGGAAAACCTGCAAAGAGCGCTCCTCCTCCAATCACGAGCCAAACCTCGTTGCCATCCCAAACCGGTCCAACGGCATTCAAGGCGATTCTTCTGCTTTTGTCTTTTTTCAAAAATAAATGCCAAAACCCTGCTCCCAGGTCAAATCCATCAAGCACTGCGTAGCCGGAGAACAGTCCACCGACCACCAAAAACCAAAGTGTGGGATAATCAATGCCGAATATCGTTTCCATTTCTCCTTGCATTTTATGTCAGTGCTTTGGTGTAGTCCTCTGTTTTGCTGCGCTGATCAATCATCTCTCCTTCGTCAGGTCCATGTTTTATTTTTTTGTTGAGCATGTATAAAAACAACACGAGCAACAGAGCATAAACAATAGAGAAAAGAATCAATGAAGTCATAATCTGACTCGAGGTAACGGCCGAAGAAAGCGCATCGGATGTCCGCAACAAACCATAAACCACCCAGGGCTGCCGGCCCATTTCGGCAGCAAACCACCCCACCTGATTGGCAATTTGCGGAAGAAAGACTGCCCACACCAACACCCAGAGAAACCAGCGTTTGTCAAACAGTTTTTTACGCCACAGCAGATAAGCTCCATACAGAGAAATCGCAATCAGAGCCATGCCGATTGCTATCATCAGGTGATAAAATTGGAAAATTGCATTTACAGCTCCGGGTCTTTCATCTTCGGGAAATTCGTTGAGTCCGGTCACAGGTGTTTCAAAATCCTGATGAAGCAGAAAGCTCAATCCTCCGGGAACAGCGAGTCCTGTGACCTCCTGATTTTCTTTGTCTACCCAGCCAAAAAGGTAAAGATCAGCAGCTGTGGCTGTGGTGTCGTAGTGTCCCTCAAAAGCCGCGAGCTTTGCGGGTTGGTTTTTGGCAACACCTTCTGCAGAAATGTGGCCAACAAAAAGCTGCGCCAATGAACAAACAACCGCCCCAATGAGCGCGATGCGAATGGCTTTCTTTGAAATTACTTCAAAACGGCCCTTGAGCAAGTAGTAGGCATGCACACTCAACACCAAAAAGATTCCCGCCAGAAACGCTCCGATCCAAACATGCGTTAGCCGCTCTACAGAAGATGGATTAAAAACCATGGCCCAAAAATCTGTGATCTCGGCTCGGGCATCCATTCCAGTACCTACGATGTGATATCCCGCAGGGGTTTGCTGCCAGCTGTTTGCCACCACAATCCAGATGGCTGAAAACAAGCTCCCTAAAAATACCCCAACTGTGGCAATGAGGTGCACCGCTGGCGAAACGCGATTCCAGCCGAACAGCAACACGCCCAAAAAGCCACTTTCAAGAGCAAAAGCAAAAATTCCTTCTGCTGCCAGAGCACTTCCAAAAATGTCACCCACGTAGCGGGAGTAAGTCGCCCAATTGGTTCCAAACTCAAACTCCATCACAATTCCGGTAGCCACGCCAATTCCAAATGTCAGCGCAAAAATTTTGGTCCAAAACCGGGCTAGTGCATGATACTGCTTGTCTTTTGTGGCCAGGTATTTCCCTTCGAAAAAAACCATCAGCAAACCCAGGCCAATACTCAGCGGAGGATAGATATAATGGAATGCAATTGTGAAGGCAAACTGGATCCGGGCTAATATTTCGACATCCATAAGTAGGTGTATTAGAAAATCACTCAAATTTACGAGCCGTAGATTCTGGGGCAAGTTTTCGAGGCTCTTTTTGAGAAAAAATCACTGACTCTGGAAAAGAGTAATTGGAAAAGTCTGGGCATAAAAAAAGAGGAAGCTTTCACTTCCTCTTTCCTGCTGTCCCACTAGGACTCGAACCTAGACTCTTCTGGACCAAAACCAGACGTGTTAACCAGTTACACCATGGGACAATCGTCCTTCGCTTCCGCGAATTAGGACGGCAAAAATAAAAAACTTTTTTCATTCGCCTAACACCCTCCAGAAAATTTATTGGCCCCATTTTCTTTCTCTGCAAATGGCTAATTTTACCTCCTCACAAAGAAAAGCGCAAGACGGCATGGAAAAACTGGCAAATTACATCGGTGGAAAATTGTTGGCTCCTCTATCGGGAGAATATCTCGACAACGTTGAACCAGCTACAGGTAAAGTCTATTCCCTAATTCCTGATTCTACTGAAAAAGACATCGAAAGCGCTGTGAAGGCTGCCGAAGAAGCTTTTCCAAAATGGTCTAACACGCCCTACACCGAGCGCTCAAAAATCCTTAGCCATCTGGCAGATTTAATCGGCCAAAACTTGGACAAGCTCGCTGCGGCCGAGTCGAAAGACAATGGCAAGCCAGTTTCCCTTGCCACAGCCGTAGACATTCCCAGAGCTGAAAGCAACATTCGCTTTTTCGCGTCTGCCATCAATCACTTCCACAGCGAGGCGCACATCATGGAAAACCGCGCGGTGAACTACACCAACCGAAAGCCAATCGGAGTAGTCGGCTGCATTTCTCCGTGGAACCTGCCTCTTTACCTGTTCACCTGGAAAATTGCTCCAGCTCTGGCTGCCGGCAACTGCGTGGTAGCCAAGCCATCGGAAGTAACGCCCTACACCGCATTTCTACTCAGTGAACTTTGCATAGAAGCCGGATTGCCAGCAGGTGTGATCAACATCGTGCACGGTCTCGGGCCAAAAGCCGGAGATGCCATCATTAAGCACAAAAAGATCAAAGCCATTTCTTTTACCGGAGGCACCAAAACCGGTGAGTACATCGCCCGCACTGCAGCACCGATGTTTAAGAAACTTTCGCTCGAGCTGGGAGGTAAAAACCCGAATCTGATTTTTGCCGATTGCAATTTTGACAAAATGCTCTCAACGACCATAAAATCCTCTTTTGCCAACCAGGGACAGATTTGCCTTTGCGGTTCGCGAATTCTCATTGAGAGGTCGATCTACGACAAATTCAGAGATGCTTTTGTAGAAAAAGTGAAACGGATGAAAGTCGGTAACCCCGCTGATCCCAAAACAAAAATGGGAGCCGTAGTTTCCGAAGACCACATGAATAAAGTGCTCAGCTACATCGAGCTAGCTAAGGAAGAAGGCGGTAAAGTTTTGGCCGGTGGAAACAGAGTGAAAATGGATGGTGAACTCAGTGGAGGCTACTACATCGAGCCAACCGTGATAGAAGGACTAGACCATACCTGCCGCACGAATCAGGAAGAGATCTTCGGCCCGGTGGTTACGCTCATGCCTTTCGACTCAGACGAAGAAGCTGTTGAAAAAGCAAACAGCACGCAATATGGACTGGCAGCTACTGTTTGGACTCAAAATCTCGATCGAGCTCACAAGCTTTCAGCACAGCTAGAGTCTGGAATCGTTTGGGTAAACTGCTGGCTCCTGCGCGATTTACGCACACCATTTGGAGGAGTCAAAAATTCTGGGGTAGGAAGAGAAGGAGGATTCGAGGCACTCAAGTTCTTTACTGAACCTCAAAACGTTTGCATCGAACTTTAATCGTTCGATTCAATTCTCGACTCTATCCTGTTTTGCTTTTTAAATCCGTTGGTGAAAAACCAGCCGAACTGCCGGTTAAACCACTCTTCGAGTTTGGTAATCCATTTCATCTTACTATAGTTCAATTAGGTTATCTGTTAAGATAATGCATTTTCATCGATAAAAATTGCCTTTTCACCGAAGATTTGTGCTAAAAAGTGTAAAATGCGTGATTCCGGGCATGAATGGCTTTTATCTAAAATCACTGACCACCAACATTTTTATGTTCAAAAAAACACCTCAGTGCTTAAATGTGACTGGCGAAAGCCACCATTTTTGTGTAACTTAAAAAGCAAAGTCATGAAGAGAACAATTTTGATGTGTGTTTTGGTAGCCGGATTTCTTTCGGCCTGTGTACCAAGCAGAAAGTTTCAGGAAGTCCAGACTGAAAACAACCAGTTGAAAGCTGCAAACGACCAACTGAGAAGCGAAAATGAATCAATCGAAAGCAGATTGAGTGAATTGGAATCACAGAATGAAACGTTGAGAGAGGAAATTGCCGCATTGAAGAATGACACAACAGTGCTCGGGACTTCTCTGCGCCACATGAGAAATCAGTACGACAAGATCAATGATTTAAACGAAATACTCTCCGAAAAAAGTGACAAGCTACTCCAGGAGTCAGCCGCAGAAAATCGTCAGCTTCTTTCTGAGCTGCAACAAACACAGGTGGAACTGCAGAGAAAAGAGGACAGACTCAATCAGTTGGAATCTGAACTGAACGCAAAAGAGGCAAACCTGAACGAATTGAGCACAGAGCTGAAGAGACGTGAACAACGTGTAAACGAACTTGAAAGCCTTATTGCCAGAAAAGACTCTGCAGTGGCTGCACTTGAACAAAAGATTTCTAAAGCACTTCTCGGCTTCAAAGACAAAGGTCTTACTGTGGAGCAGAAAAACGGAAAAGTTTACGTGAGTCTTGAAGCAAAACTACTTTTCCCATCAGGAAGCACTGCCATCGATCAGGAGGGTAAGCAAGCTCTGATTGACCTTGCTAAAGCAATCGAAAGCACTGAAGACCTGGAGATCATTGTTGAAGGTCACACAGACACCGACAAAATCAGATCTAGCTCTATCCCTCGTGACAACTGGGAGCTGAGTGTGCTTCGTGCTACGAGTGTTGTAAAAATCATGATGGAAAACAGCGACATCGATCCGAAGATTCTCACTGCCGCAGGGAAGAGCGAGTACGTCCCTGTAGATCCTTCAGACAAAGCTAAAAACAGAAGAATTGAAATCATTCTTTCACCTAACCTCAACGAACTGTTCGAGATCATCGGTGAGAAGCCATAGGGCTTTATTTTTGAGCATTTGAATTCACAATAAAGCCGACTGTCATGCTGAACTTGATTCAGTATCTAGTCGGCTTTTTTTATGCTTCTTTCAGGGGTAAAATCACTGGAACTTTTATTCAGCTTTGATGCTCTTTTTGAGAAACTCAATAGATCCAATGGATGCATATCTGGGCATTCTCGAGTAATAATAAAGTGAAGTCACTTCCTAGAGCTCATTCACGCAAATTTAGCTGAACCAAACTTACTGCGCCATTTAAAACAAGCTGATTTCACAGCAAAAAGAAACCCCTACCGCATTCTTTGCAAACGCAGCAGGGGTTGAATCATTAACCGTAAAAAATATTCTTGAGTCTCTTATGGTGGAGTTAGTGGCATGAAGAATTCTCCGTTCGAAACTGTGATCTCAGGTGGATTTACTCCTCCAGACATTTCGATAAGCAACGAAGAGGTGAAAGTTCCTTTGATGTAGCCCGGAGGTTCCACACTGATCTCAGTAATAGTGAGCACACCGGCCTGAGGAGATTCAGGTTCTACACCTGCCGATGAGAATGGATCAGCGCCACCACCTGGAGGCACCAACAACATAAGGTCACCTTCAGGAGCGAACTCAGTATTGAAAGTTATTTCGACTCCTTCTGAACTGGCCCAACCAACCAGAGGTTGATTAAACGAAATATTCAAGGTGTAATCGTCAAGCGTAATTCCCTGCAATACCATATTTCCATCGAGCTGTGCCGTGAAAGTTGGACACTCGTAAGCTTGTCCATCAATTGAGAAGTTGAAGTAATATTCGCAAGGCTCACAAGCTGATCCACCGCAATCTACTCCAAACTCATCTCCGTCTTGCTCACCGTTGGTGCAGTCTCCTGCAGTTTCAGGGCAATCTTCACACTCTGGTCCACCGCAATCAATCCCTGTTTCCTGACCATTTAGAATTTCATCTTCGCAGCTCGGGCAAGGATCGCATTCACCACCACAATCAATGTCTTCTTCGTTACCGTTGAGAAGTCCATCGTTACAGAGCTCTGCACAGGGAACGCAGCTTCCACCGCAGTCAATTCCTGTTTCTCCGAGGTCTGCATCAAGCTGTCCGTTATTGCAAGGTTCACATGGAGGGCAATCTTCGCCACCACAATCAACCCAAACTTCGTTTTCATCGAGCACACCGTTTGTACAAGGATCACATTCGTCACAAACTCCACCGCAATCGATCTGAACTTCATCCTGATTCAACTCTCCATCAAAACAGCTAGCTGGAATTTCGTTATCCGGATTGAGGCACCCGGTGATTATGAAGGATCCCAAAAAGAGATAGAGGAACCCGAAAATTAAATACGCTTTTTTCATTTCTAAAGAATTTTGTCAGGCAATTAGAGCCTCCGAAGATACAATTTCTGGTATAGTTTGATTAAACAGTGATTTTAATCACTTCACACGATCGAAGTGACTTTGGTTGCACCATATAGAAATTTAATTTGGAATTGGCATGTAGAACGTTCCAGAACCAATTGAGATTGTCTCTCCAACTCCAGTAACGTCCTCCACCAAGGCTCCTCCGGTAAATGTACCTTTTATGTACATCGGCTCTTCACCGCGAATTTCCGTAATGGTAAGTGTTGCAGACCCATCAGGGTCATTGGTGGTGTAGACTGTTCCGCTTCCTGGTGCAGTGAGAGTCATCACTCGACCTACATCATCAGCTGTTTCTTCATTAAACACAGTATTGTATCCTGCGGCATTCATCCATCCGGCAAGCGGCTCAGGCATACTGATAGTCACCACTGCATCGTTCAGTCCAACGCCAGTCATCACTAGTCCAGGTGCTTCCAGAGCAGATGTAAAGGTCGGAGCATCGTAAGAACCGTCCAAACTTCCCGCACCACTCACGGAAAATGTGAAGTAGTACTCACACGGCATACATGCCGAACCGCCACAGTCAACTCCGAATTCATCCCCGTCTTGTTCTCCATTTGTACAGTCACCAGCAGTTTCAGGGCAATCTTCGCATTCTGGTCCTCCACAATCGATTCCAGTCTCCTGGCCGTTCATTATTTCGTCTTCACACGAGGGGCACGGATCGCATTCACCACCGCAATCAATTCCTTCTTCGTTTCCGTTGAGAAGTCCATCATCGCACAGCTCTGCGCAAGGCCCACAAGGTCCACCACAGTCGATTCCGGTTTCACCCTGATCGGCATCTTGCTGCCCATTGGCACACGGCTCACAGGGAGGACAATTGCCACCGCAGTCTACCCACTGCTCGTTAGTGTCGAGCACTCCATTGGTGCATGGATCGCACGGATCGCACACGCCACCGCAGTCGATTTGAGTTTCGTTTTGGTTGAGCACACCGTCAAAACAGCTTTCGGGAATCAGCTCGTCCTCATCGGGACTGCAAGCTGCAAAAGCGAAAGACAACAAAAAGAGGTAAATGAAACCAAAGATGAGATAGATATTCTTCATTCCAGAGAGGTTTTGCTAACGGTTAGAAAAGCGAATTTGGGTAAAATTTAGCTTAGTTAATAATTTTTTTTGATTGCTACACTTGAAATGCCAATCTTTGAGTACACTAAACATGTCCCTAAAATGAACAAAGAGGTTGCTTCAGAACAGATCAGATGGCGAGAAGAAAATTTGCCAAATGAGGTAATACTCGAAAAAGTGAACGAAGCCTGGAAATCGCTGAGTGGCCAAAACCCTAACCCAAAAATTGCCTCACTCCTCGCTCAGCGAGAAATCGACACTGAAGAAAAAATGAAGGCCTTTTTTAAGCCTTCCCTCGATGAACTCCACGATCCTTTTTTGATGAAAGACATGGATGCTGCTGTGAGCCGCATTGAGAAAGCAATCACTGAAGGTGAAAAAATCCTGGTTTACGGTGACTACGATGTTGATGGAACAACCTCTGTAGCGTTGGTGTATTCAGTGCTAAAATCTCTGGAAATTTCTACTGGCTACTACATTCCCGACCGCTACTCAGAAGGATATGGAGTTTCAGAAAGAGGGATTGATTACGCCAAAGAAAATGGCTTCAATCTTATTATCGCTCTGGACTGTGGAATAAGGGCAATCGACAAGATCGATTACGCCAGTTCGCGTGGAATTGATTTTATAATCTGCGATCACCACACACCCGGAGATGAAGTACCTAAAGCCGTTGCTGTGCTCGACCCAAAAAGAGAGGGCTGCAACTATCCTTACAAAGAACTCTCGGGTTGCGGGGTTGGGTTCAAGTTGATGCAGGGATTATTCAAAAACCTTGGTTACGAAACCGCCAACCTTTACGAATACCTTGACCTACTGGCCGTGAGTATCGGAGCGGACATAGTGCCGATAACCGGAGAAAATAGAACTTTGGCATCCTTTGGCTTGAAGCGCGTTTTTGAAAACGGTCGTCCGGGAATTACTGAGCTTTTTAAAAGTGCCAAGTTTTCGAGAACGAAAGATGTCTCAATCTCAGATCTGGTTTTTTTGATCGCTCCAAGAATAAACGCAGCGGGAAGGCTCGACTCGGGAGAAACTGCAGTGGAACTGCTCACCACCGAGAGCGAGGAAGAAGCCGAAAGACTCAGCAAACTTCTCGAGCAAACCAACTCCACAAGAAAAACCCTCGACAAAGAAACAACAGGTGAGGCATTGACCATGATTGCTGGCAACGAAGAGTTGGAAATGAGCACCGCCACCGTTGTTTGGAAAGAAGGCTGGCACAAAGGAGTGATTGGAATTGTGGCATCGAGACTCATTGAAAAGTACTACCGTCCTACTATCGTGTTGACAATTGAAAACGGAATGGCCACGGGCTCAGCCAGATCGGTAGAAGGTTTCGACATCCACGAAGCGCTAAAAGCCTGCGACCACTGCATCGAACAATTTGGCGGTCACCCAATGGCGGCAGGGCTCAGTATACGCGAAGAAAACCTCGAGACATTTCGCGAGAGCTTTGGCAAAACAGTGAGCGAGCTTCTGCGCGAAGAACACAGTACGCCCGAAGTCTCCGTGGATCTAAATCTCGAGCTCCACGAAATCACTGCAGGATTCTACAAGCTGTTGAAACACTTCGCTCCATTTGGACCGGGAAACATGCGGCCGGTTTTTAAAACCGAAAACGTAGTGGCTTCACCGAGAACCCGCTCTGTGGGATCTGACAACGCGCACCTCAAACTCGAAGTGACTACAGATACCAACGCCCTTGGTGGAATTGGATTTGGACTAGGAAAGTATGCCAGCCAACTGGCAGCCGGTCAACCATTTTCTATGGTTTACACACTCGAAGAAAATGTTTTTAGAGGCCAGCGCACTCTTCAATTGAATGTGAAGGATATTCACCTGGAATAAGTCTTTGGCTTAAAAGGCTAGCCATTACCAAGTGGGAGAGCCGGTTGTCGAGCGGAGTCGAGACAAGCAGGGACGCTTCGCGCTGTAACATCCTCATTTTTCATGGCTTCTCCAGTTATGAACATGCGATTTATTCTTGCATCTAGCTAGTATTGGAAGGTCTGAATGCTCTCCTTCGATCAGCGCCTCTTTCTTCGCTCTTCCCCATCTTTTTACTTGGTGTTCTCTGCTAAATGCCTCATCAATTCGATGAAATTCTTCGTAGTACACTAGTTCAACAGGCAGTCTTCAACTTGTATAACGAGAAGCTTGCCCTTTCTGATGAAGTCTAACTCGTTCAATCAAATCCCTTGTGGATCCAACATAATATTTGTTATCGGAACATTGGAGGATGTACATGTAGCAAATCATAAGTCAAGCTTTCAAGAATTTAGTTTGATAAATTTCTCTCCCCTACCTCTCTCTCGACTCCGCTCGAGAAACGGCCAACACACAGACTCATTTTCAACATGAATAAGGCTCGTTGAAAAGAAAAGAGTGTAATCTTTTACAAAATCACACTACCAAAGTAGGCCGAAAGCTCGTTGCGGACTTCGATAAGTTTCTTTTTGCGTTCGAGTAACAACCGCAGCTCGAGATCATCGAGTTCACCCTCTTTAAGACTCTGGTCCACCTCGTGAATTTCGCGTCCGAGCCAACTGAGCTTTAATCGATAGATCGCATCTTTGGCCGCCTTGTTCATCTTCATGTCTTCGGTCTCTGGATAGATCTTGTGGCGCACCGCCCAGTTTTCGCTAAGCTCGTACTGATTGGCCAAAATACTGGCTGCCACTTCGCTGATCCGAATGTCTGGATGCTGGGTAAAATGCTTTTCGTCTGGAAAACGATCTTCCTCCAAAATCTTCTCGTACTCTTCGGTGATCAATCGAAAAACCTCCGACTCAAGGTGAATCTCATCTCGGTGGAGCTCATAAATCAGGTACTCCGAAACAGATGTTTCTTCATCCACTTCTTTCTCAACTTCTTCATCGAAGTGCTTTACCTCAATCACTCGGTCTCCGTAATTAAGTAGAATCCGCACCAAATCGCGCTCCTGCGGCTCTAGCGACTGAGCTTCTTTTGAATCTTTTTTTGGAACGGAAACAGGAGTAGTCTCCGACTCCGGCTGGCGTTGTGGACGATGCGAGGATGCAGTGCTTTTGTTCTGCCTTGTGCGGATCAGCCGATTGGTCTCAGCGAGCAACGTCTCCTCCTCCATGTCGAGCAAACGACTACATTCCTGGATATAGACCGTACGCTGGATGGCATCGGGAATAAGCGAGATCGAATGGACAATCTCTTTGATAAGTGTTGACCGCTGAATCGGATCGTCCTTTGAGTCCTCAGCAAGAAGATCTGTTTTGAAAACAATGAAGTCCTTTGACTCGTTTTCGATGTAATTTTTGAGCTGGGTAGTGCTCACACTTTTAGCGTACGAGTCTGGATCCTCGCCTTCCGGGAAAAGCACAACCTTCACATTCATCCCCTGCGACAAAATCATGTCGATTCCGCGGAACGAAGCTTTGATCCCGGCCGGATCGCCATCGTAGAGAATCGTAATGTTGTTGGTGTAGCGCTTTATCTGCCTGATCTGGCCTTCAGTAAGCGAAGTACCGGATGAGGAAACTACATTTTCAACTCCATTTTGATGAAGCGAGATTACATCGGTGTAGCCTTCAACAAGGTAGCAGAGATCTTTTTTAAGTATTTCGTTTTTCGCCAGGTAAAGCCCGTAAAGTACTCGACTCTTGTTGTAGAGCTCGCTTTCGGGAGAATTGAAATACTTGGCGACTTTCTTATCGCTCTTCAGAGTACGTCCCCCAAAGCCAATCACCTTTCCGCTGATGTTGCGGATCGGGAACATTACCCTGCCACGGAAGAAATCATAGGGACTGCCATTTCTCGTTTTGGTAAGTCCGGCTTTCTCCAGAAACTTGAGTTCGTAACCGTTTTTGAGCGCCTCCCGGGTAAAGGCATCCCAGTCGTCCGGGCAGTAGCCGAGCAAAAATTCTTTACAGGTCTCCTCACGGAAGCCACGCTCCTTGAAGTACGAAAGCCCCACTGCGCGACCCTCTTCGGATTCGAAAAGCTGTTTGGTGAAATATTCCTGGGCATAGGTGGTTACTATAGCGAGACTCTCACGCTCGTTGAGTTCTGCAATTTCTTCGGCACTCTGCTCCTCTTCCTGAACCTCGATTCCATACTTATCAGCCAGCCAACGCAGAGCTTCAGGGTAGCTAAACCTCTCGTGCTCCATCAAAAAGTTAACGGCATTACCACCTTTCCCGGAGCTAAAACACTTGTAGATTCCCTTTGCAGGAGACACGAAGAACGATGGCGTTTTCTCGCTGGTAAACGGACTGAGCCCCTTGTAATTGGTGCCGGCTTTTTTCAGCTGCACAAAATCCCCAACCACATCCTCAATCATGATGCTCTCGTAGATCTTATCTATGGTTTCCTTTGGGATCATGTGGTTAAATCAATTGCATCAAAACGGTAACTCTCTACGGAATTAACTCCTTCTATTATCACGATTCGATTCAGTCGTTCAATTTATCTTTTTTCCTTGATGAAAAAAGAAAGAAAAAAATCAAGGCTGTGACCTCTACTCAAAATTTTACTTCATCTCAACTAACTCCGACCGAGTGATCCTGTCGGCTTCTCGGTTTCCGTAAGTCTCGATTTTGAAAAACTTTTTGCGCGAGCTCAAGGCCGATCCGTCTTCGAGGTCAAGCCAATTAGAACAACTACTGAGTTTTCAGCTTGTCGTCTTCGGAGCTTCTTCTCTCTAAAAAGGAGCTAGCAAAAGTAATTAGCATTTGTGACGAAGAGGTCTCTGGAATCCAATTTTTTCATCATCCACCTAAATTAAAAAAGGGAGCGTTTGCGGCTCCCTTCTCTTCTTGCAGGTTGTTATGTATAGGTTTTGGTTAAAGGGCGGATTTATTCTTTTTCCAGTTCGGCTATCAGCTCATCGGTAAGTTCCATGTCGTGGTAAACCGTGTTCACATCATCGTCTTCTTCAAACTTGTCTATCATCTTCAGAATCGTCTGCGCCTGATCGAGCGGCAGAGCGTTTGTAATTTTCGGGATGCGCTGAATCTCGGCATTTTCTGTTTCGATTTTCATCTCTTCGAGCTTGCTCTGCATTTTCCCAAAATCTTCGAAAGTAGTGTAAAGCACAACCTTTTCATCGAGGCGCTCCATCGATTCGAGGCCTCCGTCAATCAATTCCATCTCCAGTTCATCAAGATCGCGCTCACCGAGCTCTTCTTTTTTGATTGTGAAAACGCCTTTAGCATCGAAAATGAAACTGAGAGAACCATTGGTTCCGAGGTTGCCGTCAAACTTGTTGAAAATCGACCGGACACTTGCCACGGTCCTGTTTTGGTTATCGGTAGTGGCTTCCACAAACATGGCGATTCCGTTTGGGCCGTAGCCCTCGAAAGTCATCGACTGCAGGTTTCCGCTGTCGTCACCCTGACCTTTTTTAATGGCGCGCTCCATCGTGTCCTTGGGCATATTGGCACCCTTGGCATTTTGAATCGCCAGCCTCAGAGCTGGATTGGTCTCCGGATCGGGACCGCCATCGCGCGAAGCAATGGTTAGCTCTTTAATAATTCGCGTAAAGATTTTGGCGCGCTTGGCGTCCTGTGCACCTTTTCTGTGTTTGATATTCGCCCACTTACTGTGTCCTGCCATCTCTGTTCCTTTTCTTTTTGCGGACGGTAAATTTAAGGGATTGAAGGTATTTGTGTCAAGGCAGTGCAAAATCCAAGCACCAAGCACCAAATTCCAAAATCCAAAACGGCAAACGCCAAAAAGTCGAGCCCCACAACATTATCACATCTCAAAAAACTCAAGCATCAAATCCCACTTGTGCTCCGCCCGCGTGCCGCTGAAGCTTTAGCGGAGGCGCAAGCTTCAGCGTAGGAATAAAACCCAACAGCTCGAGCTTCCTCAATCCCCAAATTACCTAATTACCTATTCTCCTTACCTTGCACTCGGAAAATGAAAACAATCCATGGCCGAATCTACCCTTTCTGCGAAGCCGATACTCGAAGTCAGTGACCTGTCCATTTCTTTTAGAAGTGACGAAGGACTCAATCCCGCGGTCAAGCACATTTCCTTCGACCTTGATCTGGGAAAAACGCTGGCCATTGTTGGTGAAAGCGGATCGGGGAAATCTGTAACCTCGCTCGCCATTCTCAATTTGCTGCCCATGCCCCCGGCAGTGATCGAAAACGGGAAAATCATTCTCCGTCAAAACGAAGAAGAGCGAAACCTCATCACCCAAACCGACAGGGAAAAAAGGTCACTGCGCGGAAACGTGATCAGCATGATTTTCCAGGAACCAATGAGCAGTCTGAATCCGGTTTACACCTGCGGAGATCAGGTAGCCGAAATGCTGCAACTCCATCGGAAAATGAAGTCTGCTGAGGCAAGAGAAAAAACGATCGAGCTTTTTAACGAAGTCGAACTTCCCAGGCCCGAAAAGATCTTCGACAGCTATCCACACGAAATTTCCGGAGGACAAAAACAGCGCGTGATGATCGCCATGGCCATGAGCTGCGAGCCGCGCATTTTGATTGCCGATGAGCCGACTACAGCTCTCGATGTCACCGTTCAAAAAAACATTCTTCAACTCCTTGAAAAGCTTCAGCAAAAAACTGGGATGTCGCTGATTTTTATCACTCACGACCTGGGCGTGGTGCAGGAAATTGCCGACCACGTGTTGGTGATGTATCGCGGAGAAGTGGTGGAATCCGGCACTGCCGATCAGATTTTTGCCAATCCGCAACACAACTACACCAAAGGTCTTTTAGCCTGCCGGCCAAACCCGCGAAAAAACCGCCACCGGCTGCCTACGCTCAAAGATTTTCTGGAAGATAAACCAGCAACCGACTTCGACCGGTTAGTCGAAAAACCAAAACACACCGAAAAGCTCCTCGAAGTAAAAAACTTCAATAAGTGGTATCCGCAGAAGAAAAGCTGGTTGAAGAAATTTGCTCCAACCGAATATGTGAAAGCGGTGAACGAAGTGAGTTTCGAAGTCTTTAAAGGCGAAACGCTCGGACTGGTTGGCGAGTCAGGCTGTGGCAAAACCACGCTAAGTCGGGCACTCCTTCATCTCATCAAACCCACTTCTGGAGAAGTTATCTACGATGGAAAAACCATTAGCAGCTTTTCGAAAGCTGAATGGAAAAAGCTGCGCAGAGAGATTCAGATTATTTTTCAGGATCCTTACTCTTCGCTGAATCCCCGCAAAACTGTTGGGCAAACCATCACCGAGCCGATGAAAGTGCACGGCATTGGCAAAAGCGCAGCCGACCGAAAAGCCACTGCCATTTCGCTTTTGGAAAAAGTGGGACTTAGCGCTGAGCACTACAATCGCTATCCCCATGCCTTCTCTGGTGGACAGCGCCAACGAATTGTGATTGCTCGTACGCTCGCCCTGGAACCGCGCTTTATTATTTGTGACGAATCGGTTTCGGCACTTGACGTGTCGGTACAGGCCCAGGTGCTCAATTTGCTCAACGACCTAAAAGAAGAGTTTGAACTGACCTACATCTTCATTTCTCACGATTTGTCGGTAATCAAACACATGAGCGACCGCATTATGGTGATGCGTCAGGGGAAAATCGAAGAAATTGGCGAAGCCGAAAAAGTGTACCACTATCCGGCCACAGCATACACGAAGCAGTTGATCGAGGCGATACCCGGAAAAGACTTTTAACGGGTACTTTTTACGTTTTGTCGAAGAATTTGATAGATTCGTCAGATTCTTGTAAGATTTTTCTTACATTTGCCTTCCCGATAATCTATTTGCTTAATAACGAAAAATTAGAATGATGCTATTTAACATTAGAAAAGCGGTTCTAGCGATTTTTTGCCTCGCTATCACCTCAAGCGCAATCGCGCAAGAAACACTAGCCCTTCAGGATTTTGATGGCGGAACGCCAGGTTGGAATTATTCCTCCGATGTTGCCTTTTTTGACAACGGATGGGGATCTGATGGTTATTTTGATATGATCGATATTTCCAGTGCGAGTCCTCTTGACAATCCAAACTTCTCAGGAAACATTCTGGGAGAAAATGATTTGAACGATGACGATGGTGATGGGCCAGCCTACGGAACTTCTGGTTTCGCAAACATCACATTCGAAGATGTCAACATTAACGGTTCACAAAATGTGACTCTTTCATTCGATTATCAAATAATCGGTTACAACTCAGGACAGGACAATGTCAAATATGAGCTACTTTACGATGGAGTTGGTCAGGGAGAAGTGTTCTTGCATGAAGGTGGAGTTGATCCACTTGACGCCTCAGGAAACCTTCTTCTAAGTATTCCGGACAATGTTAATTCAGTTGGACTTGTTCTTTCCATTAGCGACAATGGTGGATCTGCCTACTCCGGTTTCGACAACTTCAAAGTAGAGGGAACAGAACCGAATTCTATTGTATCGGCATCGAACAACTTCTACACTGCATCTGAAAGCAATAACAACTACGCCATTCCATTAAATGTGATTGCTCCGGATGACGTGAACGATATTGACGTTACGATTGCTTACCAGTCTGGAAATCAGGATTTAATTGATGGCTTTGTTACGACAACTGTCACAATTCCCGCAGGTGCTACTTCAGGAACTTTCTCTTTACCAAGAGCCCAAGACGGAATTTGTACAGGAACTCAGGAAGTAGTTCTCGAGATCACAGCCGTGACTGGTGGAAACAACGCACAGATCGGAACGCCTGCATCGTTCACTGTGAGCTTTACTGATAACCAAACGACTTACTCGACTGTTACGAGTGACAATTTCGAGAGTGGAACACTCAGTGGTTGGGTAAACACCGATAATTTCACTGCATCCACTGTTGATGCTATCACGGGCAGCTACTCTCTCAGACATAGTGCAGTTGATATCAACGGAGGCTACAAACACACTTCAAAAACCATTTCGGCTGAACTGGAAAGCCGTAAAACCATTTGGCAAGCGAATCTTCGCAGAACTTTTAGTGTTCCGGGAACTTCATTTGACAATTGGATTTTTTACGCACTTGCTTCCAGTGAGTCAAATCCCTTCGTAGTAGGCGCTCAGGGCTACGTGGTTGGAGTTAACTTTGATGCTTCAAACGATAGCTTGAAGTTGATCCGTTTCGATAATGGACTGCTCGATGATTCAAATTTTGTGGAACTCGCCACAGCTGATTTCACATTCGAAGACAACAATACAGTAGGTGTCAGAGTCGTTCGCGATGACTCTGGAAACTGGAGCCTGGAATACAAAGCTGGAGGTGGATTTAGCAACATGGACAATGCTGGAAGTGCCACGGATAACACTTACGTAAATGCTACCTACACTTCTTTCGGTGGTGAAATCGGCAGTAGTAATCAAAAGGGTAAAATGCATTTCGACAACCTACTCATAACTCAGGAGTCTTGCTCTGCGACTTACTACACTGTAGCCAGCGGTAACTCTGACGACCCGATTTGGTCGACAGAACAAAACGCTGGTCCTGGTGAAGGATTTATTGTCAGCTACACTTCAAACAACCGACTAACGGTTCAGGATGGACACACACTCACACTCACTGGAGAAGTGAAAGCCCTGGATTTCACTATTGATTCCTCAGGAATAGTTGAACTGAATGCAAATGAGTTGAGTATTTACAAAGATTTCATCATTGAAGGAAATTTAGATGGAACAACAGGAACCCTGAGCTTTAAGGGAAATGGTGAGCAGAACATTCTTATAGTCAATTCACCAATCCGGGTTCAAAATTTCAAACTCCAAAACAATGGTCCCAAGGTAGAAATTCAGACAGGAGTGGTAGAAGTAACCGGACTCCTTATGCCTGTAGCAGGTACGTTGGTAACAGGTTCGAACCCAGCCCGCCTGGTATTGATTTCGAATGCCAGCGGAACAGCAGCTGTTGGTGAGTTCAACGCAGCTGCAGAAGTTCAGGGAAATGTGCGCGCCCAGCGTTACATCCCAGCATCAGCAACAGGCTGGATCAATGTTAGCTCGATCCTCGAAGAGGTAACGGTAGAACAATGGGATGACGACATACTCACCACAGGATACCCAGGTTCGGATCACCCGCTGAACCAATTCACTAATATTGCTGGGCATGACGAAACGATCAACGCAGCAGTTGACGAACGTTACGTGAACATTACGTCTAACTCAACCAACCTCCCTGTAACCTCCGGGTACTTCATTTATTTGCTGGGTGGTGCTCAAAACATCGAAGTTGAAGGTGAAATCGCCAGGGATAACATTACCAAAAACGTAACTTTCAGTGGATATTTCGGACCGGCAACAGACGGCTTCAACCTTGTTGCAAACCCATACCCTTCGCCAATCGACTGGGAAGAGGTTTACGATGCATCAACTGGTGTAAATCCAACGATGTACATCTATAGCGCACAGCAAGGTAACTATGTGAGTTACAATGCAATGACCAATGGAGGTACTGCAAGCAACATCATCCCTTCGGGACAGTCATTCTTTGTAAAACTTAATGGAGGCTCTGGTACATTGAATTTTTCCGAGAATCAAAAAGTTGGTCCTTACGATGAATTCCAGCGTTCGAATGAAAACATGAAACCAACAGTGCAGCTGAAAATTGCCGGAAACGGAGAAATTGCCGGCTACACTCACGTGACACTCGATGACGAAGCGACTTTCAACTACGATGATGTAGATGGATTCCAGCTCAGATCTGCTAATAAGAATGCCCCGGAGATTTCTACACTATCGCAGGAAGAGGAATACAATCTCAGTTTCAACTCTGTGCCAACTGACGAAGGTGCGGTAGCAATTCCTGTAAATCTGGACATTCCTGTTGCCGGAACTTACACACTCGAAGTAAGTGATCTCATCAACTTCCCTTCTTCTTCATGCCTCAGCATCGAAGATTTGGAAACCGGTGAAGTGTCTCCTGTAGAATTGGGTGAAACGTTTGATGTGGTAACACAACAAGATTCGATCAACGAAGTACGCTTCATGCTTCACATTACATCGCTTAATAGTGGGAAGTCGGACGTGACTTGCTTTAATGGATCCGATGGCTGGGTAGCAGCTCGTGGAGCAGGCAATGGTCCGTGGACCTACACCTGGTACAACGAAATGGGTGGAGTGATTGCGTATGAAGAAAACATCTCAGTAACTAGCCAGGTTGATGATCTCGCCTTTGGAACTTACTATGTGGAAGTGGAAGACGAAAATTCACTTTGCGGAACACTCACCAAAGTAATCGAGATCAACGAGCCGATGCCGGAGGAGTTGAGCCTTTCGTCTCAATCTGCTACTTGCAACAATGAAGACGGAGAGATCGTGATTGGCGTTGAGAACGCAAATGCAATTGAATACAGCATAACTGGTAACAACGGCTCTGAGTTTAGCAGTTCTGTTGAAGGGGACTCATCAATCATTCCTTTGCTACAAGGAGACGTTTACACTGTAAACATTTCTACGGCTTGTAACACGTTCGAACAAATGACTGTGGATCTCACTGACGAAAATGCGGTGACTGCAGCAATCGACATTGAAAACGATGTTGTGGAAATGCAGGATGGAATTGCAGAAGTGCAGTTCTCACACAACTCAGAAAATGCTACCAGCGTTGCTTGGAACTTTGGAAACGGAGAGACCTCAGAAATGAATAATCCGATCCACACGTTCACTGAAGTTGGTGAGTATGAAATCACCCTCACTGCACAGAACGAGATTTGTGACAACACAGACACTCGCACTATCACTGTGGAAGAAAGTGTGTCTGTAGGTGACGACTTCGACCCATCAGAAGAAATTACGATGACCGCGCTTCGCGAGCGTGTACAACTCGAATTTGGCAATGCTCGCCTTGAGCAGCCGATTGTAGAGGTTTACAACACCGCAGGCCAATTGGTCATCTCTAAAAAGCTATCTAATGTCAATGGCGATATCATTCTAATTGAGACAGCCGGACTGCGTCAGGGAATTTATTCGCTGACCATTCTGGAAAATGATTCCCGAGTTTTCTCGGAACAATTCGTCAGATAACAGATAGGTTATCGGAAAAAGAAACCCCTGCGGAATGCCGTGGGGGTTTTTTTATATTCACGGTAAAGGAATCTTATCATGCTTCGAATTTCAATTCTCTTTCTGTCCCTTTTGGTACTCAGCAACTTTTCGAATGCCCAAAACCCAAGTCAATCAAACTTTAAAAAGTGGAGCGACTGGCAAACCGAAACAGTCTCAAGTTCTGACGGCTCGAGAAAAGTAATCAAACATCGAAAGAGATATTTCAGAGAAGAGGACGTTTGGTTGAGAGTCGAAATAATTCGTAACTACAATGAATGTGGCAAACTAATTCACATGTCGAAAACACGCTGGAAAATGAAGTGCTTTGCTACTGATGCAAAAACCGTTTACAATTGGAATTTTGAGAGGAAGTGCGGGTGATCGACCACAACCAAACCGCTGGCAAACAATGAGAACAGACCATGAAGAATCTTAGTAAGTTCACTCAGTATTTTTTAGGATTTGGCCTAGTCCTCATCATTTACGGATATGTTAGTCGCATAGTCGGACTCTACTTTTTCTGGGAAAGTAAATCTGTTGGATGGGGGTTAATTTTAATAGGGCTTATTGGACTATTGTCTGACAGGGTAAGAGTTAAAAGAAAGATAGACAAGAATTCAGTTCTCGAGAAAATTGGAATTGGACTAATCGTTTTCATAATACTCATTCAAACTATCCTCATTACTACCTTACCGTTTTCAGAAGCTTATTCAGTCTCTAAGAAATTTTTGACTGAGAATCAACAAGTCACTGACGAAGTCGGAAAAGTTGAAGGGTTTGGAATTATTCCTAGAGGTGCTATAGGAAAGTCAACGGACTCGGAAGGAACTTATGGTGCTGCAACCCTAAACCTGACAGTCAAGGGACAAAAGAAATACAAGGATGTCACTGTCTACGTGTTCAAGTACACTGATGAACCAAACTGGATTGTTGAAGAAATCGACTGATAAAGTTTAGCTTAATACAAGAATGCAGAAAGCCACCTAAACCATTTTTCATTAACTTGAAAATTCAATTTAGAATTGAAAATATGCCCCCTCTGGTGCGCGCTTCCAACGCGTACCTCCTCATCCTCAAAAAGCTTATCTTCCCTGTATCAACTCTAACCTCCAGCGAAACACTTCGCCCGGGCCTCAATCAAAATAGGTTATTGTCCTGGCATGCTTTCAAGCAGTGAAAATCCCAAAGCGCTGATGCGTCCCGCATGTTCATGGCCCGATGAAATATTGGTCAAAACCACTACTGCTTTTTTGCTTTCCAGATTGAGGACAAGCATTGAGCGATAACCGCCTGTTCCGCCACTGTGCCAGTACAGTTGTTTTGAGTCTTGCTTGCGAATGAACCAGCCGAGGGCCATATCCCGCTCTTCACTTTCGGTGAAGGTTTTCTGTTGCTGAAATTTCATGGCTTTGTTATTGGGATCAAAGTTGGCCTGTGCAAAACGGGCCAGGTCACCAGCTGTAGAAACTATAGCTCCAGCTCCAGGGATAGCGCCCAGATCCCAGTTCGTTGCGGGCTTTCCACGCTTGGTTAAACCCGGAACGAGATCATCAGCAACCAGTGCTCTTCGGGTTGTTGACTGGTGCATCTCCAGGGGACCAAAAATTCGTTCCTGAAGCATTTCTTCATAGCTCCTTCCCTCAATCTGCGTTAAGGTGTAGCCAAGGATTCCCGGCCCGATATTGGAGTACTGCCATGAGCTTTCCGATTCATCTTCAATTTCCATTTCGTTGCTCATATAATCCCGCAACTTGTCCTCGTCAAAATCTTTATAGGGATTATCCATGTGCCAAAGCGATTCCCAAACAAAGCCGGAGGGAATTCGAGGTAAGCCAGAAGTGTGATTCGACAATTGTTTGAAGGTAATATCGAGGCTGTCGTGGAGTGGAAAATCCAGGTAGTCCCGGATAGGCTGATCGATCTGTAGTTTGTTTTCGATTGCCAAATCAGCAAGCAAGGCAGACGTAAAGACTTTAGACAGTGACCCAATTTCAAATGCGTTGCTCTCATTATCGATGGTAATCAGCGTGTCGTTGCTCCTTTCGGCCCCGTAAAAAGTAACGGTACCATCATCAACAAAAGCGATTGAAAATTGAGTCTGACTAGGAAAGTAGCCGAGGGCTTGAGCGATGCTATCCACCTGACTATTGGATACCCCGGGGCGCAGCTCGAGATTATTTACAGCTTTGTCGAGATTGCTCACGCTACCACATGCAGTGAACAGGGCTAAGAGTATCAGTGGAAATAGTCTTTTCATTTCTTTTATTTCAAACTTCTTTCTGTCAAATTTCTATCTGGCAGAACATCTATACATCAGCGCTCTTGTGCAACTATTAAACGCTGCATTGCTGCTGTTTTCTCTATCATCAAGATTTCTCATTGAATTATTAGATGTACAGCATAAATTTAGTTTGTGCCGATTTCTAAAAAAATGACAGTCATCACCCGAACTAGTACCTTCTGTCATATTAGCGAGCGTTATGAAAGCGTACCTCTCAATTCTCAAAAAACTTAACTTTTCACCCTCAATCCCAAACCCTCAAAAAATGCTTCGAGTCGCACTTCTACTTTTAACCCTTTTCACCATGACGAATCTCTCAGCGCAGGAAAGTGATATTCCCTATCACACGATCCCCGATTATCCGAATGAGTACAATGCAGGAACTGTAGCAGCGCGAATGGTTGACGGACTTGGTTTCCGCTACTACTGGGCAACCGAGGGTTTGCGACCTGAAGACATTCAGTTTAGCCCTTCTGAGGAGAGCCGAAGCGTGCAACTCACCATCGATCACATCTACGGCATGACTCTGATGCTTGCCAGTGTGGTGAATCAATCGCCCCGGGAGATGGAAGAGAAAATGTCGTTTGAAGAAAAGCGAGAAAAAACGCTCCGAACTCTTTTTGACATCAGCAATGCGCTGAGAGAAATGGATGCAAACGATCTCGAGAAGCTCGTAATGAAACGCGGTGATCGTGAAATTCCGTTTTGGAACATGATCAACGGACCCATTGCCGACTGCCTGTGGCACTGCGGACAAATTGTTTCCTACCGCAGACTTTCGGGAAATCCGTTTAATTCGAATGTGAGTCTATTTGATGGGGCGGTGAACGGAGATTGAGGAGGCTCGAGCAATTGGGTTTTAGGTGACTGAGAACGATTGAGGTTACTTGCACAGGTCCTGACACTGAAACAACCCTGAAACAAGTTCAGGGTGACGTCTTCAGCGTGACAGTTCAGGACGACTGTCTTCGTTTTGACGATTATTGTAAGGTGGAGATAAAGTTGTTGGGCTAGCTGGAATTCACTCCTTCGTTGGTGCTTTAAGGTTCTCGTAAAGCCGCAAGATTTTCTTTCAGCTACGATGATTCTCGTGAATAATCCAAAGCTTCAGCGGAGGATTGCTAAGCCACGAAGAGCGCAAAGTACGACTCCGCTGGGGTCGTTAAATAATCGCTCAAAACCTTTTACCTACAAATATTCGTTGCCGCTGGCATCGGCTCACAGGCAAGACAAGGAACCAGCAAGCAGTCAGGTAGGGATGAGATTATGGCAACATTTGGCAAATTCGACATTGCAACCCTCGGTTGAAACCAGGGGAAAAGATTGTGATCTTGCAAAGCGGAACCCAGCAGGTTCCAATATTTGTAGCAAACAGTTTGTGAATTTAATCCCGACCCCGGAGTGGGTCGAATCTTTTTGACCTCCTAAGGACAACGAAAAGCTCCAGAGGAGCGACATTGTGGTAAAATGATATCTGTATGGATATGAGAACAAGTCCCAGAGGGACGACATTTTGGTTCTCGCAGAAATGCATTTTCACCGACATTTGCCTTGTCAAAAAACTTTAAGCTGATTGACCAAAATGAAATCATCTGAATTAAAAATTGCGCTCTGCGAAAAGCTCCACGAGGAGCTCGATCAGAAAATTGAAGCAGCACGACAGGACGTGGAGTCAAACCGAGAATCGCGCGACACGGCCACAAAAAGCACTGCTGGTGACAAACACGAAACCAGCAGGGCGCAGATGCAAACCGCTCTCGAAAACAGCGAAGCCCAGCTCAACAAAACTATCGCACTCAAAAACCAACTGAATAAAATCGATCCAAAGAAAAAACTGTCTGAAGTAGAATTTGGCAGCCTGATCAACTCTGAGCGCGGCACCTTTTTCGTTTCCATTCCCTTCGGAAAAGTAGAAATTGACGGCACAACAATTTTTGTGATTTCTCCTGCAGCACCTCTCGCTCAGGCCATGATCGGCAAAAAGTCTGGCGAAGCAGCGAACTTTCAGGGAAGTGATTTTAAAATCTTGGAGGTACTGTAGTCCACTGGTTTTAGGACTCTCCCGATCGGACTTTTATCCTCTCATTTTTCGGCTAACTTTGCACGACTGCAAATTTTGAAAAACAGGGACCTATGGCCTTTGAAAACATACTGATAGAACGAGAAGAACCAATTGCCGTGCTCACGGTAAACCGCCCAAAACAACTCAATGCGCTCAATCGCGCAACCATCAAAGAACTCAACACTGCTCTCAACGAACTCGACCAGGACGACAGCATCCGCGTGGTGATTATCACCGGGGCTGGCGAAAAAGCTTTCGTTGCCGGTGCCGACATCAAGGAGTTTGCAAACTTCAGCGTGGAAGAAGGAAAGTCGCTGAGTGCCGATGGCCACAAGTTGCTCTTCGACAGGGTTGAAGAAATGACCAAGCCGGTGATTGCCGCAGTAAACGGATTTGCCCTCGGTGGCGGACTGGAGCTCGCCATGGCAGCCCACATGCGCATTGGGTCTGACAACGCCCGCCTCGGACTTCCGGAAGTTTCTCTCGGAGTAATCCCCGGTTACGGTGGAACGCAGCGCCTCGCCCAGCTTGCCGGAAAAGGCAAAGCCATGGAGATGATCACTTCCGCAGGAATGATCAAAGCCGATGAAGCAAAAGAATGCGGACTGCTCAACAAAGTGGTTCCTCAGCCAGAGCTCATGCAAGCCTGCAAAGACCTCGCTGGAAAAATCGCCAACAACTCTCCACGCGCCATCACCGCAGCCCTCAGCTCAGTACTGGCCAATTACAAAGACGGTGTAAACGGTTTCGACAAGGAAATCGAAGAGTTTGGCAAATGCTTTGGAACGGAAGATTTTAAAGAAGGAACTTCTGCGTTTCTCAACAAAGAAAAGCCGAATTTTAAAGGAAAATAAACGTTACTTCTCGCGATATGAAAGTTAAGATCATCAATAAATCGGCTCACAAGCTGCCGAATTACGAAACCGAACTCTCTGCCGGAGTGGACCTCAGAGCTAACATCGAGCAGAGCATCGCCATCAAACCGCTGGAGCGCAAACTGATTCCCACAGGTCTTTTCATAGAACTACCTGCCGGACACGAAGCTCAAATTCGCCCGAGAAGCGGACTGGCTTTTAAACACGGAATCACCGTTTTGAACTCGCCAGGTACCATCGATGCCGACTATCGCGGTGAGCTCAAAATTCTTTTGGTAAATCTTTCGAACGAGGCGTTCTCTATCGAAAACGGTGAACGAATTGCTCAGATGGTAATTGCCAAACACGAGCAGGCCGAGTGGATTGAAACTGAAGAACTGGAAGTGACACAGCGCGGAGCCGGAGGATTCGGCAGCACTGGAAAAAACTAATTTTTAAACATGAAGATAATCGTCCCCATGGCCGGAATGGGTAAACGCATGCGGCCACATACACTCACTATTCCAAAACCACTTTTGCCCATTGCCGGCAAGCCAATCGTTCAGCGACTGGTGGAAGACCTCGCTGAAGTTTGCACTGATCCTGTTGACGAAATCGCTTTTATTATCGGTGACTTCGGGAAAGAGGTAGAAAAAAATCTTGTGGAAATTGCCGAAAACCTCGGAGCCAAAGGCACAATCTGCTACCAGGAAGAAGCGCTGGGAACAGCCCACGCCATTCTTTGCGCAAAAGAAACGCTAGAGGGCAAAGTGATCGTGGCTTTTGCAGACACGCTTTTCAAGGCAGACTTTAAACTCGATGACGAAAAAGATGGTGTGCTGTGGGTTCAGCAAATCGAAAACCCGGAGCAGTTTGGAGTGGTGAAAGTCGATGACAACAACGTGATCACCGACTTCGTGGAAAAACCTGCTGAGTTTGTTTCGGACCTCGCCATGATTGGGATCTACTACTTTAAAGACGGTGCAGTTTTGAAAGACGAGCTCCAGTACCTCATCGACAACAACATCATAAAAGGTGGAGAGTACCAGCTGCCAGATGCGTTGAAAAACATGACCGAGAAAGGAATGAAATTTTCTCCCGGCACTGTTGACGACTGGCTCGATTGTGGAAACAAAAACGCCATTGTGCACACCAACCACCGCGTGTTGCACTACAACCGCGACAAGAACATGGTAGCCGATTCGGTAAAAACCGAAAACGCTGTAATCATTCAACCATGCTACATTGGCGATGACGTAGAAATCACAAACTCTGTTATCGGCCCGCATGTTTCCGTTGGCAGCGGCTGCATTATTGAAAATTCGGTAGTTTCGAATTCCATCGTTCAAAAAAACACAACGGTAAAGCACGCCAACTTCACGAACTCAATGCTGGGTAACTTTGTAGAGTACCTGGAGTTTCCGAGCGAGCTGAGTATCGGAGATTACTCAACTACCGGCAAATAAAAAACGTGAATGACAAAGCAATTTCTGGCATATCTTTTCCTGACCGCCCTCTTGATTACTGGCTGCAAGAGCACTGAAGAAACTAGTGCTCAAGCGGATCCTGACAACCCGGATCAAACGGTAAGCAACGAGGATGATTTCTACTTCCAGCGCAAGTTTTTTGATGCGCAAGCCCAAAAGAATCTCGGCAATCTCGACAAGGCAGAAGCGCTCTTTAAAGAATGCCTGGAGAACAGGAAAGAAGCAGTTGTCTACTACGAGCTTGCACGAATTGAAAAGGAAAATAATGACCTGAGCGAGGCACTGAAAAACGCTGAAACGGCTCACAGAAAAAAACCTGAAAACTACTGGTATGCCGACTTGCTGGCTTCGATCTACAAAGAGACTGGCGATTTTGAAAAGTCTGAAGAGCTCTATCGCATTCAGCTAGAAAACAACCCATCGCGGCTGGAAACTTACTTCGAGCTGGCCACCGTGCAGCTCAATCAGGACAAGGTGGAAGAAGCTATCGAGACTTACGACAAGCTTGAAAAAGAAATTGGTGTTTCGGAGGAGCTTTCACTTCAAAAGAAAAAGCTCTACGACTCGATCGGGCAAACTGAAGAAGGAATAAAAGAGATCGAGCGTCTTTCGGCAAACTATCCAGGAGAGATGCGCTACCTGGCCTTGCTTCACGATGTTTATGCCGAAGCTGGCAAAAACGAAAAAGCCGGAAAGATCCTCGAAAAAATGGAACGCATTGACCCGGAAAACGGGATCGTTCAGATGAAGCTTTCTCAGTATTACGCGGCCAATGGACAGGACGAAAAATCCTTTGACGCGTTGAAAAAAGCATTTCACACTCACGACATCGAAATTGACCAAAAAGTCGGTGTTCTGCTCAAGTTTTACTCGATCTCTGAGTTTGACCCAACGGCCATGGAACGAGCGCTGGAGCTCCTGGAAATTTTGGAAAACACGCATCCAAAAGAGCCTAAAGCTTACGCCATTCACGGAGACTTTCTTTCGAAAAACGGCAACCTAAAAGGTGCCACTGAAAAATATGAAAGAGCCCTTACACTCGACCAGGGAAGGAAAGCGATCTGGGAACAGCTAATGGCCATCGACTCTCAGCTTCGAAATTTCGAGAAGCTTGCCGAACACAGCGATCAGGCACTTGCACTTTTCCCGAACGATGCCCGGTTTTACCTCAACAACGGCATTGCCCACGTCAATCTCGGCAATCTTGATGAGGCCATTTCCATCCTGCAGGCAGGACGTTCATTCGTGATCGGTGACGACAAATTGAAAAGCCAGTTTTACAGCACCCTCGGTGAGGCTTACCATAAAAAAGAAAATTACACAGCCTCTGACGAAGCTTTTGAAACTGCGCTGGAGTTGGACCCCACCAATGTCTTCACCATGAATAACTACAGCTACTACCTGTCGGTTCGTGAAGACAACCTCGAGAGGGCAGCTGAACTGGCACTCAAGGCAAACACACTTCGGCCAGAGCAGCCATCTTTTCAGGACACTTACGCCTGGGTTCTTTTCAAGCAAGGCAATTTTCAGGAAGCGCGCGACTGGCTCGAGAGAGCAATCGAAAATGGAGGCATCAACCAGGGCGTGATACTCGAACACTACGGTGATGTGCTCTTCGAACTCGGAGAGATTGACGCGGCCGTTGAACAGTGGAAATCGGCTCAAAATCTCGGTGGAGGAACAGATCTGCTCGACAAAAAAATTCAAGACAAGAAACTCTATGAGTAGAAGCCACCTCAGCATCTTTGCAAGTCTGCTCATGGCGGTCTTGATCCTCACCGGTTGCTCTAACAAGAAGCGTGCAGCTCGTGGAAAACCTCTTAAAAACAGAAACGCGATTGCACTGGCCAACAGACTGGAAAAGTCCCAGTTTCAGTTTGAGTGGATCGGGATGAAAATCGCAACCGAAACTGAGTTTGACGGAAACCGAGAGTCGTTTAAAGCCAACATTCGCATGAAGCGCGACAGCGCCATCTGGATATCGGTATCTCCACTTATGGGAGTAGAAATGCTGCGCGTTCTCATCACTCAGGATTCGGTAAAATACGTCAGTAAGATTCCCCGAAACAAACACTACTACAAGGGCGATTTTAAGGCTATCAGCGAGAAGCTGGGAATGGAAGTCGACTTCGACATGATTCAGGCTTTGCTGGTCGGCAATCCGATTCTCTTTGAAAAAAACCAAAATTTCAGGTCCAAAATTGACGACCAGCAGTACGTGTTGATTTCCGATTTTTCGCGGAAGCTAAAACGATTGACGGGAATTGACGAAAAAGACCTCGAGCCAGATGCCGACACGATCACCGTAGATGCTACTGGCAGAAAATACGATCGACTGGTGCGAAAGGCTGACGAAGACGAACTCATTGTGAGAAGATATTGGCTCAACGGCTACACCTACAAACTGGAGCGAACAATCTTTGACGATCTGCACACCCAGCGTTCGGTAGAAATCACTCACGATGATTTCGAGTCGATAGAAGGGCAATCCTTGCCGAGGCTCACCCGTTTGACAGTACAGCAAAGCTATCAACAGCAGGAGGTGGAGATAAAAATTTCGCGCCTGCGCCTCAACAGGCCGTATGATTTACCTTTCGACATTCCCGATGATTACGAACGCAAATACTACGATTAGTCAATTTTTGAAAACAGCTGCAGTAGCTGTTATCCTTTTGCTGTGCGCGTTTGCGGGTAGTGCTCAAACCAAAGAAGAGCTTCAGAAACAGCGCGAAGAACTCAACAAAAAGATTGAGTACACCAAGTCGCTCATCGACAAAACGAAGCAAACCAAAGCTGCCACTAACGAGCAACTCGTAATTCTCAACAAGCAAATCAACTTCCGTCAGCAACTCATTGCCAATATTCAAAATGAGATTGAAAACACCGAGGGAGAAATTTCCAGCAAGGAAGAAGAGATTAACGAGCTCGAAGAAGAAATTGAAGCACTCAAGGAAGAGTACGGGCAGATGATCTACCACGCCTACAAAAATCGAAACGCCTACGATCGTTTGATGTACATTTTTGCATCGGAGAGTTTCAACCAGGCCTACAAGAGAATGAAGGTCTTTCAGCAGTATGCCCGGGTGAGAAAAATGCAGGCTGAGGCGATTGAAAACAGCCAACAGATTTTGGCCGAAACGGTAGACCAACTCGAGGAAAACATCGAAAGTAAACGCCAACTGCTGGGGTCCAAGGAAGACGAGTTTGAAGAGCTGGCCAGTGACCGGAAAAAACAGCAGTCGATGCTGGGAGAGCTTCAGCAAAAAGAAAAATCTCTCCTGAACCAGCAACAACAACAGGAACGCGAGCGCGAAAAACTCAATGCCGCAATCCGCAAAAAGATTGAAGAAGAACTCGCGGCCGAACGAGAAAAAAACAACGGAGCTTACAGTCTCACACCAGAGGGAAAAATCATTTCCGAAAATTTCGAGAAGAACAAAGGGAAGCTTCCCTGGCCCGTCACCCATGGAGTCATCGTTTCGAGTTTTGGAAAACACCCGCACCCGGTTATCCCAGGAATTGAAATTGAAAACAAAGGTGTAGACATCGCCACCGACAAGCAATCAACCGTTTACTCCATTTTTGGCGGAACGGTAACATCAGTCTTTACGTTGCCTGGCGCGGGCTACAACGTGATCATCACTCACGGTAACTACAAAACGGTTTACACCAACCTCCGCGAAGTGAAGGTGAAAAAAGGCGACAAGGTCGACCTTCGAACGGCAATCGGGACGCTCATGGGCAGTGACGAGAAAAACACAGCCCACCTCGAAATCTGGAAGACCAACAGCCAGGGAGGCGATCCTCAAAATCCGGAGCATTGGTTGATGAAAAACTAAGTGGTGGTTGGTTATAAAGTCCGATAGCTGCGTTATGCTTGTTTTGAAAACAGTCATTCACAAAAGTGAACTCCTTGCTTTTCAAAATTGCGCAAGCCTTACTCTCGAACTTTATACCTCAAGAACACGACTGAATGGTGGGACACTAATCATTTTGAATTTCTCTGATTTGTTAAATCTAAGTTTATCTCACATAGAAGTCACATGGAATTAGTGTCAGAGCTTTCTATTTGCCTTCTGTGTTAAACTCCCATAGCTGCGCACTATTCATAATTCTTTATTGCCCCATTGATCATTGAAGTCGTAGCTACATGCTCTGTGTTCTCTCCGCGATCTCTGCGAGAAACTTTCCGTAGCTGCCTGGTTTACTTCTTACCCTGAAACGATAACCACAAAAAATTTTATGGAATCTGAAAACCGGCCGCATCTTAAAGGTGCAACGGTTGCCAAAGTAATTTTTACACACCATAAAATTTAACAGTCATGAAAAATTTAATCCTCACCATATTCATTCTTTCACTCCCCGCAATTATGCTGGGACAGACCTTCGGAGAAATCCAGGGAAAGGTCGTAGACTCCACTGGAACTCCACTGGAAAACATTGATGTTTTTGTCGTAGTCGGAGCCAACTTAGTGGGTACAACCACTGATGATCGTGGGAAGTACACCCTGAAGCCTCTGAACCCCGGAACCTACAACGTTACCTTTAGTTCTGTTCCACACGCTCAGGTGATCTACGAAGACGTGAAGGTTACTCCAGATCAGATTTCATTCATACCCGAAGTAACTATGCGAGAAAATATTTACACAACAGGAGAGGCCATTGTGTTTGGCTACGAGCGCCCGCTTATAGAGAAAGAAACCGGGAAAGTGAGCATCCTCGCAGCAGAATTCGAAAACAACCCTGCGGCCAAGACGCCCATCAAACTAATCGCCAGTATGACTTCGGAAATTTCTGCTGGTGAAGACGGACAGCTCTACTTTCGAGGGTCACGCCCCGGCTCGGTGCAGTACATTGTAGATGGCGTAAAACTCAACGGAAGTTTCAACAGCCGATTTCCATCCAGCGCCATCGGAAGCATTTCAATCTACACCGGAGGCGTGCCGGCAAAATACGGAGACGTAACCGGTGGAGTAATCGTGATCGAAACAAAGAATTATTTCGACCTTTACAATGCGGCAAAGAATGCCAACCAATAGAATCGAATTTGAAATTCTTCCAGCGGAAAATATCATCCCTCAGCGATGAGGACGTACTGGCCAGGTATCAAAACACAGGCGACAAAAAATGGGTGGGTGTATTGTTCGACCGATACGCTCACCTGGTTTTTGGTGTCGGTATGAAGTATCTCAAAGACCAACACCGCGCGGAAGAAGCGATGCAAAACCTGTTTGAAAAGTTGATGTCCAAACTGAAAGATCAGGACGTGAAAAATTTTCGAGGATGGCTGCACACCGTAGCCAGAAACGAGTGCCTGATGATCCTGCGCAAAAAAGGGCCGGTGACCACGCAGGTGGAAGAAAGCCTTTTGTCGGTTCCCGAAGAAAGTGAGCAGCCGCTGCTCAAAGAAGCAAAACTCGAAAAGCTGGAAGCTGCGATAATCTCGCTCAAACCAGATCAGCAGAAATGCATCCGGTTGTTTTACCTCGAAGAAAAAAGTTACCGGCAAATTGTGGAATCCACAGATTTTACACTCAAAGAAGTGAAGAGTCACATCCAGAATGGAAAACGAAACCTGAAAAACGCACTGGAAAACGAAGAAGAGTTCACCTCACCGGGAGGAAAGAGTTAAAGAAAAGCCATGGAAAGCAAGCAACATATCGATCAGTTTAGTGAAGGGTTCATCCGCAAGTACCTTGATGGAAAACTCTCGCCAGCTCAGGAGCATCGCCTCGAAAAAGCCATGCTCGAGGATCCGTTTTTGGCCGATGCTGTAGAAGGACTCAATGCAGTGAAAGATTCAGGTGCCGTGAACGAGGTAAAAAGTCGTGTCCGAAAATCACTCGGCTTCAAAAAGTCGCCCGTGGTTTACTTAGTGGCAATTGCGATCATCATTACGGGAAGTGTTTTTTTAATTGAGCTTAACAGCGAAAAGACTCCGACCAAAGCTGAAGAACCCGTGACAACAGAAATCTCCGAGGGCCTCGACCAGCCAACTCTACCTGAAAGTGAAGACAAGAAAATGGTGGATGCCGGAAAAACCGACTCGAGCATTTCTTTCGCTTTTGAAGTTGACAAAAACCTGGAAGAGCCAGAAGTCACAGAACGCTTTGTAGAAGTGAAACGCCAGGAGGAAATCCCTCCCATGGCAGCTCCGATCAAAAATTTCGATTCGCTACTCGCTGCAAGTTCAGACAAATTAAACCTGGAAGTAGAACGACCAAAAGGAAATTCAATTTACCACATCGAGAACTACAAGGTTGTGGACTATCGACAATTGAGAAGCGTACTATTCACCGAGCAAGACAAACTTCACAGCGGCCTTTCGCCAAATGCTGAAAACGAAGATGACAATGAACCAGGGCTTTTGGAAAATGGAAGCAAAGAGGAAGTAGCTTACACACAGTTTTTGGAAGAAGCGATGATAGAATTTGCCAATGGCAGCTACAAGCGCGCACTCAACGATTTCGAGACTATTCTGAAGAGTTATCCGAAAGACGCCAATGCCCTGTTTTACGGTGGCATGGCCGCTTACAACTCAGGCGATTTTTCAAAGGCTGAGGAGTTGATGAGAAAAAGCCTAGACAGTTCTATCGGTACCTTCTCGGAAGAGTCGGAATTCTACCTCGCGAAAACACTCCTGGCGAGGGGCAAAACTGTGGAAGCTGAGGAATTATTCAACGCAGTTGTTGCAAAAAGGGGCTTTTACCACACCCAGGCAAAAGCGCTGTTGAAAACTCTTTGACGTAGTTTTTTCACGTTTGAAGTTCAAGTTGGAAATTGGCTTTTTTCAGAATCGTCAGTTGTTTGAAATGAGTAAGCGATCGAATCCAGACATTCGGAGAAGATCACCAAACCTTACCTTTTAAATAGTTAGTGGCTTAGGTCCAGATTTTGACTTTGAAGTTGCTCTATTTTTGCGTGCCAATTTCAACTTATGCGTTTAGATACCACCCTTCTCTCGCGCCTGTTGGTGCTGAGTTCAATATTCGTTTTTCCCGGGTTTTCTCGTGCACAGCAATGTGATCATGACTCGCATTCGCATGAAGAAAACTGCGGTCTCGAACCGATTTTCGAGGATCAATTTAGCTTCATTCCTCCACCGGAAGATTATCACTACGGTGAAGAGCGCGAAGCAAATATCCTGGTCGAGTACAATGGATTTACGGCAGAGGCTCAGGAGGCTTTTGCCTACGCAGTAGACATCTGGGCTTCCATCCTTAACTCGGACATGACCATAGAAATTGAAGCTAACTTCGAGGCCACAGCTTCTAACGTTTTGGGCTATGCCGGCTCTAACGGTTACTTCAAAAACTTTAGCGGAGCTCCAATGACTTCGACCTACTACCCGCAGGCGCTTGCCAACAAGTTGAGTGGAAATGACATGAACCCAACTTCGGAAGACATCACCTGCACTTTCAACAGCCAGATGAACTGGTACTACGGCACCGATGGAAATGTGCCTTCCGGTCAGTTCGATTTTGTTTCGGTGGTACTTCACGAGCTCGGCCACGGACTTGGCTTTGCCGGCTCAGCTTCGGCCAATGCACTCGAAGGAAGTGTTGGCTTTGGAATTACACTTTCTGTTTACGACCAGTTTGTGGAAGATTCGGACGGAACCCCGATTGACGATTACGAAACACCTTCACCAGAACTGGGCGATTTCCTCACTGGAGGCAACGTGTTTTGGACCGGTCCTGCACTGCTTGAGCTAAACAACAACCAAAGTGCAGAACTCTACGCTCCGAGCTTTTGGAATACGGGCTCCAGCTATTCGCACCTCAACGAGAATAGTTACGGATCTGGAAGTGGCAACTCTCTGATGACTCCATTTTTAGGAACAGCCGAAGCCATTCACAATCCAGGACCAATCGTTAGAGGCATGTTCGAAGACATGGGCTGGGATGTAGCAACAGCCTGTTCGATTGAAAACGTGACTGCCGGAAACCAGTCTAACTGCGGCCAAAATGGAAACACTTACGACCAGCAAGTGACACTGACTTACTCGGATGCACCATCGAGCGGATCGGTAATCGTAAATGGACAGACGTTCGCGGTGCAGGGAAGTCCGCAAACCGTTACGCTACAAAATCTTCCATCGAACGGACAACAGGTGGATCTGGAAGTTTCTTTCAGTGAAGATGTGCTTTGTGTCTCAAATTTCGAAAATGTAGTTCAGGCTCCTCTATCGTGCTGTGCCAACTTCAGGCTGCTGGAGGTGTGGCCGAGTCAGGAACAGATTCAAATAAAAAACTTTGGTGACTGCCAGGCCGATGTTTCTGGCTATGTCATTATCAGCGAAAACTCTATCGGTGTTATCGAAAACATGCAAGTGCTGAATGGCTCAACCCAGATTCCTCCAAACGGAGTGGTCACTCTTGCCTGGCCCAATTGGAATCCGGGATCTCAGAAGCGCGAACTCGCACTCTACCGTCCTGGTGCTAATCCGGAAAACACCGACCACCTCATAGATTTTGTGCAGTGGCAAAACTCCGGAAGCATGCACGAAAACATTGCTCAGGAAGCCGGCATTTGGCAACAAGGCGATTACGTGGAAGCTGTTTCGCCCTATACATTCATAGGTTCGGAGAACGATTATGGAGTTGAGTTTTGGCAGTACTCCAGCGAGCCATGTGACATCATCGACCTTGAAGCAGGAATTCAAAGCGTTTGCAATGGAGCTTCTCAAACCTACTCACAAGAAGTGATTGTCACTTACCAAAACGCTCCATCCAGCGGGCAGCTGTCGGTAAAAGGACAAACTTTTGAGATTACAGAAAGCCCCCAATCGGTGGTCCTCACAGGCCTTGAAGCCAATGGCCAGCCACAAATCGTCACCGCCTACTTCACTTCTGAAACAAGCTGCAGTATGAGTCTCTACAACATTTTCTCTGCTCCAGACCCTTGTCAGCCCGAAGACAACGAAAATTGTCCGGGCGACTTTGACGGTGATGGTTTTAGAACAGTCAACGATCTACTGGTTTTGCTGGGAGAACTCAACAACGATTGTGGTGGAAACTGCCTGACAGACCTCACCGGCAACAACATCACTTCTACCGAGGACCTACTGTTATTCGTCAACCTCATCGGAATGCCCTGCCCGTAGAAAATCAGATTCAGAATTTGTAAGTTTCGGGCCATGTGGCAATCCGAAAAAAAACAATTGTCTGGAGTGTTGACAAATGCCTTTGGCAGTGGTCACAAGCAATTCGACTACCTTTTCATTCACGGGTTTTTGGAGAGTGCGAAAATGTGGAAATCGGTTGTGGAATCTCTTAATTCCGAAATCCAGTTCTTCGCTCCAGACCTTCCCGGACACGGAAAATCTGAAATGATTGAAGGCAACCCGGAGATTGAACAACTTGCAGATTGGATAAAGCCGTTGCTCCAGCAGAACAAGCGACCAGTTTTTGTTGTCGCTCATTCTCTCGGAGGTTACCTCGCACTAGAGATGGCTAATCGCTTTCCCGACCTGATCGCTGGAATTTTCCTTTTGCACTCAACCACCATAGCTGACTCGGCAGAGAGAAAAGCCTCAAGAGATCAGGGTAAAAGAGTGGTTAAAACAGACAAACTGCGATATCTAAAACCGGCTCTCGAAGGACTGTTTTTAGAGCAGTTCAAACCCAGACTAAACAGCCAAATTGAAACTCTCATTGAAGAAGCCTCGGAGATGAAGACTGACGATATCGTATGGTATCTGGAGGCAATGAAAAACCGAAGCTCGCACACTGAAACAATTGCCAATCGTGACTTTCCTTTGATTTATTTTACAGGAGAGAAAGATCCAATTTTATCAATTGAAAATCACAGAGAGGAAGTAAAGGTCACAAAGCCGGAAAAGATATTTCTGACCGAAAATGCCGGGCACATGGCGCACCTTGAGCAGCCCGCTGAGCTAACCTCAGCTCTGCAATGGTGCATTGAGCGTTTTGGCCAAGACAATTAATTTGTAATTTTCGGCAAATGGACACCGACCAAAAGCTAACTGCCCTCATTGTGGACGATGAACTCCACGCCCGGGAAAACCTCAAGATGCTTCTCGATGAGTTTTGTCCTTCGGTGCAGGTCGTTGGCATGGCTTCCAACGTAGAGGAAGCAAGAAGTGAGATCGACCAAAAGCTGCCCCAAATTGTTTTTCTCGACATCCGAATGCCAAGCGGAACAGAAGGCTTTGAGCTGCTAGACAAAATCGAAGAAAAGCAGTTTCAGGTCGTTTTCGTCACAGCGTTCAAGGACTACGCGATCCGCGCATTCAATGCCAATGCCATTCACTATTTGCTGAAGCCCATCGACATCGAGGACCTCAAAAGCGCTGTGGAAAGAGCAAAAGAGTATTTCAGCATTTTCGAAAACAGCAGCAGTGAGTTTCAACACTACACCAGATCGGTGAAGAATCTCGCGGAAAACTTACTCAGCGACAAGCTGCCAAAAAAGATAACCCTCTACCACTCGCGCGGCTTCAAAGTGATTGACGATACTGACATTGTGCGACTCAAGGCCGAAAGCAATTGCACTAACATCTACTTTGCCGATGGATCCAAATACCTCGATACGAAGACTCTTCGCGTTTACGAGGATTTTTTGAATCCAGTACGCTTCGTAAGGATTCACAAGTCGCACATGATTAATCTGGATTTTCTTGAAGAGTACAACAGTCAGGATGGAAACAAGGTGATTCTTAAGGACGGCACCGAACTTCCCGTGAGTCGGGGGCGTCTCACAAACTTCATGGATCGCGTAAAAAATCTGTCCCGATAGTGGCAAAGTGCTTTTCATTCGCTCAACGAAAGCTACCACTCACTAAATTTTGGAAGCTTCAACCATAAATTCTTTTTACATTCTGCTTCGACAATAAAACAAGATCTATGGACGAGAAATTCCGATGTCTGGTAGTTGACGATGAATCCAACTGCAGAGAAAACCTTCAGATGCTCTTGGAGGAGTTTTGTCCCGAAGTAACCGTGATTGGGTTAGCCCAAAACGGACAGGAAGCGCGAGAAATAATTGAAAGCGAAAGCCCTGACATCGTCTTTCTGGACATCATGATGCCCGGAGAAGACGGGTTCAAACTGTTGAAAACGCTTAACAACAGAGACTTTGCCCTGGTTTTCACAACGGCCCACAATGAGTATGCACTTCGCGCAATCAAAGAGAGCGCTGTAGATTACCTCGAAAAACCGATCAACATCAACGAACTAAAAGAGGCAGTGGAGCGGGCAATTTCACGTATTGGAAACCGCGAATCGAAAGCTCCGATAGGTGGAAACATCGAGCACATGCTTCAAGAATTGGCCAATCATCACTCCGTAGAGAAAACGGCCATCCCAACGCGTGATGGGCTGGCAATTGTAAAAAACAACGAGATTATTCATCTCGAAGCGGACGAGAGCTACACCACCATATATTTGACCGAGGGTAGAAAATACCTCAGTAGCAAAACCATTAAGGTTTACGAAGATCACCTGAATCCCAACATGTTTTTCAGAACACACAAGTCGCACATCATCAACATGGCGCACCACCTCAAGGAGTTTAGCCGATCTGACGGAAACGTGGCGATTATGAGCAACAATGCCGCAGTTCCCATTTCCAGGAGAAAACTGACCTCATTTCTGGAAAAGATCAGTACCTTCTAAACGATTCATCATGCGATTTAAATTAGTCACACTTCTGCTCCTTTTTCTTTTGCCGTTAGCGCTCGCAGCTCAGCAATTCGACTTCATAAAATACTCCATCAATGAAGGGCTTTCGCACTCGCAGGTGCGGTCTATTTTTCAAGACGAACAGGGTTTCATTTGGGTAGGTACACTAGGTGGAGTGAGTCGTTTTGATGGACGAAAATTTGAAAACTTTTCGGAAGAAGACGGACTTCTGGGTAACCAGGTAAACCATATTTATCAGTTGAGTTCGGGAGAATTGGTCTTCGGGATGATTGGCGGCATCACCATTTACAATGGAATTGAATGGAATAGCTATTCTTTTAGAAAACCCTTTGAGTACGGGCAGGTGAACGACATACATGAAGCTAATGATGGCTCCATTTGGATTGCTCTGGAAAGAGGGCTCGCACATTTCGAAAACGGTGAAATCAATTATTACTCGAAAAAAGATGGTTTGAGCGATGAAAACGTAAAGTCCATTGCGATGTCCAATTCTGGCGACCTGGTGATAGCCACAAAAACCGGAGTGGAACTTTTTTCGGACGGACAGATAAAAACTCATCCTTACCTGGACACCTCGCTCGTCATAATGGACATGACCATTGACGAAAAAGGGAGAATCTGGCTGGCAACTAACCATTCCGGACTTATGGAACTTTCTTCAGAAGGAGCCAGAGAACACCCGATCAACAACGAACTGGTGAGTAATCGCCTCACAGGAATTGATATCGATAATGAAGGAAGGTTTTGGGTAAGGAGCAAAAATGGGATTTCGAGGTTCAACAAAAATCACGTACTGAATTTTACTGATTCCAACGGACTTCCAATTTCTGACATTAGAGCTTTTTTCCAGGATTTTGAGGGAAATATTTGGCTCGGTAGTGACGGTGGTGGTTTGATGAAATACACTGGTGATGCCTTTTCTGCTTACACTACCGCTGAGGGCCTTGGTAGCAATCTGGTGATGTCGATTGTCAGAGATCGCGATGAGAATCTCTGGTTTAGCACGTTCGATCAGGGAGTAACCCGACTTTCACCTGAAGGCCAGGCAAAGAAATTCACCAGAAGCGATGGACTTCAAAACAACACCGTTTGGACAAGTGCCATAACTGGTGACGGAACAGTCTGGTTTGGATCTTCTAACGGATTAAGCGCTTATTCAGATGGAAACTGGAAAAACTACACAACAGAGGATGGACTATCTCACGACAAGGTGATCTTCATCTATCCAGACAATGACAGCACCTTGATCTGTGGAACCAACAACGGATACACGGTCATACAAAACGGTAGGTTTGAAGCGCGAGATGCGGGCTCTGGATTTGTAGAAACCAAAGTTAGAAGCGCCATCAGATCAGCAGACAACACGCTTTGGTTAGGTACGCTGAATGGCGTCTACGCATACGATGGAAACAACTACACCAATTTCAATGAAGAGAGCGGCCTGCCCGACAACACCGTTTATGCACTAGCAGAGGACCAGGCCAAAAGAATTTGGATCGGAACGGCTGATGGACTTGTTGTTTATGACGAAAACGGTCAGATTCACGAAGTTAAGCTAGATGAACACTACCGATCAAACACAATTAACTTTCTGATTAAAGACAATCGCGAGTCTATGTGGATAGGCACCAACAATGGGATTTACCAAATCAACACACTTGACTTCGACCCTGAAAGCTCTATCCATTATCGCCACTACACCCTAGATGACGGTATCCGCAGCCTCGAGACAAACCTCAACGCAGCTTACAGAGATAAAGATGACAATCTATGGTTTGGTACAGCCGCGGGAGTACTCCACTGCGATTTGGGGGAGCTGGATGAATTGACGAATAAGATCCCTCCAAAAGTTCACATCACTGAGGTACGTCTCAACCTCGAGCCCACCGACTGGAGCGAATTCTCAGATACGCTGAATCCCGCTACCGGGCTCCCGGTAGATCTGAAAGTTGGTTATAAAAACAACCACTTTAGCTTTAGTTACACCGGAATCAGCAATTCGGACCCACAGCATGTCCGTTATCAGTATCAGATGCAGGGCTTTGACGAAAATTGGCAGCCTCTCACGGAACTCGATTTTGCCACCTACACCAATTTACCTTACGACAATTTTCAATTTCAGGTGAGAGCCCTTAGCAAAAATGGCATTTGGAGCGAACCGGCTACTTTTTCTTTTTCAATAACACCACCCTTTTGGCTAACCTGGTGGTTTATCAGCATTTCTGCAATAGCCTTGCTATTGACCATGTATGGCATCTACCGCTACAGAAGACAAAACCTGATCACTTCTCTGGAAAAGGAGAAATACGAGTTTCAATCGAAAATGCTCACGCTTGAGCAACAGAGTCTCAACTCCAGCATGAATCGTCACTTTATCTTCAATGCGCTAAATTCGATTCAGTATTACATCAATAGGAAAGATCGGCTATCAGCCAACATTTACCTCTCCAATTTCGCCAAGCTCATCCGCAAAAACCTCGATAGTTCACAGTCTAACTTCACCTCTTTGCAAGAGGAAATTGAAAGGCTTGAATTGTACTTGAACCTTGAGCACATGCGATTTAAGGACAAATTTGAATACAGCATCAACATCGATTCTGATGTAGATACCGAAAGCATCGAAGTGCCGGCTATGCTTCTTCAGCCATTTCTGGAAAACAGCATTTGGCACGGCATCCTTCCCAAAAAAGAACTGGGAGAAATAAAGGTAAACATCAGCAAGACTGAAAAAGGCGAGATTCTATTTAGCATTCAGGACAACGGAATAGGGATAGAGACCAGTCGAAGAGAAAAACTACAAACCAATGGAAATCACATTTCCAAGGGAATGTCAATCACAAATGGTCGCATTGATTTGATTCGAAAAATGACCCGTCAAAACATAAAACTGGAAGGTCCGTACGAGATTTTGAGGGACGACCAGTCAGTTGCAGGAACTGAAGTGAAGATCTATTTACCTGTGGACATTCAAAATTTCTACCCCAACTAACTTGCAAAATCGGAAGTCCTTCCTTATATTTGTTAGCAATCGGTTAGAAATAACAAGGTTATGAAAAAATATATTTACATACTTTCTTTGCTATTCGCGGTTCTCGTGATGTCCAGCTGTCAGAAAACTGAATTGGATGACTTGGAGCCGCTGAAAGTAAATTCAGAGGAGAGAGTAGATAGCGAAAGTTACACTCCTCCCGGCAAAGGTGGTCCGGATGATGGCGATGTTGACGATTCAGACAACGGAGGAGAGCCGGAAGACGGAATAACCGATGATGATGATGAAGATGATGACGATGAACTAGAAGGTCGCGAAACTGAAGAGGCCGAGTAATTCATACAAACCAACAATATTTCAAAAGCCTGTTGCGAAAGTGACAGGCTTTTTTTTGTTCTGTTAAACCTCTAGACATGTAGATTTTTTCACAATTCTTTTACGACTTAGAGATCCAGTTGCTGTTATTTTTATCTACATTTCTAACGTAGCATTCTAAACCACTAAAAATATCATGTCTAACAAAGCCTCTGACAATCTCCATCGTCTCATAAAAGCAATGAGCAAGACTGAAAAGAGATACTTCAAAGTGTTCTCTTCGCGTCACATTATTGGTGAGCAAAATAACTATGAAAGGCTCTTTGATGCCATTGACAGTCAGGACGAGTACAACGAAGATAAAGTGCTCAAAAAATTTAAAGGCGAGGATTTCACAAAACGATTTTCCATTGCAAAAAGTCGTCTCTACCAGTCTGTTTTACAAAGTCTCGATGCTTTTCACGCCAACAGCTCTATCGATGCCCAACTCAAAAGACAAATCCACTGGGCGGAAATTCTTTATAAGAAATCGCTCTACGATCAGAGTTTGAAACTGTTGAAGAGCGCAAGGAAAGTTGCTGAGAAGAATGAGAGAATGACTTCACTCATAGAAATCAGAAACTGGGAAAAGCGCATCATTGAAAAGGATAACTACGAGGGCATTTCTAAAAAAGACCTGAGCAAAATTCTTGAAAAAGATGAAGAGATCGTAAACCGGCTCACTATCTTCAATAATCTCTGGAATATCAAAAGCCGAATTTTTCAGGCACTTTACCAACGCGGGAAAGCGAGATCTGAAAAAGAGTTGAAGCAATTCAAAAAGATCATTGACCACGTTGTGCTCGAAAACTCCGAGAAAAATATGATCGGTGAAAATGCCTACCTGCACAATCACCTCTACAGTGCCTACTACTACGGCATTGGTGACTACAGCAAAAGCTACGACTACCTGGTGGCGAATCTTCAGCTCATTGAAGAAAAACCACACATTTTTAAGGAGGAGCCTAACATTTACATGAGTGTGCTTACCAATGCGATTTATTTAGGTACAAACCTCAAAAAATATGATGACGCTGCTGGCTATCTGAAGCAACTGAACGAACTCCCAGAGAAACTCAAGATCAACAAAAACGAAGATCTCGAACTGAGAATTTTCGCTATTTCCAAAACAGCTGAGTTGGCGCTCTACTCACAGAAAAGAGAGTTTAAAAAAGGTATTGACCTCATCCCGGAGATTGAAGAAACAATGCTCCGCTACGAGGAGAAAATGAGCTCTGTTAGAAAAGCTTCGATCTACTTTAACATTGCAGTTTTGTACTTCTGGGAAAGCCATTACAATGAAGCACTTAAATGGACCAACCAACTTCTCAACAACATCGAAATTGACAAAACTCTCGACATCCACTGCTTCGGTCAACTACTCAATCTCGTGATCCATTTAGAGCTGGAAAACAAAAGCCTCATTCCGTACACGCTTCGTTCTACCAAGCGGTATCTCGACACGAGAAATAGAACCTATACGTTTGAGACAATCTTCCTAGAGTTCATCAACGAACTGCTCAAAAAACGTCAGGAGAAGAGCGAGAAAGAACTGTACGAGAATCTCGCGAATCAGCTAAAAGAACTTGAAAAAGATCCCTTTGAACGACACGTGTTCGAGTATTTCGACTTCACCCGGTGGGCACAATTGAAAGCCAAGGAGGCAAGTTCAGCACCTAAGAAAGAAACTGAAGAGTACTGATTAATCCTCTTCTTTTTTGAGAAGCGGATCCCAGCCCTGAGCGGTTAGCGGGTGAGCCTGTTCGCGTTTGTCGATCAAGTGATTCCCGGAGGCCTTGTCGACCATATAACCGATCACGGTCATATTCGGATTTCCCTTGATCTTTTCGTAATCATCCTGACTGATGGTGAACAGAAGTTCGTAGTCTTCTCCGCCACTCAAGGCACAAACGGTAGGGTCCAGGTGAAACTCTCTCGCACGGTCGAAGGTCGTAGGGTCAATAGGGATTTTGTCTTCATAGACCACACTTCCAAGATCCGACTGATCGCTGAGGTGTAGCACTTCAGAAGCCAGCCCATCGGAAATATCAATCATGCTGCTGGGCTTCACGCCAAGCTGCTCGAGCATTTCGATGATGTCCTTTCGAGCCTCTGGTTTCAATTGGCGCTCGAGGATATAATCATTGCCTTCCAGTTTTGGCTGAACTCCGGAAGTCTCTTTGAAAACTTTCTTTTCTCTCTCCAAAACCTGAAGCCCCATGTAAGCTCCTCCAAGGTCTCCAGAAACAACCAGAAGGTCTTTTTCCTGAGCCGTTTTACGATAAACTATGTCTTCCTTTTCTGCTTCGCCCACCGCAGTGACAGAAATTGCAAGCCCAGAAAGTGAGGACGTTGTGTCTCCTCCTACCAAGTCAACTCCATAAATTGTGCAGGCCTTGTAAATTCCACGGTAAAGCTCCTCCACAGCTTCCAGGGAAAAACGATTGGACAGAGCAATTGAAACAGTGATCTGCTTCGGAGTGGCATTCATCGCGTAGATGTCAGAGAGGTTTACCACAACAGCCTTGTAGCCCAGGTGAATGAGTGGAGAATACATCAGGTCAAAATGTATGCCTTCCATCAGCATATCAGTTGTGACAACTTTCACTTTTCCCTCCCCGGCATCAATCACTGCAGCATCGTCACCAACAGCGTAAAGTGTTGATGGATTTACTGATTTGTTGTTTTCAGTTAATCGCTTGATTAATCCAAATTCACCGAGTTCTTCCAGTTCTGTTCTTTCGTTGCTCATGGCCACAAAATTAAGTCTTTCTAAGAAACTCACAGCCCCAAACTACCGCAGTGTCATACGAATTAGTTGGGTTTGTTTCCATCGCTTATATATGGTATTTTTGCACTCAATTTAGATTTCGTCTAAATAAAAGAAATAACTTTGCAACAAAGTCGAAACTCAGCTGTTGGAAAATTGATTCGAATGTGCTGAGATCAAAGACTTAACAAGGTTTGAGAAAGGAGAAAAATGATAAAAGTAGATAATACAGCAAGAGAGCAGGTACAAAAGCTCATGGAGTCTGAAAACCACCCGCAAAACAGCTTTATCAGAGTTGGAGTTGAGGGAGGTGGCTGCTCGGGATTAATGTACCAACTGAAGTTCGACACCGAAATGGGTGAAGGAGATCAGGCTTTTGAAGACAACGGTGTAAAAATCGTAGTCGATAAAAAGAGTTTTCTCTACCTCGTGGGCACCGAACTTGAGTATTCCGGTGGCCTCAATGGAAAAGGATTTGTATTCAAAAACCCCAACGCCAACCGCACTTGCGGATGTGGCGAAAGCTTTTCCATCTAATCAATCCACCCAACTTTTTCAAAAGAATTCAAAAAATTTAGAATAGCGATATGGCCTACGAAGGAGATGAAGTACTAGAAGAAGTAACTAAGAAGGAGTACGAATTTGGCTTTACGACTAACATTGAGTCGGACAAAGCTCCGAAGGGACTGAACGAGGAGATCATTCGTATGATTTCGGCCAAGAAAAATGAGCCGGAATGGATGCTTGAATGGCGACTCGATGCTTACAAAATTTGGACAGAAATGACTGAGCCAAACTGGGCTCACGTGAAATATCCAAAACCGGATTTTCAAAACATTCACTACTACGCTGCTCCTAAAAGCAAAAAGAAATATGAAAGTCTTGACGATGTCGATCCAGAAATGCGAGAGACGATGGACAAGCTCGGAATTTCGCTCGAAGAGCAAAAGAGATTGACCGGAGTGGCGGTGGATTTTGTGATGGACAGTGTTTCCGTAGGAACTTCTTTCAAGAAAAAATTGGCCGAGCTCGGAATCATTTTCTGTTCGTTCAGCGAAGCCGTTCAGGAACACCCTGAACTTGTGAGAAAATACCTCGGAACAGTAGTTCCAAAAGGAGACAATTTCTATGCCGCCCTGAACTCGGCAGTTTTCACTGATGGTTCTTTCTGCTACATTCCCAAGGGAGTGAAATGCCCGATGGAGCTTTCAACGTATTTCAGAATCAACGAAGCCAATACCGGTCAGTTTGAGAGAACGCTCGTTGTGGCTGACGAAAGCAGCTATTGCAGTTATCTAGAGGGGTGCACCGCTCCTATGCGCGATGAAAACCAACTTCACGCAGCAGTTGTAGAGCTCGTAGCCCTCGACAATGCAGAGATCAAATACTCTACGGTTCAAAATTGGTATCCCGGTGACAAAAATGGAAAAGGTGGAGTGTACAACTTCGTTACCAAGCGCGGACTTTGCGATGGTGTAAATTCCAAAATCTCATGGACACAGGTTGAAACCGGATCGGCAGTTACCTGGAAATACCCATCGTGCATTTTAAAAGGCGACAACTCAATTGGGGAATTCTATTCGGTTGCTGTGACCAACAACTTTCAGCAAGCCGACACTGGTACCAAGATGTTGCACATTGGGAAAAACACCCGAAGCACCATTATCTCAAAAGGAATTTCTGCAGGTCAGAGTCAAAACTCTTACCGTGGATTAGTGCAGGTCAATAAAGGAGCTGAAAACGCGAGAAATTTTTCTCAATGCGATTCACTGCTGATGACCGATCGCTGCGGAGCGCACACATTCCCCTACATCGACATCAAAAATAAATCGGCAAAAGTGGAGCACGAGGCTACTACTAGCAAGATCGGTGAGGATCAAATCTTCTACTGCCTGCAGCGAGGACTCGATGAAGAAAAAGCCATCAGCCTTATTGTAAACGGCTACGCCAAAGAAGTACTCAACAAGCTCCCGATGGAGTTTGCCGTGGAGGCGCAAAAACTATTGGCACTCTCGCTAGAAGGAAGTGTCGGATAAACAAGAATCGAATAGTCAAGAAAATATCATTTACAGCATGTTATCAATAAAAAATTTACACGCAGAAATTGACGGTAAAGAAATCTTAAAAGGTGTTTCACTGGACATCCAGCCTGGAGAAGTTCACGCGATCATGGGACCCAATGGATCGGGGAAAAGTACGCTTGCTTCTGTGTTAGCAGGAAACGAAGATTACGAAGTAACCGAGGGTGAAGTGATTTTTATGGGTAAAAACCTCCTGGACATGGACCCTGAAGAAAGAGCCAGACTCGGTGTTTTTCTCGCATTTCAATACCCTGTTGAAATTCCCGGTGTGAGCAACATCAACTTTTTGAAAGCTGCTCTCAATGAGATTCGGGATTACAGAGGTCTTGAGCCGCTTACTGCGAAAGAATTTTTGCAGCGTGTAAAAGAAAAGTCTAAGCTCGTCCAGCTCGATGGCCAACTGACCAACAGAGCTGTGAACGAAGGTTTTTCCGGAGGCGAGAAAAAGAGAAATGAAATTTTTCAGATGGCCATGCTAGAGCCAACTCTGGGAATTCTTGACGAAACTGACTCTGGCCTCGACATCGATGCGCTGAAAGTTGTTTCCGATGGCGTGAATGCCATGCGCGACAAGGAGCGTAGCTTTTTAGTCATCACTCACTACCAGCGATTGCTCGACTACATCGTGCCCGACAAAGTTCACGTGCTTGCTCAAGGTAAAATCGTGAAAACCGGAGACAAAGATTTGGCGCTCGAGCTTGAGAAGAAAGGTTACGACTGGCTGAAAGAAGAAGCCACAGTCTAAGAATCGCAAAAAAGAAATTAGCAAATGCAAACCCTCGAGAAGGAATTGACTAAGAAAGATAAATTTTTGCAGCCTCTGAGCGAATCGCTCGAAGGTGTTTCAGCGCACGTGCCTGAAAAAATCAAGAAAGAAGCGAAAGCAGCACTTGAAGAGCTTCATCTTCCAACGAGAAAAACTGAGGCCTACAAGTACACTCGCGTTAACAAGATTGTAAATGGCGAGTGGAAAACTGGTGACGGATCTGTCGAGGTAAACTTGCTCGACAAAAACATCCCCTCAATTGATGCCTGGAAAGCGGTTTTCGTAAACGGAATATACAGAGCTGATCTTTCTGATTTGGACACGCTTCAAAATGGGATTTCGTGCCACGCCATCAGTGACCTGGATTCTTCGGACCTTGAAGGAATCTACGGAGCTCAATCGGATCACTCAACTGAAATTTTTTCTGCGCTAAACACAGCCTACAGCACTGGCGGCTTGTTTATCAAAGCTGAAAAAGGTATTGTGAGTGAAAAGCCGATTCACATCGTCCACATCACCACCGAGAAAAACGCGATTGCTCAGCCTCATCATATTTTGAAGGCGGAAACCAACAGCAAGCTCGAGGTAGTTCAATCATTTGTTTCTCAAGGGGAATCGGAGTGTTTCACAAATTCACTGACAGAGGTTCTTGTCGAAAAAAATGCGGAGTTAAAACTGGATAAAATCCAGTCGATCGGTTCTGAAGACCATCACCTTTCCACAGAATGCGTGAAGCAGGAAAAAGACAGCAGGTTCTCCATCAACTCCATGCAAATTCGCGGAGGATGGATTCGTAACAACCTCAACATTTCTTCGGGAGAACACTGTAGCTCCAATCTCTTTGGGGCTTACATGCCCGATGGACAAGAACACGTTGATAACCACACAAGAGTTGACCACACCCTGCCTCACAGCGAATCGAACGAACTTTACAAGGGAATTGCCAAAGACAAAGGAACTGGCGTTTTCAACGGAAAGGTGCACGTTCACCCACATGCTCAGCTTACCAACGCTTTCCAGAGCAACGGTAACATCTTGATGACTGATGATGCTACTATCCACTCGAAGCCTGAGCTCGAAATTTACGCGGATGACGTTCAGTGCAGCCATGGTTCTACCACTGGTCAGTTCGATGAGGAAGCCGTTTACTACCTGCGTGCTCGGGGACTGAGCGAAGAAAGCGCCAGAAAAATGCTCACCAGTGCGTTTTTGAGTGAAGCATTTGAAAATATCTCGAACGATGCTTTAAGAGTTTTTGTAGAAGGAGCTTTTGAAGAGAAAAACTCTTAACAGAAAATCTCAGACATGTCTGCAGAAGAAGTAAGGCTGGATAAATTGCTTATGCAACGCGGCTTTGCTTCTTCCCGGCAACGGGCCGTTGAACTCATTAAGGATGGCTCTGTGCTCGTCAATTCAAAGTCGATCACCAAACCCGGCCAGAAATTTCCAAAAGAAATCTCAATAGATCTCACTGCGAGCGAAATACCCTGGGTTTCGAGAGGTGCTCTAAAGCTGGAGGCCGCCCTCGATCACTGGCAAATCGATCCTTTTGGCCTCACCTGCCTTGATGTTGGCGCATCTACCGGTGGATTCACCGAGCTGCTGCTTGATCGAGGAGCTAAAAAAGTTTATGCTGTGGATACCGGCAGTGAACAATTAGCCCCGGAACTACGAAATGACCCACGTGTAGCAAGTTTTGAAAACACCGACATTCGAAATTTGAGTCATGAAGATTTCACGAGTATAGATCTCATTGTAATCGATGTTTCCTTCATCTCATTGGAGCTAATTTTCCCAGCGCTTGTTTCGTTCTGCAACAATCATCCGAAAATCATTGCACTAATTAAACCGCAATTTGAGGTAGGTCGAGAAAATGTAGGAAAGCGCGGAGTAGTGAGAGACGAGGGACTTCGCCATCTTGCAGTTGAAAAAGTCAAGAAAATGGCTGAAGGGCACGGCTGGCAGTGGGTCGACTCTATCAAATCGCCCATAACAGGTGGCGAAGGAAACGTAGAGTTCCTGGGATCAATTCGGACTTAGGTTTTGAAACTATTCCCACAGACTCGCGTATAGAACAGATTCTCAATTTTTTATCGGTCAACGATAGCTTGTTGATAAGTAACAACTCAACACTGTTAGATTTCTCTCAAGGTTCGACAATTTCGTATAAATCAAAAAACTTATTCAATCATGAAAAATCTATTTCTAACGGCAGTTTTGGCCATTGCAGTCGCTTTTAGTGCACAAGCTCAGGATGGCGGCATTATGAAACAGCAAGGAGGTGAAAATAATATTGAGCTTCAACTTGCACCTCTAGGTGGTTCTCCAATATCTATTGGTGGCATCAGATATCGTAAATTCACCACAGCTACAACAGCCATTCGCGCTGATGTTTTTGTTGGTTTTAGCAACAACTCGACAATCACTCAACAGGAAGATAGTGACAATGACCTGGAAGAGCTTAGAGACGTTGATACTGAAGTATCAATTAGCATTAGTCCAGGTATTGAAATGCACCTTGAAGGAACCAACAGACTTTCTCCTTACTACGGAGGTGTTCTCAACATTGGGTATGCGCGCATGTCTACAAAGAGCGAAGTTCAGGTAGGTGACGATGTAGAGTCTTCAACTACAACTGACGGAACGCTCACTTTAGGACTAAATGGAGTGTTCGGTTTTGACTACTACTTCGCCAAAAATATTTATATTGGTGCTGAACTTGGTTTCGGTCTGGCATTCGAGTCTGAACTTGACACAAAAACAACATATTCAGATGATTCATTGGGTGACGACACCGAGACCGCGAACGGTTCAAGTTTTAATCTCGGTCCAAACGTAGTAGGTCAGATTAGAACTGGTATTTTGTTCTAAAACTGAAAATTTAAATTTATGCTACATTCAACTAAATCGCTTTTTGCAAAAGTCAGCTGGATAGCACCTTTAGTAGCTGTTATGCTCTTGGCTGGTTGCCAAAAAGACGGTGATTTCAAAAAAGGAGAAGCTCCTGAAAAATCTCAAACTGTGAATGATCCACAGGTGAAGGAGAACTTCGTTGAAATGGCAAAGCAAATTCCTTCATTGGCTATCTACAACAGAGCCATGGATAAGGTCATTGTGATCGACATGAAGGAAAATGGAGAAAGAGATTTTTCTTTCTCATCGCCAAACAACGGATGGAACTTCAGTAACAGTACTGGTGTCGAATATGTAGAAGGACCCCAGGGTGGTGGAATTCTTTTCGTAGGCCCTGGTGCGCTCGGTAGCAATACCGGTGGTACTGTCGTTGCCGGAGACGCTTCTCTGGATATTACTTACACCTTCTGCTTCTCTGCCTCCGATGAAGCTCTTGGACTTGACTTTGGCTTCACGCCAGGTTGGGATGGAGTTTCTTACGTAATGGGAATTGCCGGAGATTTTGAGGCCCTTCAAAACGAAGAACTGGAAAATGACGAGTTTTACGATTACTTTCAGGGCTTTGCTGTTTACATTGTTTATGACAATGAGGCCAACGGCTCTTACGACATCCTTAACTGGTTTGAGGATCTCGAAGAACCAGCTGACGAACTCGAAGGTGACGGATTCACTTACGTACTAGACTTCCAAAATCTTGGAATCTATTTCTCAAGTGAGGGAAATCTCAACGTTAGTGGTGGATCCATGACATTTAATGGAGAGTACTTCGCTTTTACTGATCTCTTTGAAGATCTGTTTAACGGAAATGAACCAGAAGACCTCAACCTCTATCAGGTAGAAGGTTTTGGAACTATGGGCTGCAACTAATTTGCAGTTCCCCAAAAAACATCAGGCTCTCTCGAAAATTCGGGAGAGCTTTTTTGTTTTTAGCCCCTGTCAATCCAGTAAAATCAAGACCTTTGCAGCGAGACTGAACAGCATTGAAAACCGTTTGTTTTCAACTCACACTCGCACAGAGAAATTTATTTTATGACAGTGGCTACATCAACCTTCGATATTCAAAAAGTCAGAAGTGACTTTCCCATCCTTGCAAAAGAAATTTTTGGCAAACCTCTCGTCTACCTCGACAATGCCGCTACGGCCCAAAAGCCAAAGCCCGTAATCGAAGCGATAGAAAAATATTACGCTCTCGAGAATGCCAACATTCATCGCGGTGTGCACCATCTTTCGCAAGAAGCCACAACCGCGTTTGAAGAGTCACGCCAAAAAATTCAAAAGCACCTTGGTGCAGCCAACGATCGCGAAATTATTTTTACTTCGGGGACAACGGACGCCATCAACCTCGTGGCTTCTACCTGGGGACGAGTGAATGTGAAAAAGGGAGATGAAATCATCCTTTCGGAAATGGAGCACCACTCCAACATCGTCCCCTGGCAAATGCTGGCGGAAGAGCAAGGAGCGACAATAAAAGTAATCCCCGTTAGTGACTCTGGAGAGCTGAACATGAGCGCATTTAAAGAACTCCTGTCTTCCAAAACCAGAATGGTAGCGGTCAATCATATTTCTAATGCTCTCGGCACTATTAATCCAATCGAAGAGATTATTGAAAAAGCCCACGCTGCCGGAGCAAAAGTGCTCATTGACGGAGCGCAGTCTGTGCCTCACGCCAGCGTAGACGTGAAAAAGCTCGACTGCGATTTTTACACTTTCTCAGGGCACAAGGTATTCGGCCCCACTGGCATTGGAATTCTCTATGGAAAAGAAGAAATTCTTGAAGAGATGCCACCGTACCGAGGCGGTGGAGAGATGATTAAAACTGTCTCTTTCGAAGGAACAACTTACAACGAACTTCCTCACAAGTTTGAAGCCGGTACGCCACACATTGCCGGTGGAATTGCCCTCGGGACGGCCATCGACTACATCAACGAAATCGGTCTTGAAAACATTCAGGAATACGAGCACAGTCTGCTTGAGTACGCTACGAAGAAGCTCCTGGAAATTGAGGGTTTGAAAATTTACGGCACAGCCGAAAACAAAACCAGCGTCATTTCCTTTCTCATTGACGGAACGCACCCCTATGATGTGGGAGCGATTATCGACAAGCTTGGTATTGCCGTCCGAACAGGCCACCACTGCTGTCAGCCATTGATGGACAGGTTTGAAATTCCAGGAACGCTCAGAGCTTCTTTTGCCTTTTACAACACAAAGGAAGAAGTCGATTTGCTGGTGGCTGCTCTTGAAAGAGCTGTTAAAATGCTCCGCTAGAGCCAGTCCGATTGCCCTCAGGCGCGAATAATCAGTAACTTTGCATGTGTATGAGTATAGAAGAAAAACAACAGGAAATCATCGAGGAGTTTAGCCTTTTCGATGACTGGATGGATAAGTACGAGCACATCATCGAGACTGGAAAAGATCTTCCCGAAATTGATGAGGAGCACAAGGTGGATGAAAACCTGATCAAAGGTTGTCAGAGCCGTGTGTGGCTTCATGCAGAAATGGATGACGAAGGTAAGGTGCTGTTCACTGCCGATAGCGATGCCATCATCACAAAAGGATTGGTGGCTTTGATGGTGCGCGTTTTGAGCGGACAGGAGCCGAAAGAAATTGCAGAATCTGACCTGCACTTTGTGAACGACATCGGACTGCACGAACACCTGTCTCCTACACGCAGCAACGGATTGGTGTCGATGATCAAGCAGATGAAAATGTACGGTTTGGCATTTCAAGCCAAAACGCACTAAAAGAAAAACTTATGTCGAAAAAAGAACTCGAAAATAAAATCATTGAAGCTCTGAAGTCGGTGTACGACCCGGAAATCCCGGTAGACATCTACGAACTGGGCTTGATTTACGATGTGAAGATCAGTGACGAAAACAACGTTTTTATCACCATGACCTTGACAACGCCAAACTGTCCGGTTGCCGAGTCTCTGCCGCAAGAAGTAGAAGACACAGTGATGACCGTGGATGGCGTGAAATCCTCCAAGGTGGAAATCGTTTTTGACCCACCGTGGGACAAAGACATGATGAGCGAGGAAGCTCAGCTCGAGCTCGGCTTTTTGTAAACCACTATCTTTCCGGTGCAGATGAACGAAGAAGAAATTCCAAAAAAGCGCGTAGCCATTCTCGGGTCAACAGGATCCATTGGCACGCAGGCTCTCGAAGTGATGAGCGCCCACCCCGACTACTTTCAGGTTGAAGTGCTCACGGCAGGTTCCAATACAAAGCTTCTCATTGAGCAGGCAAAAAAGTATTCGCCCAATACCGTGGTGATTGGCGATGAAGACAAGTTCAAGGAAGTTCAGGACGAGCTCTTTCCGCTCGACATCAAGGCATACGCTGGCAAAGAAGCCCTGGAACAGGTGGTTGAAATGGACACTATCGACATTGTTCTCACTGCACTTGTGGGCTATGCCGGGCTTATGCCAACCCTTAAAGCCATCGAAGCCGGAAAACACATTGCACTGGCCAACAAGGAAACGCTGGTAGTTGCCGGAGACCTCGTAACTCAGCTCGCCCGTCAAAAAGGAGTGAACATCTATCCAGTCGATTCGGAGCACTCAGCGATCTTTCAGTGTCTTTTGGGAGAATTCCACAACCCGATAGAGAAGATCTACCTTACGGCCTCCGGAGGGCCTTTCCGGGGAAGAGATGCGGAGTTTCTAAAGACGGTAAAAAAAGAGCAGGCACTCAAACACCCCAACTGGGACATGGGCGCTAAGATCACGATCGACTCAGCTTCGTTGATGAACAAAGGCCTGGAAGTGATTGAAGCCAAATGGCTTTTTGGGTTGAAGCCCGATCAGATTGATGTGATCGTTCATCCGCAAAGTATTATCCACAGCATCGTACAGTTTGAAGACGGCTCGATGAAAGCGCAAATGGGACTGCCAGACATGAAGCTCCCGATTCAGTTTGCACTCAGCTATCCGGAAAGAAAAACCTCGAACTTCGATCGTTTTAACTTCCTTGACTACCCCGAGCTGACTTTTGAGCAACCGGACCGAAAAACGTTCAGAAACCTCAATCTCGCTTTTGAAGCGCTGGAAAAAGGAGGAAACACAGCCTGCGCTCTCAATGCAGCGAACGAGGTTGCAGTAGACCTATTCTTAAAAGACCGCATTGGCTTTTTGGAAATGAGCGACCTGATCGAGAAGTCCATCGAAAAAACAACCTTCATCAAAAAGCCTACTGTAGACGACTACATCGCCACAGACAAAGAAGCTAGGGCAATGGCTGAGGAGTTTGGGAAGAGTTTGGTTTAGGGTGATAGTGGAAATCTTGCGGATCACATAAATTATTGTTAAAGTCCTCACATGAAGTTACCTCATCTTTCAATTGGTCTTGTTGTTATTACACTTGTTGGCTGCATATATCATGCTGGTAATATTGGCTCAATTCTCACATTTAGCTCTAATATCAAGTCAGAAGTCTCACATGCAGTTTCGGATTCTTTACGTTCCAACGGAAATTTTTCACTGCCACAAGATTTCAGCATGGAAAGTTTCACCGATCATGACCATTTAGACCTAGAGCATTACTATTTTAGAGAAACTCCGAAAGAAGTGTATTTAGTTACTTACGAAGGTTCTGCCTCTATTAGGTACCTCTATTCATTTGAAAAAGATATGTGGTACAATAATGCAAGCGAAATTCCCGAAGAAGAGCTCATTCGAATCAAAAAAAGATTTTTAACACAAGTACTAGAAGAGATCAGAGACGAAGCTATCAATCTAGGGCTTAATGATAAAGAAATTTATGTTGATATAGATCGCTGTGGAAACGATGTAATCTGCCATTATTGAATGATCATTTTTCTCTGAGAAAGCTGCCAAGAGGCTGGCTGCTTTTCAAATATCTATTTCCAACTGCTGATTAGACAGTCATGATGTCTTTCTCTTTCGCTTCGTAAATCTCGTCCACCATGTTGGTGTACTTGTCTGTGATCTTTTGAACTTCTTCTTCAGCGCGTTTTGCTTCGTCTTCGCTGAGGCCTTCTTTTTCGGCCTTTTTAATTTCATCGTTGGCTTCCTTTCGGGCATTTCTGATGCTCACTTTGCCGTGCTCAGCTTCAGCCTTGGCGCGCTTGGTGAGGTCTCTTCTTCGCTCTTCGGTGAGTGCCGGGATGTTGATCATGATTACATCACCGTTGTTCTGGGGGTTGAGCCCGAGATTTGAGTTGATGATAGCCGTAGTGATTGGATCGAGCATAGACTTTTCCCAGGGCTGAATGGAAAGTGTTTTGGCATCTGGGGTGTTGACATTGGCCACTTGCTGCAGCGGAGTCATGGTTCCGTAGTAGTCCACCTGCACGCTGCTTAGCATGTTTGGATTGGCCTTACCGGCACGGATTTTCTGAAGTTCAGTCTCGAGGTGATTGATGGCTTTTTTCATCAAGTCCTTCGCCTCTTCTATTGCCAATTGTACGTCTTCATTCATGATGTCGAAAATTTTTATCAGCCAAAAATAGCATTTTTAGAATTCAACCAGTGTCCCTACGGACTCACCCAGAACTACCCTTTTAAGGTTTCCGGGGGTATTCATATCAAAAACGATTATTGGCAACTTGTTTTCGTTGCAAAGGGTGAAAGCCGTCATGTCCATAACGTTGAGACCCTTTTCGTAAACCTCGCTAAAAGAGATTCGCTCGTAGCGCGAGGCGTTTGGGTCTTTCTCAGGGTCGGCTGAATAAATGCCGTCCACTCGAGTTCCTTTCAAAATCACATCGGCCTCGATTTCCACAGCTCTTAGAGATGCGGCTGTGTCGGTAGTAAAAAATGGATTTCCGGTTCCGGCTCCGAAAATCACAACGCGGCCCTTTTCGAGGTGGCGCACTGCTCTTCTTCTAATGAAAGGCTCGGCAATTTGTTTCATCTCGATGGCCGACTGCAGTCGTGTGTCGACACCGGCTTTTTCGAGAGAAGCCTGCAGCGCCATGCTGTTGATGACCGTGGCGAGCATTCCCATGTAGTCGCCCTGAGTTCTTTCCATTCCTCCTTCTTCGGCCTGAATACCTCTAAAGATATTTCCACCTCCGATTACAATTGCCACCTGCACTCCTGCATCAACTATTTCGCTGATTTGCTCTGAGTAGCTGGTAATTCGCTTGTTGTCAATTCCGAACTGCTTGTCGCCCATCAGCGCCTCGCCACTCAGTTTCAACAAGATCCTTTTGTATTTCATGCCCGATTTTCCCTTTGAGTTGCCATGGAGTTTAAGATTGCTAATATCAAAAAAAATGGCGTGGAATCCATTCGTTTTTTGCAAACGCTGGAAATTGGTGATTGGTATCGGTTATTAAGGAAACAGATGGGCACAAAAAAGCCGGCTAGATACTGAATCGAGTTCAGCATGACAGCCGGCTTTAAAAATATCTAATCTAAATTCTCTTATCCGAGTGCTTCGCGGACAAACTTGGTAACAGTTACACCGTCACCTGCTTCTTTGAGCACCTGAGAAATTGATTTCTTGTTGTCTTTAATGAAAGCCTGGTTGAGCAAAGTGCTTTCCTTGAAGAATTTCTTCAAACGTCCCTGAGCAATTTTCTCAGCGAGGTCTTCTGGTTTTCCTTCTTCGATAGCCTGGTCTTTACCTACCTGGAGCTCACGATCGATAACGTCTTGTGGCACGCTGTCTTCAGTGATTGAAACTGGGGCCATTGCCGCAACTTGCATCGCGATGTCGCGAGCTGTGTCGTCATCGATATCTTTACTGAAACCTACCATCGAACCGAGGCTGTTACCAGGGTGGTTGTAGGCTACAACTTTTTCTGCTTCAATCTTTCCGTAGTGTGAAAGGTCGATTTTCTCACCAATCTTTCCGATCTCTTCAGTGATCTTTTCGCTGATGGTAAAATCTCCACCATCATACTTAAGAGCTTTCAAAGATTCGAGATCTGAAGGCGACTCGTTGAGTGCAGTGTTCAGGATAGAGCGAGCTACTTTACCGAATTCTTCGTTTTTGGCAACGAAGTCAGTTTCGCAGTTAAGCACGATAAGAGCACCTTTTTTGTTGTCAGATGTCACATCGGCCAAAACCAATCCTTCAGCAGCATCGCGGTCTTCGCGCTTGGCTGCTACTTTCTGACCTTTTTTACGGAGAATGTCAACAGCGGCATCAAAATCGCCATTTGCTTCCTGGAGTGCTTTTTTGCAATCCATCATTCCCGCACCGGTCTGTTGTCTAAGCTTATTTACTTCTGAAGCTGTAATCTTCATTTTTCGTCTTATTTATCAGTTTTGCTCTTTTCTTCTTCAACCTCTACTTTCTTGGCTGACTCTTTTTTGGCTTCTTTAGCCTCTTCCTTCTTAGCAGCGTCTTTTTCTTTCTTCTTCTTAGCTTCAGCTTGCTGCTTATCTTTTTCGTTCTTTCTTTCCGAAAGTCCTTCTTTCACTGCATCGGCAATGACGCTCATCACTTTGTTGATCGACTTAGACGCATCATCATTCGATGGAATAGGGAAATCGATTCTGCGTGGATCCGAGTTAGTGTCGACCATTGCAAAAACAGGAATACCGAGCTTTTGTGCTTCGGCAACCGCAATGTGTTCTTTCATTACGTCAACCACAAACATAGCCGCTGGGAGGCGAGTCATGTCGGCAATAGAACCGAACGTTCTCTCCATTTTTTGACGCTGACGAGAGATGTGGAGACGCTCTCTTTTCGAAAGGTTTTCGAAAGTTCCGTCTGCTTCCATCTTGTCGATTTGCGACATTTTGCGCACTGTCTTACGAATAGTGGCAAAGTTGGTGAGCATACCACCTGACCAACGCTCGGTAATGAATGGCATTTCGGTCGGCTCGATGAGCTCTGCTACGATGTCTTTTGCTTGTTTCTTTGTGGCTACAAAAAGAATCTTTTTACCAGACTTGGCGATTTGGCTAAGTGCGTTAGCCGCTTCATCCAATTTTACAACGGTCTTGTTGAGATCGATGATGTGGATTCCTTTTTTCTCTCCGAAGATGTACGGAGCCATGTTTGGGTTCCACTTTCTTTTGAGGTGTCCAAAGTGAACTCCTGATTCGAGGAGTTCATCAAAATTTGTTCTTGGCATTGTTTGTTTATTTACTTGTTCACTTTCACTAATAGCAACCTGTGGGTAGCCTGCTGAAGCAGAGTCCCACACGTTTGGATGCTAAACAAGCACAGCAGCGAATTAACGCTTGCTGAACTGGAATTTCTTTCTTGCTTTTTTCTGACCTGGCTTCTTACGCTCAACCATACGAGGGTCACGAGTTGTAAGACCTTCTTCTTTGAGGGATGGCTTCCAATCCGCATTGATCTCGATGAGAGCTTTACTGATAGCAAGACGAATAGCCTCTGCCTGTCCAGATACTCCACCGCCTTTAACGTTCACCTTCACATCGTACTTACCAGTTGTTTCTGTAAGTCCGAAAGGTTGGTTGAGTTTGTACTGGAGAACTGTGGTTGGGAAATAATCGTTTGCTGCTTTGTTGTTCACAGTGATGTTACCTTTTCCTTCTGAAAGGTAGATGCGAGCAATCGAATTTTTTCTTCTTCCTGATGTGTTAATTACTTCCATCGCGGATTGTACTTATTAACTGTTGATTTTAAATTCTTTTGGTTTTTGAGCTTGCTTGTCGTGCTCACCTCCCACATATACATACATGTGACGGAAGCATTCGCGCCCGAGGCTATTTTTTGGAAGCATACCTCTCACAGCTTTTTCTACCATAGCTGTAGGCTTTTTCTCCATCATATCTCTGGCTGAGCGCGTGCGCTGACCACCTGGATATCCAGTGTAGTGCATGTATTCTTTGTCACGCCACTTGTTACCAGTTAGGTTAACTTTTTCAGCGTTGATTACTACCACGTAGTCACCCATGTCGGCATGTGGTGTAAAATTTGGCTTGTGTTTTCCTCTCAAAAGGCTTGCAACACGACTCGCGAGGCGCCCGAGAGATTGACCTTCAGCGTCAACCAACAACCACTCTTTGTTGGCGTTTTCTTTGTTGGCCGAAGCTGTTTTGTAACTCAGTGTATCCACTTCTATCTTTTTTATATCTGTGTGACGTACAAATTTATTTCTCAGGGCATAAAAGGGTTCACCCCCTGAAAATGGGCTGCGAATTTAAAACTAAATTTCAGATTAGACAAATTATTAACAGCTGCCGATTGACAGCTGCCTAAAAAATGTAGAAGAATGCTCAAAAATAAGGCTTTATAGGTAAAGTCAGACTGTGGAAAAGTGATCTCATTTCCGGGCATGTCGGTGTGTTAACAGGTGTTAAACCGCTTATTGGGATAAAACGCCCGTTGACCGCCCCGCATTCCCCTTTGGTTGTTTTTGTAATGTTTAACGCTCTCTTAACGCGTAATTTAGAAGTGAGCATTTCGGAAAACCCGAAAGCTTCAATTCGAATCAAAACCTTAAAGTCATGAAACGTTCTTACAATATCGCATCAATCGCTAACGAAGTAACTCCTCAACTTATCTGGATCTTCAACGACAAATAATAAAGCATTCAAAAATCCATCTTTCCTAAGCTTTTTCCCAAGCTTACTTTTCTTGGTTTTCCAATCCTGACGCTTACACCTGATAACCTTGTGTGAGTTGTCGGGATTTTTTATGCCTTGTTACATTTCGAGTGCGTGGCTCTGCCAGCCATTTGATTCCATGAGAGCAAGAGTTTTTGGCAACACACTCAATACGCTCTCTTTTGCTTTCTCACTGTCGTGGAAAACGACAATGGAGCCAGGCTTTAAATGTTTTTCTACAATTGAATAGCACTTTTGTGGGCTGACGGACGAATGGTAATCTCCAGTAATAATGCTCCACATGATGATGTTAAATTTTTCTACAAGCTCTTTTACCTGTCGCCTTTTTATTCTGCCGTAAGGCGGACGAAAAAGGCAGGTTCCAGTCAAGGCCTGACATTCATCCACTTCCTTAAAATATTCCCGATTGTTTGTTTTCCAGCCATTCACATGATTCATGGTGTGATTACCAACTGAATGGCCTTCATCCAAAATACGCTGGAAGAGCTCTGGGTGCTTCTTTACATTTTTGCCAATGCAGAAAAATGTAGCTTTGGCTTCGGCCTCATTAAGAATATCGAGAATGTGATCAGTGACACCGGGGAGCGGACCGTCATCAAACGTCAGGAAGACTTTCCCATCCTCGTTTGGAATATCCCAAACTAGATCTTTTGATAATGGCTTTAAGATTGCCGGTGGTTTTGATATCAACATACAACGGCAATTTCTCAAAAAATGGCAGACCTTGACGAACAATAAGGCTCATTTTTTATTCCCAGGAGGTACCACTTTATTAATATCGCATTTATGAAAGCAGCATTTCTAGTTAAAAACGGCAAAGCTTCCACTGCTCTCGAAGTGAGAGAAACCAATGATCCGCAGATTGAAGCTCATCAACTCCTGATCAGAGTTGAGGCTTTCGGATTGAACTTCGCGGATGTTATGGCGCGGCTCGGACTTTATCCAGACGCTCCTGAAATGCCGTGCGTGCTCGGTTATGAAGTGGTGGGAAAAGTCGAAGAAGTCGGGAAAGATGTAGACAATTCACTTATTGGAAAACGGGTGGTTGCCATGACCAGATTTGGAGGTTACGCGGAATTGGCCGTTGCAGACCACCGCGCTCTGGCTGTAGTTGATGAGGAGCTGGAAGCAGCAAAAGCTGTGGCTCTCGCTACTCAGTACATCACTGCCTGGTACGCTGGATGCGAGATGATGAATCTCCGAAAAGGCCAAAGAGTTTTGATTCACGCTGCAGCTGGCGGAGTTGGTACTGCTCTCACACAAATTGCGAAGTGGCGCGGTTGTGAAGTTTTCGGAAATGCCGGCAGCGAAGAAAAAATCGAATACCTGAAAAAGCAGGGAGTCGACCATCCAATAAACTATAGAAAGCTCGATTATGAGAACGTAGTACGGGAAAGGCTGGGATCTGATAAAAGATTGGACGCCACTTTTAACCCCATTGCCGGGAGCACCTTTAAAAAAGATATGCGACTGCTAGGTCATGGTGGCAGACTGGCTCTTTATGGAGCTTCAGACCGAGTTGGCGGAAGCAAGTTTTGGAAAACTCTGAAAATGGTTTACCAGATGGGATTGATCATGCCAATTTCACTGGTAGGTTCTTCTAAATCTGTGATCGGAATAAACATGCTGCGAATTGCAGACACCGATCCGGAGATGATCGGCCATTGCCTGGGTCAGGTTGTGAGGCTCCAAAAAGAAGGCATTCTCGACCCAACTGTCGGAGGTGAATATGAAATAGATGACCTCGCTAAGGCTCATGAACTACTCGAAAACAGAGAAACAATTGGGAAAGTTGCCGTAAAGTGGTAACCACTGGAAATGTTAAAGTTGGACAAATAGCTTTTAAACCGAGACAAATGTCGTAACTTGTGGTGTAAAAGTCTGACTTGATGAAAGGTGATGATAATAACAATCGTGAGCTGCTATCTGAAATTACGCAAGATCTGCTCAATCTGGCGGCTCCAAAAGCTAAAGGCACAAAAGTAGAAGAGCCTGGAGTTGGCTACATTTCTTTCTTTGCCAACAAGATGGCGATCATTCAAGTGATTCAAAGCGGTCTGCCCTTCTCTCTCTTCGAAAAAATCAGAAGCGTTTCTCCCTTTACCGAGTCAGAGTGGGCAGAGTTTCTGGGCGTTTCTTCAAAAACCCTACAGCGCCAAAAGAAAGAATCCAACTTTAAGTTTAAACCCATCCAAAGCGAGAAAATTCTGGAATTGGCAGAGGTAGTCAACCTTGGTCTAAGTGTGTTCGACACGAGCAATCAGTTTTATGGATGGTTAAAAGAGCCAAGTTTTGCTTTGGGCAAGATGAAGCCCATCGATCTGATTCGAGATTCCTACGGAAAAGAGCTAGTCATGGATGAGCTCAATAGAATAGAATTCGGAGTTTTTGCCTGATGCGGGGTTTCAGGCTTTCAAGAAAAAAATACGCACGAAAACTTGACGGGCAGGATGCAGCTCGCTCCAACAACCGCTGGAACAGCAAAGGAACGGCTGTTGTCTACACAGCTGAAAGCCGGGCATTGGCAATGGCTGAGGTGCTCTTTCACTTATCGCTCAATCACCTTTCAAGCACGTTCCAAATGGTAGAGATAGAAATCCCCGACTCTGTTTCGGTTAGAGAAATTTCGTTAAAGGACCCTGGTCGTGATTGGTCCGAAAATCCACCGATGCCTTCTTCTCAAAAAATTGGCGATGACTTCATTCAGTGCGGAGATACTTGTGTATTGAGAGTTCCTTCGGCTGTTGTTCCCGGAGATTTCAATCTGCTGATTAATCCGAACCATCCAGAGATGAAAAAAATCAAGGTGGTTGAAATAAGTGATTCCCCCTTCGACAGCCGACTTTTGGGCTAACGTCTACTTGCTTTCAATCATATTTTCGAGAGCATAGTAAAGCGCCTCAGGGCAAGGTGTGCAGCCCTGCTCCATCATTTCAAAAATTTCCTGTTTGCGATCCTTTTTCAAGTCTCTCTTGCCGGTGTAAAGCTCCGGATCGAAGTCCGCAAGGCTGGCCTCTCCATTAGTCACCTTTTTCAGGTCTTCCTGATTCACGAGACTAAAGTCTTTGTCCTTCCCAATTTTCAGGTGAATCATCTCCATGCTTTCCTCATCGGGAAAACTGAAAACTTTCATGTCTTTCTCCGTCCTGGCTTCGAGGCATTTTATCTTTTCGAGAGCTTTGTCCCACACGATGTCACTGAAGATTTCGATCAATCCTTCCGCTTTTTTGGGATCTTCTTTTTTGATCTTATCCCAATCGTCCGCTGCTACTGTGTTCGCTGAAAGGAACTTTACGAAGTCTTCTTCAAGCGGCTCGAGTTCTTCTTGTGTGAGTGATCTATATTTCGCCATTTCCAGAAAAATTTTCGGCAAAGGTAGAAAGAAGAAAAGAAGCGCAGAAAAAGCGCTCCTGCTTCTCAATTGAGCTCCTCTCTTCTCGACCTGATTTTTATCGTTTCTTCAAGTAGAGATAGTCGATAAAATAGAGCACCTTGATGGAAAAATTATTGACTTGCGGAGCCCGCAAAGTGGTTTCCACGTCTTCGTAGTAGCTGAGAGGCGAGGGTTCTCCTTCTTCGAGAATGGCGAGTTTCCAGGCCACCGAAATTTCGCTGCCCGGAGCAAATCGCCATTTGTAAATCAGGTCGATGTTGAATGCATTGAACGAAATATCGCGCACGCTGCTACCGTCCGGATTGAAGCCGGCAAACTCTGAAGGAGTCAGTGAACCATCTTCCTGAACGTTGTTGAACTGGTCGTAAACGGCAGTAGACCAGTAGTGACGCAGGTCGAGCGTGAGCCACATTTTGTTGTTGAAAATGTAGCTGCCGGAGATGAAGCTTTCGTGGATTTCGACATTTCTTCTTCCGAACACGATGGTGTCAGAAAGCGTGTTGACGTACCCCATTTCATTGTTGCGCTTGGCATTGCTGTAGCCGATCACAAAAAAGAGCTTGTCGTTTGGCCTGATCCGCGGTTCGAAATAGTAAGAAAAGTTGTTGCGACCAACTTCGTCAAACTGTCGCCAGTCCACTCCTGCATCGAGTGCAAACGGCCTGCTGTAGTCTGAAGAAACAAAGGCTCCAAGACTGTAGTTTTGCGGGAATTCGTAGGCTCTTTCGAAAGTTCTGGTCTCGAAGTAGTCGTAGGTGTCTACCGGCTCCCAGGCCGCGTTGAAGCCAAAGCTGTGGAAGTTTCTCAGGGTGAAAAAGCTATTGGAGTAGACTGCGAAGTTGAAGAACGTGCTCGGTTCCAGAAGTCTTTCGTAATTCATACTGAGGTTGTGCCTCATATTGTTGAAAATAGAGAAAGGCTCAAACTTTTGAAACGAAACTGTGGCGTAGCTCTGGTTGACATTCCTGATGGTTTGAAAACCCAGGTCGTTAATGTCGTACTCTTTTCCAATGACCGTTTGTGACAGTTTAAACCTCCAGTTTCCGCTGATTTTTGAAAACCCAAGACTGTAGGTTTCGCCCAGAGAAATGCTGTCTGGATGAAACTTCTGACTCACACCACCGAAACCTTCGAGAGCATACTTATTCTTCTTGTCTGTCAGCTTCAGATCCACGCGGCTCACATTGGCATCGTAAACAGAGCCGCTGCGGAGGACATTGGTGTTAGTGAAGGTCACAAAGGAGTTGTTTCGAATCACCTGGTCGAGCACCAGCACGTTGTAGTTGGTGAGCGGGTTGGTGGTGAGCTCGCGAGTTTCTCCGGTTTCCGTGTTTTCGATTACAGCTTTGGTCTCGTTTTCAACTGCATTAAAAAATCCAATTCCCAGGCCTCGTTTGTTTCTTCCTGAGATTTTAGTTGCGTTGATGAGCTGACCTCGGTTAGGGTTTTCTACAACTTCTTCCTCTTCTAAAACCGACTGCTGAGCTTTGCTAAAATTAATTGGTCTGCCGCCCACTCGCCTCGAGTAGAACAATCCGGCTTTGTTGAAGAGCTCAACTCCTTCGGTGAAAAATTGGCGGTTTTCGTTGTACTGTACCTCGAATGGCGAGAGATTGAGGACTCGATTGTCGAATCGGGCCTGGCCAAAATCGGGAATCAGAGTCATGTCGAGCGTAAAAGCATCGTTGATTCCGTACTTCACGTCCATGCCGGCATTAAATGATTCTGCCACTCCGCCTTCTTCCACCGTGCTGTGCTCGATGTAGCCAGAAGCGTATGGAAAAAAGAAGAGTCGGGTCGGAGGCTTAATGTTTTCGATGCCTTTCAGTCTGCCCGCCTGAGTGAAAAACCCGTCTATTTCGGGATTCACAAAATTCCACCAGCTGATTTCACGATTTCTTCGAATCTGGCGGCCGAAGTTGATTCCCCAAACCTGCTCTTTAACTTCTGGAAAACGAAGTGCTGAAAACGGAATCTTAATTTCTACGATCCATCCCCGCTCGGTGATATTGGTTGCGCTTTCCCACACAGCATCCCACGTAGAACTCTCGCCACTTGTGGAATACTTCGTATCGATTTGCACACCTGCTGGAGTTACCGCAAAGCCCTCACCGTTGATACCATCGCGGTAGTTGTTAAAAACGACTTTGAAGTAATCGGCATTTCCCACGTCATCGCGCTCGGTGAGGAAGTTGTTGATGCTGTCGGGATTGTTTTCGAAAAGCTCTGCAGCGATATAAACGGCTTCATCGTCATAAATCATTCTGACTGCAGTGTTCTGGGAGCATCCTGCTCCTGGCCTCGGGGAGTTTTGTACGAAGCCTGAAGCTGGCTCCACTTCTTGCCAGGCCGCATCACTGAGCACACCATCGATCTCCGGTGCTTTTGTGACCATTTCAGTCATGTAAGTTCTGCGCACAATGCTGTCTTGCTGACCAAAAAGACAGAACGTAAAAAGACTAAGAAGAAAGGTTAGACAAGAGTTTTTCAACACACTCGTTTTTTCGCGGGTGCAAAGATCGTGAAAACGAGGACTTGTGAAAGTGGTTTTGGATGGGCGGTGAAAAATCAATTTAGGGTTTTGTATCTTTCGTTTTCCTCAAATGATTGCCATGAGTAACCTTAAATCAAAACAGGAGCTAATTGATCACACTGCCGATATGCGCTCCCGAGGCCACCAGTATCGTACTATCATCGCATACCTTAAGAATAACGCTCCAGATGAGAAAACGACTGCTGAAGTTTTGGGCGAACTGGACCGAATGGAAAAAAGTGGAGAACTCAGGAAAGAAAGTCCACAACACAAAAAGTCGAGTTGGCAGAACATTGTATTTGGTGGAGTAATACTTATTATCGGTCTAATCATGATGTCGAAGCTTTGGGATGCGGGAATCATTGCAGTACTTCCAATTGCTCTCATTGGAATAGGGTCACTGGCGATGTTGGGATTTATAAAAATGAAATGACCTTGATAGCAATCGTCAAAACCCACAACTACCTCATCAACCTCGACTGGACTGGCAACCTCGGCCAGGGAACACAGAGCTACAAGGCTTACAATCGCAACCACGAAATTTTGACAGAGGGAAAGACTCACAAAATTGCAGGCTCGGCCGACCCAAGTTTTTTAGGAGACAACACGCGTTACAACCCAGAAGAGCTGTTTGTCTCTTCGCTTGCCGCCTGCCATATGCTTTGGTATTTACACCTTTGTTCAGCCAATGGAATTATTGTCACAAACTACCGAGACGCTGCCACTGGAATAATGGAAGAAAACAAAGACGGCAGCGGCCGATTCAAGTCAGTGACGCTCAGGCCCGAGGTAACCATCACCGACCCTGAGAAAGTTGAACTCGCCAAATCACTCCACACAGAGGCCAACAAAAAGTGCTTCATCGCCAACTCTTGCAATTTTGAGGTGAGGCATGAGGGAGTTGTGAGAGTGGAAAGAAGTTAAGTTATCTTTTCAACCAGATTCTCAAACTAAACCTCCTTCTCCTCCTCCAAAAGCATCAGCATAAACGCGTACTCCAGCGCTACTTCTTTGTAGCGCTTCAATCTTCCTGAGGCGCCACCGTGGCCGGTTTCCATGTCTGTTTTTAGAAGTAGCAGATTGTCATCCGTTTTCAGGTCGCGGAGTTTAGCCACCCATTTTGCCGGTTCCCAATACTGCACCTGGCTGTCCCAGTAGCCGGTAGTCACAAGCATGTTTGGATAATCTTGCGCCACCACGTTGTCGTAAGGCGAGTAAGATTTTATGTAGTGGTAGTACTTCTCTTCTTTAGGATTTCCCCATTCGTCAAACTCGCCAGTTGTGAGCGGAATGCTTTCATCGAGCATGGTGTTTACCACATCCACAAAAGGAACCTGAGCAACTACGCCTTTCCACAAGTCAGGACTCATGTTGATCACAGCTCCCATCAAAAGCCCACCGGCAGATCCGCCCATTGCAAAGAGTTTATCTTTTGAAGTGTAGTTCTCTTCGAGCAGAAATTCCGCACAGTCGATAAAATCGGTGAACGTGTTTTTCTTGTTGAGCATCTTTCCGTCTTCGTACCACTCGCGTCCGAGGGTTTGACTTCCGCGGATGTGGGCAATAGCAAAGACAAACCCGCGATCGATCAAGCTCAGTCTGGTTGAGCTAAAATTAGGATCGATAGTGGCTCCATAAGAACCGTAGCCGTAGAGCAAGAGCGGATTCGAACCGTCTTTTTTAATTCCTTTTTTGTAAACCACAGAAACGGGGATTTGCGTGCCGTCATCGGCTGTGGCCATCAGTCGCTCTGATTCGTAAGCTGCCGGATTGTGACCCCCGATCACTTCTTGCTGCTTGAGCAGTTCGCGCTCGCGGGTATTCATGTCGTACTCGTAAGTCGAAGTTGGAGTAGTGAGAGACGAGTATCCAAAGCGAAGTTTTTCACTTTTAAAGTCGGGATTTACTCCAATCCACGCGCTGTAGGCCGGATCCTGAAACTCAATGTAATGCTCGCCTTCTCCTTCCCATGGAATTACGCGCAAATCGGTAAGTCCGCCTTTTCGCTCATCCACAACGAGGAATTTTTCAAAAATCTCGATTTGCTCCAGCAGAACATCTTTTCTGTGGGGAATCACTTCCACCCAGTTTTCCTTGGTTGTGGCATCCACCGGAGTTTTCATCAGCCTGAAGTTCTTAGCATCCAGGTTGGTGGTGATGTAAAAGTGATCGCCAAAGTGCGAAATGCTGTACTCCAGGTCGCGCTCGCGTGGTTGGATTACCCTGAACTCTCCATCTGGTTTGTCGGCTTCCAAAACTCTGTATTCGTTCGAAACGGTGCTGCTCGAACCTATGATGATAAATCGCTCCGACTTGGATTTGTAAACGTAGCTGATGAAAGTGTCATCGCTCTCCTCGAAGACTAATTCATCTTCAGATTGTGGTTTACCCAGTGTGTGCTTGTAAATCTGGAAGCTTCGCAGGGTTACCGGATCCTTTTTGGAATAAAAGAGCGTTTTGTTGTCGTTGGCCCAGGTGACACTTCCGCTAGTACCGGTGATCTGGTCATCGAGCAGTTCTCCTGTCTCCAGGTTCTTTACTTTGATGGTGTAGATCCTGCGACTTACGGTGTCTTCGGCATAGGCAAGCAGATTGTTGTTCGAGCTCACAGCTCTTGCTCCCACTGCGTAGTAGTCGTGACCTTTTGCAAGCTCGGGCTCGTTGAGCATGATTTGCTCTTCGGCATCGAGCGAACCTTTCTTTCTGCAGATCAAAGGATAGTCACCACCTTCTTCGTAACGCGAGTAGTACCAGTAGCCATTTTTGAAATACGGCACGCTCTGGTCGTCTTGCTTGATGCGGCCCACAATCTCTTCGTAAAGCTCTTCCTGAAGCTTTTCAGTTTCTTTCATCACCTCATCGGTGTAGGCATTTTCTGCTTCGAGGTATGCCACAACTTCGTTTGTTTGATCGTCTGGTGCTTCGGCACTTTTCTGTTCGTCAGACAGGCGTAGCCAGAAATAATCATCCGTCACCGTTTCACCGTGAATTTCGAATTTGTGTTCTTTTTTTGATGCTTTAGGAGGTGTGGGCATATTGTTTTTTTCTGCTTTGTTATTTGATGATTCGGAAGAATCGCAGGCAAAGATAAAAAGCGAGATGGCCAAAAGAGAGTAGAGCGAATATTTCATGGTCGAGAATTTTGTTGGCTCTAAAAGTAGCGGAAAACCGGTTTCAGAGAGAGGAGCTTCAGGAAGTTTTTGATGAGTGGTTATTTATCTATGGAGATGGTAGACAACTTACCAATTCTCGCAAAGGCGCTAAGGTGCAAAACGAAATACTAAACTCATAAGGCATTTACTTCTCCGATTTACCTTTTGACCACCTGAAAAGTTGACTTTCTATCCTCTGAAAAGATGGTCACCAGATATTGGCCCGGTACCAAATTTTTAAAGCCTCTGATTTGGTTCTTGTTGGTTTTCCCATCCATAACCACTCGCCCATCAGAGGCGATCACAAGGAATGATACTTCTCCAGAAGTTCCTTTCAAATTCAGAATATCGACCAGGGGATTTGGGTAAACAGAAATTGGATTTCTCACTCTTTCACCTACAGAAACAGGCGTGCCATAGCTAGTCACAAATTCCACCGAACAATCATCGTAAACCCTGAACTTCCAAAAATGGCTGTAAATACAACCTGCAGGACAGTCGCCCCAGGCGTGTTCATAAATCAATTCTACATGATCTTCGTTTATCGATGCTTCAATGTCTCCGCCATCGCCAGCGAACCAGGTGCCTCCAGCACTCTCTACGCCTTCGATTTCTTCAAAAAGTTCTCCAAGAGCTTCGATGTTATAATTATCTGCCGAGTAAAACATCACAGTGTGATTCTCAAGAGTGACGTAATCGTAATACTCCAGAACTTCCAACTCATAGGTTTCTATGAGAGAATTTACCTCACTACTGCTAGTTGGAAAAATTCCGTTTTCCAGGTCGTTCATCCAGGCCAGATCTCCATCAGCGTTTAATTCCAATATGTCTACAGTGGGAGTGTGCCACGTGTGGATATTAAACATCTCAATAACTGAATCTCGTGCTGCAAGATCTGTAGCATTATAAACTGCGATCAGTGCATCGAGAAATGAGTTTGAAAGCTCTTCTGGGATTTCAACTTCATTTTGAGCCGGAAGCTCATTTTCGTAAATCCATTTAATTGTCAGTCGATCAGCATCCTGCTGGTAGAGGGAAACCACACTGTCGGGAGCGTTACAAGAAGATGAAGTTAATTGACTAAAGCCTGAAAAAGCAATCGAGCAAAAAAGCAATTGAAGAAAAAGTGATCTAAGCATGATGATAAATTTTAAATGTTACCTCAAAATTGTGACATGACCTGTGAGTTCTTCTTTACCGTTTTTGGTTTCGTAGACAATTCGCCAAACGAAGAGATCGTCCTGGACGTAGTGATCTCCATTCTTGTTGGAGCCGTCCCACACCTCATCTACAGAAAAACTTTCGAAGACCAGTTGACCCCAGCGATCGTAAATCTGCATGTGAAACTCGCGGATGTTGTCGCCATAGGCTCGAAAGACATCGTTTAGCCCATCGCCATCCGGAGTGAAAGTATTCGGGACATAAATCGGTAAAATGACTTTTACGAATACAGTATCGCGGTTTGTACAGCCATACTGGTCAATTACGCTCAGCTCGTAATAAGTAGATTCATCTGGCAGCAAAATGGGCGTCAGGTCATCGGGATCTTCCATGAAAGTTGTGGGTGACCACTCAAAATCTACGCTATCGGCTGCCTGACCGTAAAGGCTAATCAGATCGCCCCAGTTGACTTCCACATCGGGTCCGGCAAATACAAACGGCTCTGGGTGAACGATGATCGTTCTCGATTCACTGTCGCTGCAGCCAAATTCATCTGTACCTATAACAGTAAGTTCTGTCGTTTCAGGAGGTGACACAGCTGTTACCTGGCTAGTGTGATCCTGAAAATAAGAAGCCGGTTGCCATAGGTAGTTTTCAGTTCCAGACGCACTCACCTGTACCCACTCGCCCTGGCACATTGAGTCGGGAACCTGAATGTTTACGTTTGGCTGCAATACGTTTACCGTAATTTCATCTACTCCGGAACCGCAGGCATTAAAAATCTCCACATAAAAAGTGGTGGTGTCTTCCAGTACAGCAATTGGATTTTGCGCGTTGGGATTGTTGAGCGGACTCTCAGGCGTCCAGTAAAATTCAGTTCCGGGGTTAGCCTGAAGCTGCACATCGCTGCCGGCACAAGCCGTAATTTCTTCGTAGACGTTTCCTCCAGGAACATTGGTGATTACATTGACTACGACCGTTTCTGTGATTTCGCAGCCTTCATCGGTGACAATGAAAACCTCGTACTCTGTTGTGTCTGTTGGAGTGGCGATCGGATTTGCCACATTCGGATTGTCCAGTGTTGATGTCGGACTCCATTCGTATTCGCCCCCACCTTCGGCAAAAAGCTGAGCAGACTGGCCAAGGCAAATGGTGGTGTCGTTGGAGACGGTCGTTTCCACATCGTAAAACTCAACAGTAATGCTCACTGTATCAGCTCCACAAGGGTTTTCATCTACGAGGTAGTAGATCGTTTCTTCTTCTGGAGAAGCAATTGGGTTTGCAATTTCTGGATCACTCAATGTAGGATCATCCAGCCAGTAAATATTCTCTGAGCCATTTCCCTGAAGTTGCACGGTTCCGCCATCACAGATCGGTTCAACTGGATCGATGCTGGGGTTTACCGGGTCAAAAACATCTATTGTCATGCTCACTGTATCGGGATTCAGGCACTCCGAATCGTCCATGGCCACCATGGTGATGGTGTACTCACCTGGTTCATCGAAAGAGTGACTAGGCTCAAACTCTGTTGAAGTTTCGCCATCGCCAAAGTCCCACTCGTAGCTACTTGCTCCGTTGCTCAGGTTAATGAAATTTGCAGGAGCATCGCCACAAACAAAGCTGGGCCCATCGATTGAAATTTCAGCTTGCACAGCCGCAAGGGAGAACTTGAAAACTCCGAGGTTGCAATTCGTGCTGTTGTTGGTAGAGCTCCATGCTCCAGGTGAAGTTGGGAAGTCGCTGTTACCACCGCAACCTGCGCAAACAGCCTGGTAAACGGTTCCATCTTTGTCAAACTTACTCGTCCCTCCATCAACGTGTTCATTACTCTCAGACCCTCCAAAAAAGGTAGCGAAAGTAAGACCGCTCATGTCGGGTTCTAACACACAGAGATAAAAGTCGCTCCCGTCTGTTGCACTTTGATAAGCATCGGTGGTAGTGGGCAATCCTATAGTCGTACTCTCTGTTGCGAAGCTGGAGTTAAACTGGTTGGTTTCTCCGCCCCAGCCAGAAAAATAAACCTGATCGCATTCAGAAACCAGAAATGCTGTAGGCGAAATGTCGATCGCTCCACTCCCTGTTCCAATCGTTGTGCTCAGCTCGAGCATCGTAAGGTTACTGGTAAATTTTTGGATGTACTGACCGCTACCGGCATTGTTGTAAACATCCCCAACAATCCCAATGTCTCCCTCAGTTTGTCCGATTACAAAAACTTCTCCCGAAGTGTTGAGCTGCACAAAGTAGTTTTGATCGTAGCTGGCAGTGCCATTGTAAGTAAAAGCCAGTAAATCGCCAGCTGGTCCGTACTTAGCGATAAAGCCATCAGTGTCGCCTGCATTACTCGATTGAAAAACGCCACTAGTAGCGGGCATGTCGATGCTGCGTGTTCCTCCGGTAACGAATACATTTCCGTCACCATCCAGCTGAACAGAATAAGCGCTTTCGTCATTCGATCCACCGATGTAAGTACTCCAAAGCAAGTCGGTTAGATTGGAGTTCAACTGGAAAACTACAGCATCACAATTACCCCCATTGTAAGTCGGTTGGTTAGCATTTCCAGCTACAGGAAAATCATTCGAGTCAGTCACAGAAGCGACAAGCACATTGTCGTCATCGTCCACAATCACTTCACCGCGAAAGGCATCACCGTAGTTGTAATTGAGGTTACCGTATCCATTTAGTCCATCAGTATCGTTACCGCCAACAAACGTGGACGCAGCAAGCGACCCATCCAAAGCAATTTTTGTGAGGAAAAGATCAACTCCATCGGGATTTGTAATTCCGGGAATAAAAAAGCTAAACTCATAAAAGGGACCTCCATTAAAACTTGGGTCGTAAGCTCCTGGCGTAGAAGGATAATCGGGAGAGCCGGTATTTCCCATGACAATGATGTTATCCTGACTATCGCAAATCAAACTGTGAGGCATCTCCAGAGCATTCCCTCCCAGGTAAGTTGAGTAGAGAAGCTGCGTTCCATCGGCCGAGAATTTTGAAATGGCCATGTCGCAATAACTGCTGATAGAAGTATTAAAGTCATCTTCAATTGCGCCAACCGTGGTTGGATAACCCGCTGCATAAACCGTGCTAGCAGCTACTAAATTTCCCTGACTGTCGTCTGTGGCCGAGCAACCGAAATTACTTGCTGTAGATCCGATGTAGGAAGAAAAACTCAACTCCGGATCGATGATTAGCGGATAAGAAGAATCGTAATCACCCAATTCGAAAGTGAGTCGGTTTCCTTTCAAATGATAGGCACTTTCAACTTCCACCATTTTACCGTTGATCAGCTGATAGCAGTAGGGTTCGTGTTCGGTGACCGTTCCCACAGAGGTTTTCACAATCAACTTGCCGTCTTTCAAAGTCATTTTTTCTGGCCCTTCGTAGCGAAGCTCAATAAGTGACGGATCAGCTCCCGGCTTTACTTTAAAGTCGTACTTTATCCGGTCGGCTGTGCTGTAAAGAAGCAAGTCGATATTCTCGTAAAGATCGCTGTAAGCCACCTGCTGGACAGGCTGCACATTGCTCGCCCAACGACTTTCATCATTGCCTTTATAAAAGTTGTAGTAGTGGGCAAATTCTTTTCTTCCTTCAATAATAGGCGCTTGAGCTCCTTCAAAATGAACTTTGTATACGTGGGAATGAAGATCCTCGGGAAACTCCGTTTGCCCTGAATGCGGGTGGAGGTTTTGCATTTCTTCAGCATCAAAAAGCTGGAAGGTAAGAGCGGTTGGCTCAGCATAGAGCACACCAGCAGGGATTTCTGTTCTGAAAGCTACATTTTGGTGCCACTGACCGTGGTTGGGAACAAACTCGGCCTGACCGGAAGCCATAAGTGACGAGGCTACCAGCAGTAGAGATAAAATATGCCGAATTGTTTTCTTCACGTTAAAGTTTGTCGACTGCTAAGATGAGACGCAATTGCGATCCAATTGGTTGGTTCAGAAGTCCTTTAAAATTAAGGTTTTTACATAGAAAATGACAACTCACTTTTATGTGAATTGACACAGGTCAAAGGCTACCTGTCCAAAGGCCTCACCCCGTTGACCACCGTTAGTGCCATGGCAGCGGTTCCCAGGCCGAAAATCAGATCGAAAGTCCAATCCAAATCGAGGAGCACACCGAAAGTGATAGGCCCCAGTGCTGTGCTCACCACCATCACTGTGGTGAAGATGCTGCGGATTTGTCCGATTACTTCAGCTCCGTAGATTTCGGCTAGCATGGCATTTTTAATGGTGCTGCCCATTCCATTGGCAAGCCCCATGAGCGCAAGAGCTGCAGGGTAGATCCACCGGTGGTCGTAAGAAATGAGCACAACTAAGCCGATCAGGTAAGGAATCAAAAACCAGGGAAACAACTTCTTTCCGGTGAGCTTGTCTACAAGCGGACCGCTGGTGAGCATTCCCACGGCACTGGCTATGGCAAAAGCCGAGAGCGAACCGGCCACCCATTCGGGGCTCCAGCCTTTGGCTTCTCCCAATTTGAGTTGAAAGAAGAAAATCGCTGTGTTGGTAAAACCCAAAATGAAAACCACTGGTGCGATGATCCAAAACCTTCGTTCACCAAAGACTTTCCAGATGCTCAGTCGCTTGAAACTTTTCTTTTCAGCATGGCTTTCCATCTCGTAAGCTCTGATTCGTGGTTTCGATTTATTGATCAAAAGCACCGCCAAAGGAATCACCAAAACAAGGCAACTCATTGCCGACAACTGAAGAGTAGATCTCCAGCCTACTGCAGCAATCAAAAGCGTGATGAGAATTGGCAGTGCAGCCTCACCAGCCGGGTGCCCAATCGTAGCAACACTGATGGCTTTTCCGCGGTTGGCAGTAAAGTAGCGAGCCATCGATGAAACCGATGTGTGGCTCATCAAGCCCTGGCCAAAAAGTCGCAGACCATAAAACGCCAACACCACCAGTAAGATGTGGTAAGAAAAAGACATCAGGAAAAGAGCTGCAGCCAGACCGAGCCCCACAAAAACGCTGTAGCGCTTTACATTGACTTTATCGAAATATCCACCAAGCCAGGGAAGCGTGAGCGCACTTCCAACTGTAGCAATAGCGTAGATCGAGCCGAGCGCTGTGTTGCTGATTTTAAAAAACTCTTCGATGGATGGCAGGTAGAGTGAGAGCAAAAACGTCTGTCCGAAGCTGGAGAAAAACGTGTACATAAACCCAAAAGCAAGCAAGGGGAAATTGTACTTCAGAAATCGGGACACCTGATCACTCACTTTCTACTTTCTTTTTTTTGGATTCGGCAAAAGTCTGTAAAACGATCTGCCTTTCCTAAAGTTCACCAGCGAGGCAAAGCCACTCGCCATAATTTTACAGTGAGAAACGGCATTTGAAATTATCTTTGATGTAAACAAACTGATCATCAAATGAAAAACCTCATCAAACTCGAAGAACTCGCCATGTTCGGCTTTTCCATTTTTCTTTTTTCACTCACCGACTTTGCCTGGTGGTGGTATTTGGTTTTGATTCTAGCCCCGGACCTTGGGATGATCGGTTATGCTTTTGGAACAAAGGCTGGAGCGTTCACCTACAACCTAACTCACCACAAAGCAGTGGCACTGGTGGTGCTAACAGCAGGATGGGTGTTGGAGAACGAATGGACCTTGCTATTTGGCATCATCCTTTTTGGCCACTCGAGCCTGGATCGCATCCTGGGATATGGCCTCAAGTACGATGATGATTTCAAACACACTCACCTGGGAAGAATTGGCGAGTAAGACCTAACTAAAACTTTACAACGTAAGAAATACCAATCTCGGCAACTTCAAACATTGGTTCGAGCTCGCCATTGGTGTACTCGCGATAAAGCTTGTAGCGAAATGGAGTTCCGTAAATTCTGATGGCATCTCCTTCACCTATTTCCCAATCAAAACCGAGTAGAAAATGGTGGTAGTTGATCGGTCCTTTGGTGAATTTATAACCGGCAAGAGCCGAGTAGTCGAAGTTTTTGCCCACCCATCTGAAGTAACCAAATTGGGGGAAACTCAAAACCATGCCTTCAAGGCCATCAGAGTTTTTTGCTGGAAATTGGAACCCCAGACCGACATTCACTTTGGCTCCTACGCTCCAATCATCCGTTTGATAAAAAGGAACACTCATACCGATGTGACCAACGATGCTAACAGTTGACGACTGGATCTCTACTTTTTGATAAACCGGCTCTCGATAGGTGAGGTTTCCACCAACTGTCTGCCCTACTGTTCCCGACCCCTGATCTTCTATACCCGTCAACCGAATCGGGTTGAAAGCGAATGTGGCATCAGAATAAAAATACAGCTCATCGCTCTGTGAAAAACTGAGAATAGAGATGAGAATGCTTGCCAATATTAGTGTCAGTTTTTTCATAGGGATGCTTTTATGATTTTTCCTTTTTCACCTCCAATAAAGAAAGTATCTGAGTCGATGAATTCAACGGAGTAGAATGTTTCGGTGAACCCGTTTCCTTCTTCAGTGAAGACTTCGGTCCACGAGTCATTTTCTCCTGTCACATAGTTTGACGTGATCGTATTCTTACCAACTGCAACCATCAAATTGCCATAACCATCAAGGCCATAGTATGGGTAGGTGTGATTGGTATGTGCAATACCATAGGATACACTTCTCTTTGTTTCCAACCTGTTGTCTGTGTTGATTAGAGCTCTTTGGGAAGGTCCGATGTAGATGTCATAGCATGAGGGAGCCTCATAATTGAAGTTTACTTCACCAGTATACAAATTGAAGGATACGGTGCCAGGGCTCTCATCCTCTACCATTACTATTCCCAGTGAATCAGCAACAGCCGCGTCTTTGAACCCAAAGACCGGCAGATTTACCTGACCTGCCAAATACTGGAAAGTATTTCCATAGTCGTGAGAAACTTCAATATTGAAGGAACTGTTGAAGGTATTCTTTTCTCCGATGATTACTTCTCCATCTTCACCCGCTCCCATAAAATCGGCATCGGCAGTTTCAGTCCAGGTCGCTCCCCCATCATCGGTGTACATGACCTCCGGGTCGAGAAAACAAACACCTTGCTGTTCATTGAAAAAATGAACTTTCTCTACAACTTCTTCAGAAAACTGAGTGATCTCTGTCCATGAATTTCCGCCATCCGTTGTTTTCCACATTCCGTAGAGACCAGGGAGGGCAAAACCAATTTCTGGAGCTGGAAAAGATAGTTCTCTAACGTTTGTATCGATTGGAATTTGCATTTCCTTTTCGACCTGAAGAACCGTGGTGATTTCAATCACTTTTTTCTTGCACGAGGCAAATAGAACAAGGCAAAAAATGGCTAATAATGATAGTCTCATAAACTTTGGGCAAACCCTCACGGATGGAGTAGTCTTTGTTTTAAAAGGTTTAAAAGAGCTTCAAAATAAATCAAAATGTCTGGCAATTCCTCATGGCGAGGAGGTCTTTTGAGTTTGTAAGATTGGAGCTTCAGCCTAAGTGCTTCTTTACCATAAAAGTTATCCTCCTAAATTTGCCACATGAAATTTTATCTGCTTCTCCTATCTATTATTCTTTTCATCGGATGTGGCGAAAACCGCAAGTCAGATCAAAAAGAACGCCCCTCACAGGTTTTGCTTTCCACTGATGTGCATCATGCCGGTGCGCTCATGAACTTCATGCACAAAGGAGATCTTTCTGCAAAAGTCGATCTCGACAGTCTTCAACCTAAACACCTCTACGCACTGGGCGCCCTTGAAAATCTGAAGGGAGAAATTTTGGTGATGAACGGTAATGTCATGACCAGTCGAGTGAACGAGGGCTCTATGGCAGTCGACAAATCGATGGACCACAAAGCTGCACTGCTCGTTTATTCGCACGTGAAAAAATGGCAAGAAGTGTCAAAGACTGAATCTTTCACAAATGGCAGTGAACTTGAAAAGTGGATTCTGGAAAAAGCCAAAAACCATGGCATCGACACAGAAAAGCCTTTTCCATTTTTACTGAAAGGAAAAGCTGAAAAGTTGAGTTGGCACGTGATCGACTGGCCTGAAGGCGACACCGAACACACCCACGAAAAGCACGTCAGCTCAGGACTCAACAGAAATTTGGAAAATGCCGATGTGAGTGTTCTCGGCTTTTACTCGAAAAATCACAAAGGTGTTTTCACTCACCACAGCTCCAACGTGCACATGCACATGTCTTCTATTGAGGAAAATCTTGCCGGCCATGTCGACAACCTAAACCCAGGAGACGAGATGACTCTCTTGCTACCCGTTTCTGAGAAGTAAACTCATACTTTCCACGCCATGAGTTTTTCGATTTCTTCTATTGAAGGAACAGATTCCTCTCGAAGCTCGACATTTTTGATTGTTTCTGATAGATAATCGATAGCTGGAGCGGTCCATACTTTGCTCTCCTCATCGGTGTTTTTCACCAACAGACTGATCTGAAAAACGGTTGTGAGTTTTTCGAAAAATTGAGGCGCATTGATCTGCATCATTTCATTGTCCATGGTCATCAGCTTTTCGCCAAAGCTCTTCAACTTCGAGACTTCATCTCTCAGTAATTCTCCAACTTTAGGATTGTCGAACGAACCAGTAATCTCACGAAACATCACTTCAAGGCCCTTCGATTTTGCAGAGGCGCGAAGCATGTCGAGAATCATGATGTTTCCGGCACCCTCCCAAATGGGCAAAACCATAATGTCGCGCATCAGCTTAGGCATGATTTGATCTTCGATGTAGCCGATTCCACCCATCAACTCCATGGATTCGCGGGTTATGTAAACTCCCTTTTCGGCACTCCACTTTTTTGTCATTGGTGTAAGAAGCCTTAGCAACTGGGCCTCTTCTTCGTCTGTTTCAGATTTGTCCAGGGCTTCTACAGCTCGCCAGGTTAGGTGAAAATTTGCCAAGTGTAGCGAACCGAGCTCGAGTAGCTTTCTGCGAATCAATGGATGCTCGAGAGCATTTTTTCCAAACGTGACGCGACCTCTCAAAAATTGATAGGCCTCTGTGAGCGCCCTTCGAGAAGCGGAAAGCGCTGCCACAGAATTGTAAACTCTTGACAGATTGATCATGTCGGTCATGATTCGAAAACCTTCGAATTGCCGGCCGACTAACTTTCCCACTGTGTCCGTTAGCTGAATTTCGGCACTGGCCATAGATTTCACTCCGAACTTGTCCTTAAGTCGGATCATCTCCATCGGGTTTCTGGAACCGTCTTCCAGTTTCTTTTCCACCAAAAAAATAGAAAGCCCGCGGGTGCCCTCCTTTTCAGAGTTCGTACGGGCCAAAACAAAAGCAATTTCTCCATTGGCATTGCTGCAAAACCATTTTTCGCCATTGAGTTTGTAGAGATCGTCTTTCCAGTGAGTCGCACTTACCAGATTGGCGCCAACATCAGAGCCACCGGCTTTTTCAGTGAGATACATCGCTCCGGTTTTGATTTCTTTCTCGCTTTCTGCACAGATCGCTTTCAGAAGTCTTTTTCTGTCTTGTTCCTCGCAGTGTTTATCGATCAACACAGCCACGCCATCTGTCATGCAAAGCGGGCAGTAAACGCCTGTTTCACTCATGGCGTAGATCGAACTAACAGCAAAGCTCATGAGGTTTCTCTCGTTAGAGAAATTCTTTCTGGCCTCGGGAGCCCACTTCAGCTTAAACATTTCGCTTCTGGCCGCGATGTCCACTAACTCTCGGTAGCTGGGATGAAACAAAATGCGATCGGTGTCTTCACCCCATTTGTCGCGCTTTTCCAAAACTGGTGGATGCTTGTCGGCAAGCTGTGAAAGCTCGTCCATTTCTTGAGCGGCTTTTTCACCGATGAACTTCAGATTGGGAGAGATGCTTTCTAGCGCCTTACTGGAAAGCTTCTTTTTGAGATGATGCCGGAGGATCAGATCGCTCTCGTAAAAATTGTCGCTTTGTGCAAATTCTGATGATAAAACACTGTTGGTCTGCTTCACTTTTCAATCGGATTTAAATGCGATATCCAATTTAGTGGATTTGGTTGGAAAAGTTAACTACACGAATTGCTCAAGATTCTTAGGATTCTTGCTCTTTTCTATGCTGATCCCGAAAATTTAGCCAACTAGAAATGATGAGAGCCAAGAGGAAACCTCCAAGAGTAGCGGCATCGGCCGACTGGTTAGATACCTCCATCCCGGTCAGCCTTTCTGTGAGGTATTCTGTGTAGGAAGGCGTTTCTGGGAGCTTGCCCAATTCGCTGAGTACTTGCCAGTGCCAATCGGTAAAAGGGCAGTAGCCGAATCCGTACCAAATCCCAAGCACCGACCACGAGAGGCCTGTAAGGATTAGAAGTAACAGGTTCCACTTGCGAGTCTTTTTCCAAATCCATCCGAAGAGGTTGAAAAGGATAATTAAAGTGTGGAAGACGGTGAAAAATATATCAGCTACCTGATAGTCCATCCACTAAAACTACAAAGAGTGTAGTTCAGTGTCACAACAAATTGGAGACTAAAATTATCGCAAGGATGATGAGGAAAATGTAAAAGAGAACTTTGCCAATTGCTGCAAAAGCTTTGGCAATTCCTGTGAAGCCGAGGACGGCAAAAATGATGACGAGCACGAAGCACGCGATTATCCAACCAATCATAACGTTTTGTTTTCGAGAGTAACAGCGCGCAGCGTCAAAAAGTTCGTGTACACGTAAATCAGTATTTTTCGGCATTCAAAAAAACATAAGCATCACCTAATGAAAAATTTAATCCTTTCTCTTTTCATAATTGGTCTGTCATCATGCACCCTGATTGGCCAGGACGAGGCAAAAACAATCAAAAAGTCGCCTTTTGTTATTGGCGAAACACTCGAGTTTCACTCAGAAATACTTGATGAAACCAGGAAACTAAATATCTATTTGCCTTTCGATTACGACACTTCATCAACGGACTATCCTGTAATCTATCTATTGGACGGGTCGCGAAGCGAGGATTTCATACACATTGCGGGACTGACTCAGTTTGCCACTTTCCCCTGGATTGATATGATTCCCCGGTCGATTGTGGTCGGAGTTGCCAACAACGATAGGATGCGAGATTTCACTTATCCGACAACTATTGAAGAAGACATAAAAAATATCCCAACTCAGGGCGGTTCAAAAGAATTTATTGAGTTTATGAAAAAGGAAGTCCAGCCACTGGTGGAAAAAGAGTACCGAACGAATCAGGAGAGAACGCTGATTGGTCAATCCATTGCTGGACTCGCTGCCGCTGAAATTCTTTTCAAACAACCCGATCTTTTCGACAACTACCTAATTGTAAGCCCGAGCATGTGGTGGGACAATGAGTCGTTGCTCGATCTGGAGCCCGCATTCTCAGAGATAGATGAACCAAAAAAGGTTTTTTTAACTGTAGGCAACGAAGGTGAAATCATGGTAGGCGGAGCTGAAAAACTCCGGGATTTCCTCCAAAACTACCCTTCGAAGATCAATTTAAGCTACCGCTATTTTGAGGAACACAACCACGGAGACGTTCTTCATCAAGCGGCATATCGGGGATTTGAGTGGCTCTACAAAGAGAAAAACTAAGTTTGCTTATTCGGAGGTATTTCCCTCACCTCCTTCTTCCTCTTTTCTCTTTCTAATCTCGTCAGAAATCTCTCTTATCTCTTCGGGAGTTTTACCTTTCAGAAATTCCGGAAGTTCCATCCCGGCCATGTTGAACATTTCCTGGAGAGGCGGCACTGATTTATAAAGTCCTGAAATGAAGTTGGCAGTTGAAGTCTTTCCATCTTCTCCGCCACCGTTACCATTGTTATCCCAAACAGTAACCTTATCGATCCTAATATTTTTAATCGCTTCAGCTTGCAACTCTACAAGTTGAGGTAGTTTGTCAGTGATCAGGAGCATCGCTGCATCGTTGGCATTTCCTCCGGCTGCTTTCACAATTTGCTCGAGTCCCTGGGCTTGTTTAGTCAAAACCTCATACAATCCCTGGGCTTCCGCCTGTCTCTTGAATAGAATCGCATCTGCCTCACCTTTTGCAGTTCTTCTGGTTTGCTCTGCAATGGCCTCGGCAGCAATCTCCACTTTCTCTTTGTCAATTTGAGCTGGGACTACGATATCGGCAGTTTGTGCTGCTTTATCGCGGATAGCACGAGCATCTTCGGCTTCACGCTCTGCGGCATAAGCTTCTTCAAGAGCTTTCGCACTTTGAACTTTTTCAGCAGCAGTAGAAATTCTCTTTGCTTCAGCCTCTTTCTCCTGGCGGGCAGCATTTGAGTTCGCAACTTTGATCTTCGCAAGGTTCTCACCCTCTACGGCCATAGCATCGGCATCGGCAACCTGCACTCTTTGATCCTGAACAGCAACAGCCTCTCCAATAGAACCGTCACGATTTTTCTCTGCAACACTTTTACGAGCATCGTTAATCGCCTTGGCAGCAGCCTCTTTTCCGAGTGCTTCGATGTAGCCAGACTCATCTTTAATGTCCGTCACGTTAACGTTGATCAGTTTCAAACCAATCTTCTTCAACTCTGCCTCAACATTGGAAGCTACATTAGCCAGAAACTTATCGCGGTTTGAGTTGATCTCTTCGATATCCATGGTGGCAACCACCAAACGAAGCTGACCAAAAATGATGTCTTTTGCAAGGTCATGAATATTCTGCTGGCTCAGGCCAAGCAGTCGCTCAGCGGCATTGTTCATCACTCCCTGTTCTGTGGAAACACCCACCGTAAATCGGGATGGCACGTCTACACGAATATTTTGTCGACTAAGGGCATTGGTAAGGTTCACTTCTATTGAAATAGGTGTGAGCTCCAAAAACTCATGAGCCTGAAAAATAGGCCAAACGAAAGCCGCTCCACCGTGAATGCATTTGGCCGACCGACCAATGTTGTCTTTAGTCCCTACTTTTCCGTATACAACAAGAATTCTGTCAGAAGGACACCTTTTGTATCGCTTAAAAAGACCAATGAGTAGAACAAAAATGAAGACAACCGCTGCAACGATTATGATAATAAAAGAACCTCCTTCTGGCATAGTAGTATGGTGTTAAGTTTTAATTTTTTGATACTAATAGTAAATTTCCGTTGATCACCTCTTTCACATTAATGACCATTCCGTTTTTCAGATCCTGATCGTCATCTGTGATGGCATCAAGCTCTCTAAAAGAACCCTGAACCAGAATGCTGACTTTTCCAATATTACCTCTATTGGCCTGAATGGTGAGATAGACTTCGCCCGTAACGCCTTTAGCATTTTTAATATTGAGGTTACCGCTGGAGGTCAATCTACTGACGAAATAGAATATAGATGCCATGAGCACCATCATGAGTAATCCGGCAAAAAACGAAATGATCAAAGACGTCATTACGCCCATTCCGGCATCGGTGCATGCAACTCCGGTCCAACCGAAAATGGTGAAGAAAGCGACAAAGTTCTTTATCGAAAAAAATTGATGACCAAAAGCACCTTCCCCTTCGGCATCTAAATCAACATCTGCATCGATTTCGCCACCTACAAAAGTGAGTATCGTTTGAAGGACGAAAATAAGCGTTGCTGGTATCGCTATCGACCAGTAGATCTTATCGATGGTGGAAAGGCCGGGCCACCACTCCTGGAGAAATTCAATCATTCTAGTTTGGTTTCGGCTAGAAAAATATCACTTTTTTTTGAATGTCATTCGCTGTGCTGATGCTCAAAAAAGAAAACCCTCTTCAACTCAATCGTTGAAGAGGGCTGCTCAGGGAGTGGATTTAAGGCAGATATTTCTAGTAAGTTCCATCAAGAAGCAGGTAAGCTTCTCTTTGCCTGTCTGGAAAAGGGCTGTCATCGGGTACGTTGAGGTTAAAATAGCCGTCCCCGGTAATGTCTCCATTATCGTTTATGTCGACAGCCGTCAACACATATGTATTGTAGCCGAGTGCATCGTGATCTGCCTCCGACACGTTGAGCACATCATTGAGATTCGTAGGATTTCCGCTGGCATCCCAATAAACCGGTGTCACCTGAACGAAACTTCCAGCCACGCCCACAACTTCATCGTTGTTGTTGATGGCATTTGTAGAACCTCCGTCAAATCCGGACGGCAGGGTAAGCAATGTCACAGATTCCGATGAAATGTCGTAGACCGCTGGATAGCTGTCACTACCGCTGTAGACAGTGCAAGAGATTTTTGAATTATTATTAATACCTGTGGGCTCTAAGAAATCGTAACCAGCCGCGTCAATCTCCTGAAATCCATCCTGTTCAGTCCAGAGGTATCCCTGATCATTCGAGGAGGAGAAAGCAACCACCTCATTATTCGAGTTGATGTCTATGAGATCGAGGTCTAAAGTATTATTGGGATCAAGCACATTGAAGAAACCTTCGCTACCAAAGGCCCACATTACAGGCGCTCCCAAAGTGCCATCCACAGTTCCTTTTCCAATGAAGACTCCACTTTGATTCGAGGCGACTACTTCTCCCGCAGTTCCTCCGTTATCGTCCATGTGCAGTTCGTTCCATGGCTCATCGTATGCGCTGTAAACCGGTCGATTTACTCCTGCTGCATTTGTTGCCTTTCCAACGTGCAGCTCATTGTCCGTGTCCATCACTTCGCTGGTAAGCCCTCCAAGCGTTCCTTTTGATTCCATCGAGTTACCACCGATGCTCACAAAACCGACCCAATTTGATCCTTCATCATGGGCCTGTCCCACCACTAATGGCTCGTTTGAGGATGAAAGTCCAATAGCATTGGCCGAAGAAACCTCCCCCCCGAGTGTGTTCAATTCAATAAACGGACTAACGTCCACTGTCACCGTCTCTTCAGTTTCTTCCTCTTCGCTGAAGAGCTCATCATCCTCGCAAGAGCTCATAAAGGTTCCAATCAGTACTCCTGCAATCAACATTCTGTAAACTTTCATTTTTCTGGATTTAAATTTTGTTTTTTTCACTCACTCTATTCCCCAAAATTTGAAGAGGTAAACATTAGCAAGTCATTTTTTTTCAGGGCTTCGTTCACTCCAACGGCTCTGCTTCAAAAGTTCCAGTCACCTGAGAAGACCCACCACTAATAGGACTGATGGCAACATCAATTTCACCTTCAATGCTAGTGCCGTCAACAGAGGTAATTATCACAGTGCCTGAATCGGGAAATTGAGGATCATCACCATTAAACTGAAATGCAATTTCATCTTCTGGTTGACCAGTGTAAGTCGCACTAACAGCCGTATAAGTTCCTGTATCAAAATCGGTCACCTCATTGCTTTGGAGGCGATAATTCATCACTATGTTTTCGGGAAACTCACTTCCTACTCTGATCCGGAGCAACTGATCTTCTGTGATTTCCCATGTTGCATAGTCTCCAAGGTCTAAAGTCACATCTCCACTAATACTCATATCGGCTGTGCCGCTACCTGATGTGTCTGTCGGATTGTTATTACCACCATTGTCGCTTGAGTCATCCTCGTCTTTTTCGCATGCCGTCAGAAATAATAAGAGACTGGCAAAAAGAAGTACTCTGCTATTGGCTTTAATTGCTTTCATAATAATATTGGTATTTGATTCTTTAATTATTTCTCTCCTAGAGATCGTGTTATGAGTTCCTTATGGAATCCTGTATTTCTTCAACTGGTCTTCATCAAATTCGTAGACATATTTACCATCATCGGTCACGAATAAGTGGTAGTTTGCATAAATCTGATCCTGACCATTGGAAGTGTGACTGCCCTCTTTTTTGTTTATTAGATAGCCCTTCACTTTGAATTGCTCAAGATCTAGAGCTATTAGCCCCGGCTTGATATCGGAATAGAAATCTTCCAGGAAGAAATTCTCTCCCTTGTAGGTAAATGTGTCGTAGTAACCAGGGACTTCCATCTGGCGTTCCACTTCAAGGGTTTGCTTGTTGTGGAGAGCTATTATCGCCTTGCCTTTAATCCCTTTCGGATAAATGGCGAAAAAACCATCTTTTAACTCCCTGAAAAGCCAGGGTTTGCCCGGAAGGTCAGGTGTTTTGGATTCTCCAGTAACCAAATCATAAACTGTCAGTTTGGGAGGAGATGTGTGCAGGTAAAGCATATTACCCACTACGAAGACATTTCCAACTCGAGTGGTATTTAGTTTGTCCTCAAGGATCAAACTTCCATCTGACGCATTGAGCACCCGCACCACGGGTTGATTTACAAAACCGCCCGTGCCTCCCAGCATGACGATTTTTCCTTCGTCACCGAAATAAAAATCAGGTGAAAATTTTGAGTATTCTGTGCGCCAGTCTTCTTCCCCCGTCTCGAGGTCATAGCGAACCATTGCAACAGTATTTTTCTTTAGAGGATTATCAAAGATCTCCGGGTAGATGGCGTAAACTTTACCATCAATTATGAGATCTTCCGATTTCATGCGTTCACCCACTGTAAGGTCTGTAGTTGTGGCAGCCGAGAAGAGCTTCAGAAAACTTTCCTTATTAAATCGCTCCTCGGAAATATTTTGCCAAATCACCTCACCGGTTTCGCGGTCGTAGGTGTGAAGTGCAATTCCATAGACTACTACTTTGTCCGAAGTGATTGCTACTTGATGATAGCCGTTTGTGTAGAATTTGTTTTGCCACTTCACAACTCCCTCATCAAGGTCGAGGTAGTAGACATCCTCTTCTATCAAACCCTTATCGTCTGCTCTGGTTAAAGCTCCAATCAGACCATCGGATCTTTCTAATAAGTCTTCAACAAGCGATTCATCTTCTGTCCCGTAGAACAAAACAGCTCCATCATCCTCAAACACATCGGCATTAATTAAGGACCCGATATTCTTTTTCACTTCCCAGCTCGACTCTCCTGTCGCTGGGTCGATGAAATGAATGTAATTTTCATTGGTAAAAACCAGGTAGTGATCGTATCCAGGCAGGTACTGCCAGCTCTTGCTTGAGTTGAGAAGGCTGGATTCATTGAGCTCCTTTAGGTCACTACGTGTCCAAAGTATTTCGCCTGTGTCGATGTCATACATTCTCAAGCCGTGAGGTGTAGGCTGCAAAAAGGCATTTAAACCTGAGTGATAACTGAATTTGCTTCTGTATGCACTTGCACTTTTATCTTCAATAAACCACTTTTCTTCTCCGGTTGTGACATCTCTCACAGAGAGCTGATAATTTCCAAAGTTCCTGGAGAGAATGAGCAGTGTGTTAGCTTCCCAAAACACATGCAAATAATCGGGATCCTTTTCAACATGATCGAGGTCTTTGGCTTTGCTCAGCCATGTTTCTTCACCTGTTTTTCCATCTATGTAAAAGAGCCTTGGTGGACCGCCAAAACCAACGGATTGCTTGCGAGCACCAAATAAGCCTTCTCCACTGGGTTCCATAGAAAGCCATCGGTCGGGGGTATACTCAATCTTAGTTTTATATACCTGTTCCAAGCTCACCTTTTGCGATTTACAAGAGCTTAGCAAGGCAACTATAGCTAAAGGAATTAACCAGTTAGAAAAACTGGATTTGATTTTATGAGTTGACATCTTCAAAAAGAATTGAGGTTTTCATTCTTTCTATTCCATGAAAATTGAAGAGGTAAACAACCCCGCCATATTTTTTTCTACTTTCACCTGAAATCGAAAAAATTTTCGAGGCCAGAGTTTACTTTTTCCAGTAAGGTGTATTAAATGACTGAAGGTGCGGAAAATAAAGAGCTGATTGAGAAGCTGAGAAAAGGTGAAACGGACTTGCTGGATCAGATCTACCTGGAAAATCGAGATCCTTTTCTCAATTGGATTACTAAAGGCTTTAGTCTAAACACAGATGAAGCCGCAGATCTTTACCAGGATTCGGTGATCGCCTTTTTTGAAAACGTCAGAAAAGGAAAATTGACGAAGCTTTCGGTTAATCTTCAGACTTATCTTTTCAGCATAGGAAAAAACCTGGCATTAAAGCTTCACCGAAACAAAGCTCAGCTTCACAAACACGAGGGTTCGATCAGAGTGGAGTCTGCAGATGTTGAAGATCCTTTTGCAGGCGATGATGATGCGAGAATCAAAGCAGTGAAGATGGCATTTGGAGAGATGGACGAACCCTGCAACTCTATCTTGAAGAGATACTATTACTTCCGGCAAAGTATGACTGAGATAGCCGAAGCTTTAGATTACAAAAATGCCGATACTGTCAAAAGTCAGAAATCGCGCTGCATGAAGCACCTGAAACAAATGGTCAAAAATGTATTAAATGGATGATCAATCGAAATATCACGATCCTGAATGGATTGATGACTACCTGCTCGATCGCTTGAGCGAATCACAGAAGCAGGAGTTTGAAGCTGCAGTGGAAAACGATCCTGAGTTGGAAAAGAAAGTTGAGGAAGCGGAAGCCCTGAAAGAAGGAATTGAAGCCCTGGGGAGAGCGGAGCAAAAAGAGAGGCTGAGAACTCTTGAGGAGGAACTCACCGAAGAAAACCGCGAGAACCGGAAGCACAACGCACTTTGGTGGACTGGCCGGATTGCTGCCGCGATTCTTCTTTTGCTTGTGCCGCTTTATTTCATTGTTAATTCAATTCAAAATAACGACCCCAAAAAAATCTATGCAACTCACTTTGAGCCGTATCCAGTGCTGGAAAGTGGAGTTGTTCGTGGTGAGGAAAATAATACAACAATGACTGAAGGTCTGGATGCTTACCAGCGCGCCAATTATGAAGTGGCCATTGAAGAGCTCTCTTCCGCAGTCGATGAAGTGGAGAATCCCTGGTCTGCTCAATTTTACCTCGCACTATCTCACCTTGGTTCCGATACTCCAAAGGATGCAATTCCTCTGCTTGAGGAGCTATCAGTTGAAGAGGATTTTAAATTGAAGGAGCAGGCAAAATGGTATCTGGGACTTGCTTTTTTGAAGGACGATCAAACCAATAAAGCACGGGATGTTTTTCAGTCACTCTACGAAACTGCAAAAGATTCGACACTCAGATTGAAAGCTGAAGGTGTTTTAAAAGCTTTGTAAGCTATTCCTCTTTACGCTCGCGATACTTTTTTCTCGCGATTCGAAAACCCACAGCAAAAATTACCAGAATTAAAATTGGAATCATGTAGAGCCAAAAGTCATCTGTGGAATCCACAGATTGCAGTGGCATGGTTTCACCGAACAGCACAAAACCCGCCCAATAGTAGGGATTCGCCTGAACAGCATCGGCCTCTTGCAAATATTTCAACTTTGCATTCCGCAAAGATTCGCTGCGGCCTTTACCATTATTCAGGTTCTGGAAAAAGCTTTTCATCAATCGCGATGACGTTTGGTCGTGCACATCCCAGTACGAAAGTACAATGCTATTGCTACCCGAGTAGATAAATCCACGCGCCAGGCTGTTCACCCCTTCGCCTTCTATCCAGGGTCCCGAGCCGGTTTTGCAAGCACTCAAAACGGTGAGCTCATTGTCGAGGTTCATACTAAAGAGTTCGTACTGATGAAGAATTCCATCGTCACGACTTTCTGTAGTTCCATCTCCCAGGTAAATTTTTGAGTTCAACGGAGACTTTTCATCTATGTCTGCATGAGTTGCCAGGTGAAGGATGTCATAGTTGTTTCCCTCATTTTTAATCAGACCTTCGAGGTCCTTATCTGACCTTCTCACCTTTTGACTGAAAATTTCTGCAGCACTTTCCACTTCTTTTTGAGCACCGAGTAGGGCCGGCTGTGATGAATTTCCACGATAAACCTGGGCAATTTGATTTTCATCTCCGGCAAACCCGGGAGCCACTCCCAGGTAGAGCTGTCGGTTCTTTCGCTCACTTTTCTTTGACAGAGTCGGAGCTAGCATGTCCGATGAATAGAGGTATGAAAAGTTGTAATCTTTGATCAGGTAGCTCAACTGGTTAAAGTGCGGATTTTCTTCCAGCTTATCCCTAACCAAAATTTCCAGTGGGATGTGAGCAATCCAGCTATCGGGCACCACCACAACCGACTTTCCATTTATTTCACTTTCAAGCGGTTCAAAAACTGCGGAGTAGAGCAAGTGGGAATCTTCCTGATATTCTTCTGCTGTCATCTGCTGCATCTCAGAAAGAAGCTTTTGGGCCCTCTCGGCTGTCTGCCCGTCAACGGACCAACTTACCAATACAGCGTCATTGCCCGAAATTACGATTGCAAAAATCCTCTCACTTTCAACAAAATATTCGACTCCGGTAGATTTTCTTGATCGGAAATACTTTTGAGCTTCCTCAAGACTAAGTGATCCCGGTTGATGGATGAATTCATAATACTCGGGATTGGTAGAACGCAATTGATCTTTCAGCTCGGTGAGTTGCTGATCGATTTCTGCCAGTCGGGCCTGAAGTTGACTCTCGTCAGAAGCCATCGACAACTGCTGCCTGATGAGATATTGCTCTTCCTGAAGCTGATCGATTTCGGTTCTTAAAGTATCATCGGCACTTGCCAGCATTTCTTTTTCAACTAAAAACTGACCGAGCAGGTGACCTTTACTCTTTTGCACCATGCTGTAGGCCGATGCGAGATGCTGCCGATTTCCGGATTCCTTATACAGTTTTTCCAGCGTTTGCAGCCCGAGTGCATAAAATTCTCTGGCAGATTTGCTCGTGCGAATTGCGGCAGCCGTAAGCTGCTCTTCATAAATGGCGTCCAGCACTTCCATCCCCAGGTTCACGTGTTTTAACACGTATTCGAGATCCTCTTGCGAACTCGCTTCTTCAGCCAGTACTTTCGATTTGGCCAGCAGTAAGTCTTTGGCAACAGAGTTGTCCAAAAATGCCGCATTGGGCGGAACGTCCATGTCAGCAGAATAATCAAATTCCGGGTGGAGAGCTGCCAAAGCTTCATTCAAAAGTTCCAGCTTTGCTTTGGTATCTGATTCATCTTCAGCCATAAAAAGCAGTGCCTTGCTTTTGTAAAGATGTTTTCCATCAAATTTTTCGTCAATCATTGCAATGAGCTCATTGTGAATTTCAAGAGCTCGCTCCTGCCGATCGATCATGTACATTGCATCGCCAATTTTGTAGAAAGCCTGAAGCTTCAAAGCGTGATCTACCCCTGAGAAAATTTCCTTCACTTTCTCTGAATAAAACATCACGCTATCGGCATTTCCATTCCTGGCGTGGTAGATTGTCAACGAAGAGTAAACATCTGATCTCTCCGGATCCTTCTCTGGTGTTAGCCTATCCAAAATGGACTTGCTTTTCAAATAGTAGTCGTAGGCTAAACTGTAATTTCCAATGTTGGAGTAAGCGTGCCCCAGGTTGATGTAAACCGAATAATGGTGGTACTGCTTTTCGCTGATCAAAAAATCGAGCATTTCTGCAGCTTTCTCGTAGTATTGGATTTCTTTTTCGTGATCTCCTATCTGGCTCGCCACGATGCCGACTGTGATGTATGCATTGGTGGTCATTAGGCTGGTGTCGCCAAAAGCTTCCCTACACATTTTTAGATCTTCTTCGACATACCGTGCAGCCTGATCGTGAATTCCCATTTCAAAGTAAAACCGACCGAGCTGTGAGAGAGCAGTGTGCTTTACGTCAGCAGCTTCACACTCCTTCACCAGTCTTTTGTAATCACTGAGAATTTCATGGCACTTCTGCAATTGTCCAGAACGGTGAAGTGCTGCAAAATAATGGGTGATGGCATTGAGCTGTTCGGCTGCCGGAAACTGGTTTTCAGTTGTAAATGAATAGGCTTCCTCACCTGCTTCCACAGCCTTCGGGTGAGCTAACTGCCCCATTGCCCAAGCCTTCCTGGTGAGTAACCTGCTGTGGAGTTCGGGGAATTCTTCGGAGTGTTCCAGAGCCAAGAGATAAACTTCCAAAGCCTGTTGTTGACCGTAGGGGTGAATAGAAGCACCCTTTAAATACTGGATGGCGAGGTGTGCTTTTGGCTGATCTTTTAGCGAATATTTTTTCAGCAGCTGTTCAAACGCTGGAATGGCTTCGGAAGAAGAAAGCGCACCTAACTCGCGCGCCTCTTTAAAGTCAGGATCTTCCTGGAGTTGATCGGGGTAGATTTTCTCCTCAAATTCAGAGAGTTGACCAAACCCGAGGGAGCAAGTAGCAAATAGATACGTGAAAAGCAGAAGTCGGAATATTTTCATCAGTCCAGTTATAGAAATGAAGGTCTGAGCCTAAAGATATAGAAATGGCTAGATAATTCGCTGATGAAAGTATCGATCTAATTCAACTTATCCGCTAAAATCCGCATTTCAACAACAGGTGAAATCTTCTCGTAAAGCACGTTGTAAACCGCATCGGCAATCGGCATGTCCACTTCAAACTTTTTGTTCATCTCGTGAATGCCTTTTGAAGCATAGTAACCCTCAGCTACCATGTTCATTTCAATGGTCGCCCACTTTACGGAATAGCCTTTTCCAACCATGGTTCCGAAAGTTCGGTTTCGCGAGTAGGGCGAATAAGCAGTCACCAGCAAGTCTCCCAGGTAGGCGCTGGTTTTAACATCGCGGTGAACTTCATGAACAGCGTCCACAAATCGTTTGATTTCATTGATAGCTGCTGAGATCAGTACTGCCTGGAAGTTGTCTCCATAGCCAATTCCGTGACAGATTCCGGCTCCTACAGCGTATACGTTCTTGAGAATGGCAGAAATCTCTGTTCCAAAAACATCTTCGGAAGTTTGAGTTTTGATGTAGCGGCAGCGAAGCATTCCGGCCATCTGCTCGGCAATGTCAACTTCGGGGCAGGCAATGGTGAGGTAAGACAACTGCTCTTTGGCCACCTCCTCAGCGTGACAAGGTCCGCAGATCAGGCCAATTTTTTCGTAAGGCGTTCTGAATTCCTTGTGAAGATAGCGCGCTGGAATGGAGTCGTACTCGTTGATCATCCCTTTAATTGCTGAAAAGATGATTTTATCTTCCAGTCCTTTCGGTTTTTCTTCCTGAAAAGTGCGGTCAACAAAAGCCGAGGGAATTACCAATACTATTATATCAGATCGATCGATCACATCCTGCATGTCAGAGGTGATGTGAATTTTATCGCGTTTAAATTCAATCGACTGAATGTAGTGCGGGTTGTGCCCATATTCTTTAATGTGGTCGATAGCATCCTGGTTGCGCATCCACCAATTCACTTTGTCGAGGTTGTTGGTGAGCATTTTAACAATGGCTGTAGCCCAACTCCCCCCTCCTAAAACGCCTACTTTCGGTTGTTCGCTCATAGGCTGCAAGATAATATTTGTCCTTGAAAATGGAAGTGGGGTGGGGAAATCTTATTGGCCAACGATCTCCGATTTGATCTATAGTCAGAAATACCGATCTTTGAGAAAATGATTAAAAATGGCTTCAGCAGATAAAATTAGAAATCGAATTATTGACAAACTACTGGCGGTAAGCAATCCCGAGTTTCTCAAAGCTCTAGATCTTCTCATTAGTTCAAAAACAGAAACTGACAAAAAAGTAGAGTTAACTCCAGCCCAGAAGAGAATGCTTCTCTTGAGCGAAGAAGATATTGCCAAAGGAAACCTAATCAGTCAAGAGGAAATTGACAAAGAAGATTTAAAATGGCTCGAAGAACTGTAGCTTGGACGACAACTGCCAAATACCAGAGACGTGAAGTACTGAAATATTGGGCCAAACGAAACAAATCAACTGCCTACCCAAAAAAACTTATAGCACAGATCAAAGATAGAGTCGCTGCTATTTCAAAAATGCCGTTTTCCTTTAAAGAAGCAGACTTCCCGAACACAAGAGTTAGTTCTATGGGACACTTCAGTATTTTCTTTAGAGTTGAGGAACAGAGAATTTTGATAACTGCGTTTTGGGACAATAGAAATGACCCTGACAAACTCGAAAAGATTATCCTTGATATTTAGAATAGTTCCCTTTCGCTTTCCCCATTTCATTCCATTCGATTTTAAGAATAAAAATCACCGAATTGGAATAGAAACTGGATTTATCGATCTTTGAGTAAAGAAATAAAAAGCAATGCTAACAAAGGAGCGAATACAATCAGCATTAAAAGACTTCCCGGACAACTTTACTTTAGAAGAGTTTATTGAAAAGCTCATTTTAATAGACAAAATTGAGAGAGGGAATACCGAGTCTCAGGATGGTAAAGTCACTTCCAACAGGGAGCTGGAGAAAGAGATGGCAAGATGGTTCAAATAAATTGGCCGAAAATCAAACTGAAATAACTTTTGAAGCAATTAGTAATAATTATACTGACAGTAGCATGGATTTCTCCTTTTGCTCAAAATCTGAATAAGAGACCTCCCGATATAGTGAACCCAAATCATTCTGATGACAACTATGAGCTAATAGAAATAAATCTCACACCTTGTGGTAACGCCTTATTGCTGGACAAGGAAGCATCAAAAGCTTATAATGATAGTCTAGGCTCAAATTCCGTTGAACACATTCATTATTCGCGTGATACAATCTTTGTGCAAACTCGCATAGTGGAAGAATGCTGCCTTTCCTTCATTGGAGACGTAAAGTCTAGTTCGACTCAAATCAACCTTCAATACCAAACCCAAGGAATCGCTTGTTCCTGTATTTGTTGTTATGGCCTCCAATACGTTTTAATACAGAAAGGAACAATTCCCAAGGATAGTATAAAGGTCTTAATCAATGACGTTCTCCCAGATTATGGACTTAAATACCTGAAAGGAGAATAGTTTTGTTAGTACAATTTAAAACTTGATCGTAGCCTCGACAATTCACGTAAACCAACTTCCCCAATTCATTCCATCCAATTATCTTTGCCGGCTATGGTAAATCAGGAAGACAATTTAAAGCAGATCATCAGCCACGCCAAAGAGTACGGCTTTGTGTTTCCATCCAGCGAAATCTATGACGGACTCAGTGCCGCATATGACTACGGTCAGCTTGGTGTGGAGTTGAAAAACAACATCAAACAATACTGGTGGGATGCTATGGTGAAAATGCACGAAGAAATTGTGGGGCTCGATGCCTCTATTTTTATGCATCCGAAAACCTGGGAAGCCTCCGGCCACCTTGATGCTTTTAACGACCCGTTGATCGATAACAAAGATTCAAAAAAACGTTACCGGGCTGATGTCCTGATTGAAGACCACATCGCAAAAATTGAAGGGAAAAACGAAAAAGATGTAGCCAAGGCGCGCAAACGTTTTGGTGATGCCTTCGATGAAGAGCAGTACCGCGCTACCAGCCAGAATGTAATCCGCAGACAGGAGCAGATTACCGATATTGAAACACGCTTTAAAACGGCCATGACCAATGAAAATCTAGCGGCAGTGAAAGAGCTGATCGAAGAGCTGGAGATTGCAGATCCTGATACAGGTTCTAAAAACTGGACCGATGTGCGTCAGTTTAATCTGATGTTTAAAACCGAACTCGGAGCCGTGAGTGGTGATTCCGGAGCAATTTACCTCCGTCCGGAAACAGCACAAGGGATATTTGTGAACTACCTCAACGTGCAAAAAACCGGACGGATGAAACTTCCTTTTGGAATTGCGCAGATTGGTAAGGCTTTCAGAAACGAGATTATCGCACGTCAATTCATATTCCGAATGCGTGAGTTTGAGCAGATGGAAATGCAGTTTTTCGTGAAGCCAGGATCGCAAATGGAATGGTACGAGTACTGGAAAGAACACCGTCAAAAATGGCACGGTGCGCTCGGCCTTGGTGATGAGAATTACCGTTTCCACGATCACGTGAAGCTGGCCCACTACGCTGATGCTGCCAGCGATATCGAATACCGTTTCCCGATGGGCTTCAAAGAACTTGAAGGAATTCACTCCAGAACCGACTTCGACCTGAAACGCCATGAAGAATTCTCCGGAAAGAAACTTCGCTTCTTCGATAATGAATCGAACGAAAGCTATGTTCCTTACGTGGTGGAGACTTCCATTGGCCTCGACCGAATGTTCCTGGCTGTGCTTTCGAGCTCCTACAAAGAGGAAAAACTGGAAGACGGCAGCGAACGAACTGTTATGACTATCCCACCGGCACTTGCTCCAGTAAAGGCCGCTGTTTTGCCATTGGTGAAAAAAGACGGACTTCCCGAAAAAGCACGCGAAATTATGAACGACTTAAAATATGATTTCAACTGCTACTACGAAGAGAAAGATGCCATCGGCCGCAGATACCGAAGACAGGATGCTATTGGAACTCCATTCTGTATCACTGTTGATCACCAAACTTTGGAAGACAACACCGTGACCATTCGCGAACGCGACTCCATGAATCAGGAGCGCGTAGAAATCAGCAAAGTCCACGGAATCATTGCCGATAGAGTGAGTTTCAGAAAACTATTCGAAGCTATTGAAAAATAAAATCGTAACGAACTGATTGCAAAGCCTGATGGAGCAGCCCTTCATTGGGCTTTTGTTTTTCGAGGAGTGATCCAACACTTTCATCCAATAGATCGTCTTACTCATCGTTTGGATATGCACACTTTCGTGTGGAAATCATTTAATTGCTGACTTCTGCAAGCGGCTTTAATAATTAATTTTAGCAGACGAATAATTATGACTAAACACCACCTGATCATATTGAGCTTCTTGCTCGTTGCCGGCTTCGGTCGTGCTCAAAATTGCGCAGATGAAACACTCTGTGCGGAAGATGGGGTTTACTCGGCTACGATGCCCGCCAGCACCGTAGTAAATTGTGGCGGAGAAGCGCTGGAATTCAGCTATATCTACTCTTTCACAACCAACAACAACGGTGATGCAACAGATGCCACCATTCTTATTGAAAACATAGATTGTGGAACAGCCACAGTTCCAGCAGACACTATTTTTGCATTTGTTGTTGAGCCGGATCCTGGCGCTCCTTGTGATTTGTCGATGGCAAACACTGTAGCTTCCTGCCAGTCGGATTCCGTTACAATGGAGATCGATCTAACCAATCTTTTTCCGCTTACGACTTATCATGTTGTCATTGGAGCGAATGTGCCCGGTTGTGGTTTCGATGCCTCCATTTCCGGTGAAGCCGTTGACATCAACGTTTGCTGCGATTCCCAGGTCGGGCTCGGACTTTCCTACACAGTAGAAGAACTCAGCGGAGCAAATGACTACACCTGGGATCCGCTTAGCTACATAGACGATCCCGACTCACCCAATCCCACTATTACCCCAGAGCAAAGCGTTGAATACACCGTAACAGCAGAAGTTGGTGGCTGCACTGTGACTGATCAGCTTTTTATCACATTGCTTCCTCCGGTGGAACCGGCAAATATGTTTACTCCGAATGGTGACCTGATTAATGACCTTTGGCTGATTCAGGGAATCGAACGCTTTCAGGGAGCCACAGTGACTGTATTCGACAGATGGGGACAGGTTGTTTTCAAATCCATTGGCTACGCCCAACCCTGGGACGGAACGAACAGAGGAAAAGAATTGCCCAGTGCTACCTACTACTACGTGATCGAAATTAACTCACTCAACGTTAATGCCGAACCTATCACCGGATCAATAACCATTGTAAAATGAGAAAGTTAGCTAGCATAATCATATTCATTTTGGTAGCTGTATCCGGTTTTGCTCAACAAATGCCCCAGTACACCAACTTCGACATGAACTACTTCGGTCTTAACCCAGCCGTTGCCGGAAGTGAGGAGTGTCTCGATTTAAAAATCGGCTACAGAAGACAGTGGATTGGCGTTGAAGGCTCTCCGACATCTGCATTTTTGAATGCTCACGGAAAAATTGGAAAATCAAGAACCGGAAACTTCCATGGAGTTGGCGGAATGGTAGAAACGGATAAAACAGGTCCGATTTCGTTCACTTCAGCTCATGGAGCTTATGCTTACCATCTCAGATTAAACAGAAAATACATGCTCGCCATGGGAGCCACCCTGGGAATCCTGCAGTACCGCCTCGATTTGGGTGGCGCAGTTCTACCAGAAGTTGGAGCACTCAATGATCCTGCGCTGCTTGCTAGCCAATCCAGCCTTGTTTTCCCCATGGCCGATATCGGATTTTGGCTTTACAGTAAAGATCATTTTATCGGACTTTCCATGAAAAATATTCTCAATACTGAAGTTCCAGATATCGGATTAGAGACTTATATCGTTCCGCACTTTTTGCTATCGGGTGGTGTCAACATCGACCTCAACAAAGGCTTTGAATTTAAACCACAGGCCTTGGTGAAGTATGTTAGTGGGTCCAGACTGGCTGCTGACCTCAACCTACTCTTTGAGTATAAGGATGTTGTTACTGCCGGAGTTGGTGTAAGAAGTGAGAATGGCATCTCCGGAATAGTTCGATTCAACGTGTTGAAATACTTTTCAGTCGGATATAGTTACGACTACACTTTGTCAAAAATGAGATTTGGCGGTCAAAATACTCACGAGTTAGTTATCGGGATTCAGGCGTGTCCTGATGGTCAGCCTCGTGGAATACCTTGTTCGGCCTATGATTAAATATTAATTGGAAAACAGAAACCCAACTCCACCCTAAACCGTATCCTTTGAGAGTTGTGGGTAATACTTAATAAGGATTATCGTCTTGAAGAACTATCTAAAACACCTCGTAATCGCCACGTTGTTTGTGGCCGCTTTTGTTTCCTCTCAGGCTCAGACGCTCCAATGGATCGGTGAATCAGGAGATTGGAACAGCTCCTCAAACTGGCAATCCGAAGCTGATTCCAGAAGCAATTTTTCTGCGTTACCAGACCAAGACACGAAAGTGATCTTCGACTCTGATCAGCCGATTTACATCCAACTTTCAGGAAATATTTCTTGCGGAAATCTGGAAATTACACCCGGAACCGAAGTCTTTTTTCAGGGTTCGGCAACTGCTGAATTATCTGTTTTTGGAGATATCTCGCAAAAAGGAATAGCTCATTTCGACTGTGGGTCGATCAATTTAGCTGGAAGCAACCAACAAATCGATTTTGGAAATCATCCATCATTTAAGGCAGACCTCATTGTCTCTGGCAGAGAAGCTACCCTCAACAGTTCTTTAAGACAAGCTTTCGATGCCGGAATTGAAGTCTGTGGTTCTTTCGATTTCAACGCTCAGCAAGTTCAGACTGGAACACTTAGTTTTTGCGAAACTGCCGGAACAATCAACCTTTTTGGAGCTTTGGTTTATGTCGACCAAAAGCTTACAGCACCAGAAAATCTTGAGGTACTTCAAAATGGTGGAAGTGTCTTTGTAAACAGAAATTCAAGTCTAAGAAGCTCACCGGGAAATATCGATTTGATCAGCCCTTCCTCAATGCCAGAAACAGATTGTGGAACAGGACCGAGCCAAACGCCATTTACGGTGGAGGCTACTGTGATTTCTGACTACAACGGTCAGGACGTAAGCTGTAATGATGCGGAAGACGGTCAGGCTTTTGCCCAGGTGATTAGCGGAGGAGTTGGACCATTCACCTACATGTGGATCAACGGGCCGGCAACACAACAGTACAATGGTCTCGGTGCCGGTACTTATACGGTTCTTGTCGTTGATCAAGGTCAGGGAGTGAGCTGTGGAGTTGACCTCCAATTGACAGAGCCCAGTGAGGTGAACATATTTGGGATGAACCTCGTGCCACCAACTTGTGCTGACACTTGTAATGGACAGGCTTCTCCATCTCCTTTTGGAGGAACTCCTGGCTACACATTTTTGTGGAACAACACCGACCCTACTCAAAACATTACGACTCTTTGCGAAGGAGAAAACAACCTCCAAATTTTTGACCTCAATGGCTGCGTTTTCGACACAACCTTCAACACACCTTTAGACGGAATCGATTTTGGACTTAGTGTTACGGACGCTCTTTGCTTTGGAGGATCTGATGGATCTGCCACTTCATCTCCTTCAGGAGGAGGCGGTGCTCCTTTTACAATCAACTGGTCTACAAGCGACTCTGGGAACTCTGTAAGCGGACTTAGCGCTGGAAATTACACACTCACAGTAGAAGACGTAGATGGATGTGTGGTAGACACTCTTTTTGAAGTTGGTGAAGGACCGGAGATTACATTAACCATAGATTCTTTGGTCGACCTTACTTGTTTTGAGTCTAATGACGGAGGCATTTTTGCAACCGTGGGTGGAGGAGTTCCTCCCTACACAACTCAATGGACCGGGCCAAACGGATTCAATTCAGCAAACGAAAACATTACAGGACTTGAAGCCGGTACCTACAATTTGACGGTAACAGACGATAACGGTTGTCAGGAAACTTTTTCTGCAACGATCAATCAGCCTAACGAACTGACTGCTTCAGGAGTCGAAACTCCAGTAGACTGCTTTGGAGCAGCTACAGGATCCATCGACCTGACCATCGCTGGCGGTAGTCTTCCTTACTCAATTAGTTGGACCGGTCCTGACGGATTCACCGCAAACACAGAAGATATTGCAAACCTTGAGGCTGGCTTTTACAATGCGACAGTGACTGATGGTAATGGCTGTACAGTGAATGCGACTGTAGAAGTAACTGAGCCTAACGAATTGCAATTTTCAGAATCGATCACTCCTATCACTTGCTTTGGTGACGATGACGGAGCCATCGACCTCAACCTCTCTGGAGGAACTCCCCCTTACGATGTGCAATGGGTTGGACCTGCTGGCTTTTTTGCAAATACCGAAGATATTTCTGGTCTTGCTCCCGGAGATTACGATGTGACTGTTACCGATGATAATAGTTGTGTTGTCACAAACACTTTCACTATAGACCCGGTTGCTGACATCACTATCGACCTCACCGTTTCGGAAATAACCTGTAACGGTAGCGATGACGGAGCAATCTCGTCCATAATTGCTGGAGGAACTCCGCCTTACACCATCAACTGGACCGGACCCAATAGTTTCTCTAGCGGAAACCAGGATATCTCAAGTCTGGAACCCGGAACATACACGATCCAGGTAACGGACGACAACGGCTGTATCAAAACCGATCAGGTAATTCTAAATGAGCCTGCCGCAATCACAGTCTCCGCAATCGTAAATGATGTAACCTGTAATGGATTCAGCGATGGATTTATTGACATCACCACTTCCGGAGGAAATCCCGGATACGATTTTTCATGGACTGGACCAGATGGATTTAGTGCTACTACCGAAGACATCAGCGGGCTTGAGGCAGGCGACTACACTTTGCTTGTGACAGACGACAACAACTGTACTTACAGTGAAATCTTCACAATCGAGGAGTTTCCGCCAATCGACATTAATGCGACTTTCTCACCAATTGTTTGTGCGGGTGAAGACGTGGGAACAATCGACCTCACCGTTACTGGGGGAGTTTCACCTTACGACTTTAGCTGGTCTGGACCAAATGGTTTTAACAGCCTAAACGAAGATATCTCCGGACTGGAAGCAGGCGATTACACCGTTATCGTAGGCGATCAGGCTGGATGTAGTGATACTGCTACTTACACCATCGACAGCACTGTTCCGATACTAATTGAGGCTACTTTCTCAGACCCGGTTTGTAACGGAGATTCGAACGGACAAATTGATTTGACCATTTCCGGAGGATCAACTCCTTATAGCATTGTGTGGAATACTACAGATACTTCTGAAGACCTGACCGGGCTTCCGGCCGGTACTTACTCAGTAGAAGTCACCGATGATGATGGTTGTGTTCAAACCGACATCGAGCTGATTGATTCAGGACTCACTGTTTCGGAAATCACGCTGACTGACCCACCGTTGCTCACACTCAACGCAACTCCAACAGACATCGCTTGCTTTGGCGATACCTTGGGAACAATCGATCTTGAAATTGTTGGTGGCATTCCACCTTACAACGTGAGCTGGTCAGGTCCCGATGGCTTCACTTCAACAGACGAAGATCTATCGAATATTCTTGCTGGTGATTACACTGTAACGGTAACTGACGATGCGGGCTGCGTGGAAACAACTACTGTTACCGTAGACGAACCTGCAGAAATTGTTTTGGACGCCACTCTCAGCACTCAGCTTTGTGGAGACGACCTGGGGTCGATCGATCTTGAAATTTCAGGAGGAATTGCTCCTTACACCACAGAATGGGTAGGGCCTAACGGATTCAATTCTGCTAGCGAGGATCTCACGGATTTGGAGCAAGGATCTTACACAGTCACTGTAACAGACGACAATGGTTGTCAGGTAGAAGAAATTTACGAAATCACTGGGCCAGACACAATTTCTGTAAATAGCACACCAGTTGACCTCGATTGTAGCGGCATTGACAACGGAACAATTGAAATTGAAGTGTCTGGAGGCACCACTCCTTACACGATCACCTGGAACGGTCCTGACGGATTCACTTCCAACGATGAAGATATTTTCAATCTCGCAGCCGGAAGCTACGACCTGAACATTGAAGATGACAATGCCTGCACGTTTGATACAACAATAACTTTGAATCAACCTGATGTAATTTCGATTACAAATGCTGTTATCACTCCTCCTCTTTGTAATGGAGAAGAAAACGCCTCAATTGAATTGGAAACTGCTGGAGGCACTCCACCTCTCAATTTCAACTGGACCGGACCGGACGGGTTTGTAGCAGGTACCGAAGACATTTTTGACCTGGCACCAGGTGTTTACGATTTGCAGATCACAGATCAGGGAAATTGCCAACTGGACACTTCTTTCACGATTGTTGACACTCCACTTCTGGAGTTAACGCTGGACCCAACTAATGTTTCTTGTTTTGGTGAAAATGATGGAAGCATTGACCTTTCAATCGCTGGCGGCACTGCTCCTTACAGCACTGCGTGGACTGGTCCAAACGGATTCATCTCGGCAGATGAAGACATCTTTAACCTTGAGCCTGGACTCTATGAGGTGACTGTTACCGATAGCAACCTTTGTGAAGCTATGGCCTCTGTTGAAATTGTGGAAGGCATTGGAGTTTCGATTACTACTTCAACGACACCTTCCAATTGCGACATCGACAACGGTACAGCTGTCGTTGATTCGATCGGTGGAGGAACGGCACCTTATAACTTTTCATGGGAAGATAACCTAGGAAACGAAATTTCAACAGACAGTCTGGCAACAGGTCTGAGTTCTGGAGACTACACTGTTTTTGTAACTGACTCCAATGGATGTCAGGCAACTCAGTTGGTAACCGTAGAAAATACTGCCAGCGCTACACTTGATGCCGCTATTACAGAACCGCTTTGCTTTGGAGACAATAATGGAACCATCGACCTTACGATCAGCTCTGGAACGCCTCCCTTTGATGTAAGCTGGAGTGGTCCCGATGGTTTCGCCTCGACAGACGAAGATATTTCCGACCTGGAAGCAGGCACATACTCAGTTTCTGTTACGGACGATGCAGGCTGTCTTTCTCAGATGGATTTTGAAGTGACACAACCCGGATTAATTTCAGTTGATGCCACCCTGACTTACATCGCATGTAACGGTGATTCTTCTGGAGCAATAGAAATCATAGTGAATGGTGGAACTCCGGACTTTGACTTCAGCTGGACCGGACCAAACGGTTTTGCTTCAACAGATCAAAACATCGATACACTTTTGGCAGGTACCTACAATTTGGAAATTACCGATACCAATGGTTGTACAGCAGATACGCTCTTTACTCTTTCAGAGGCTGACCCTTACACGATAGACATCGCTCTTACGGACACGATTTGCTTTGGCGCTGCCGATGGTCAAATCAACGTGACCACAAGTGGAGCTACTCCGCCTTACAACTTCAACTGGACAAGCACTTCAGGTGGCTTCACTTCTTTTGACGAAGATATTTTCGACCTTGTTCCAGGTGACTACATCCTCACAATAACTGACGACAATGGATGTACCCTGGACACCACAGTGACTATCCACGAAGCGGATGATCTCACAGTTACGGTCGATCAGGTATTGCCCGATTGTCAGCAAAGCAACGGATCGCTCACAGCTAATCCTACCGGTGGTCAAGAAGGAACTTCCTACAGCTACTTCTGGTACGATGTGGAAGCTGGAAATACGCTCATCAGTCAGAATCAGACCCTGAGTGGAATCACCGCAGGAATCTACTACCTCGAAGTGTTTGACGACCTCGGTTGCTCTGCAACAGCGACAGTTCCTCTTTCCGATGATGCTGGAACTCTTTCATTTGATATCACCGATGTGCTTTGCAATGGAGCAAATACGGGAGCAATCGACATGACAGTGACGGACGCTACAGACCCAGTTACCATCAGCTGGTCAGGTCCTGACGGATTTTCAAGCTCTGACGAAGACATTAATGATCTTTTCGCAGGAGATTACACTGTTCAGGTGACTGACGATCTTGGCTGCGAGCTCAATGAAATAGTTTCTATAACCGAACCTGATTCCATTTCAATTGAATTGACAACTTCAGACATCACGTGTGCCGGTCTCGATAACGGAACCATCAGTGCTGTAGTAACTGGCGGAGTATCTCCATATTCTTTCGACTGGACGGGTCCAAATGGTTTTAACTCAACAGATCAGGATATTAGCGACCTTGAAGAAGGTTGTTACACAGTGACAGTTACTGATGACAATGGCTGTGTAAACACTGCCGACACTTGTCTCACGTCTGTACCATCAGTTTCTGTGATGGCGACAGTAACCAATATCGAATGTGCCGGAGACACCACCGGAATGATTGATATCGATGTGATGGGTGGAACCACTCCTTACACACTTACATGGACTGGGCCGGATGGATTCACTTCAGATCAGGAAGACATCAATCAGCTTGTGGCAGGAGAGTACGATCTGAATATTAGCGATGTAAACCTCTGCGGCCTCGACACTACGTTTACCGTTGAAGAAAACGCACCATTCGATATCTCAGCAAACATGACCAACCCAAGTTGTCCAGGAACCGATGACGGAGCTATTGATATCACCGTTAGCGGTGGTACCGGATCTCTCGACTTTTCATGGACAGGTCCAAATGGATTTGCTTCGCCAATGGAAGATATTAGTGGGCTGGAGAATGGTGATTATGAACTCACCATTACCGACTCACTTGGATGCAGCGTGATAAACACAATTCCGCTGGCAGATCCTGACTCATTGCAACTTACTCTCAACGCCATGGACGTAACGTGCAATGGAGCAGCCGATGGATCGATCACTCTAGAAATAACTGGTGGAACCGAACCCTACGACATTTCATGGACTGGCCCCGATGGATTTACTTCAGATCAGGCAGAACTCGAAGATCTGGAGCCTGGAACTTATTCAGTTTCTGTGACAGACGACAATGGATGTAGTGCTACTGCAACTGCAGAAATTAACGAATATCCAGAAATTGATCTCAGCATTAACGATCTGCAAAATGAGTCTTGTCCTGAAACGATGGACGGCTTCATCGATATCGATATCAGCGGTGGACTCCCTTCTTACAACTTCAACTGGTCGGGACCTGATGGCTTCACAGCCGACACAGAAGACATCGACAGCCTGAGCTTTGGCACCTACTCTGTTTCAATTACAGATTCTGTTGGATGTGAAGTGATTATCAATAACATCACTCTTTCAGTGGCTGACTCGATAGATGTGAGCACTTCAGGAGATATTGCGGAATGCTTTGGAGACGGACCTTATCTGATTCTCGGTTCTAGTGAAGGATCTACTGTCGATCAGCAAAACTGGACAACCCTCGAAGGCGATACCCTGAGCACAGACGAAACATTAGAAATAAATCCTGAAGCTGGCGTTTACGAGTTTATTTACACGGCTACTGCAGGAAATTGCTCGGCAACAGACACCGTTTCGGTAGAAATTTTCGAATTGCCAGATGCCAATGCCGGTGAAGACGACTTCGTTTTTATCGATGAAATTTTCACTATTGGAGGTGACCCGACAACGGGATCTGAAAACACTGTTTCCTGGTCTCCGGGAGATATTTTGCCAGACAGCACTGCGCTTAATCCTTCTACAAGCATTGAAGAAAACACAACTTTCTACCTCACAGTGACAAGTCCCGATGGCTGTGTAGCTCTGGACACTGTGGTAATCGAGATCGTTCCTGAAATCGACATCCCTTCTGGTTTCTCTCCCAATGGAGATGGTATCAACGAATTGTGGTTGATCGGCAACATCGAGCAGTATCCAAACACGGTAATTGAGGTTTACAACCGATGGGGAGATTTGCTCCACCGATCTGCCGGAGTCTATGAACCGTGGGACGGAAAGTACGAAGGTAACGTAGTGCCGGTAGGAACGTACTACTATGTAATTGACATCAACGAGCCAGAATTTCAGGAAGAAATTACCGGCCCGGTCACCATTTTAAGATAACACCATGCACCGAATCATATACACCCTAAGCATTTTGCTCTTGTTTTCGGCACTGGTTGAAAAAGTGAGTGCTCAGCAGCTTCCACAAATCAGCCAGTACATGGAGAACGACTACGTCATTAACCCAGCCGTGGCCGGAACTCAGCAATATTTTGACGTGAAATTCATGAGCCGCCAGCAATGGTCGGGTATTACTGATGCACCTCGCACCTTCACCCTTTCCCTGGCAGCGCCAATGAAAAACGAAAAGATGGGTCTCGGAGGCTACATCTACACCGACAATGCCGGACCAACCCGAAGAAGTGGTTTCCAATTGAGCTACTCCTATATTCTCACACTCAACGAATCTCTGAAGCTCAGCCTGGCAGCTTCAGGTGGACTTCAGCAATTTGCCATTGACGGATCTCAGATAACCTTGACCAACAATGACGATCCGGCACTTTACGGTGAAAAGCGAGCCGACTTACTGTTCGATGCTAAGTTCGGTGCTTACCTCTACCACGAGGATTTTTATGTGGGTTTAACTTTTCCTCAGCTTTTGCAAAACCAGCTCGATTTGTACGATTCTGAAAATTCTATCAGCAGACTGGAAGATCACTACTACCTCACAGCAGGTTATCGTTATGAAATCAACGAAACCTTCACGGTAGAGCCTTCGGTAATGCTGAAGTACACTCAGCCGGTTCCCTTAAAAATTGATGCTTCGGCAAGAGTTTTTTATCAGGACATGATTTGGCTGGGAGGCTCTTACCGAAACAATGACGCAATTATCGTCATGGCCGGATACGAGTATCAGAACGCTTTATCGATAGGCTATTCTTACGATTTCACTACCAGCAACCTCCAGAACTACAGCTCGGGCACGCATGAAATCGTACTGGGCTTTAAGTTCAATCAATAAGCCGGTAGCGGCATTTCTTCGAATTTTTAATTTTAGTTTCGCAAAAACAATTTTGGCATCATGCACATTGAGGCTTTGCGCGACTACTGCCTATCTAAAAAAGGCGTCACTGAAGGACTACCCTTCGGTCCGGATACGCTTGTTTTTAAAGTTGGTGGAAAAATGTTTGCACTTGCTGGACTCGAGCCTTTCGATTACATCAACCTTAAGTGCGATCCAGAAAAAGCGCTGGAGCTGAGAGCTGAATTCGAAGGAATTCGCCCAGGCTACCACATGAACAAGGAGCACTGGAACTCGGTGTACGTAGATGGCACAGTACCCGAAAATCTGATCATCGAGCTGATTGACCTGAGTTATGCACTAGTTGCCAAAAGCCTGTCTAAAAAGGCGAAAGAGGAACACGGACTGAGTTAGATTCTCAGTGCAAAAAACACAATAAGAACCTCTTCGTTTAGGTTCAAAAGATTATTAGTTAATTTGGTTTTCAACCGAATGGAGGATAAAGAAAAATACAAGGACATAAAATCGCTCACTGCGGAATTGGCCAAACAAGTGAAAGCACTTGAAACGGGCGAGCTTGCTGCCGGAGACCTCGACTCTATGGCGGAAAAGTCGCGCGAGCTCTACGAGCGAATTATCGTGATCCGTCACCTGGCTTACGAACGCATTGTAAAAAATAAGACTGAAGGCTCAATGGCAAAAGAGCCGCGCGAAATGCCGTTCAGGATTAACATGAACCGCCCTCCGATTTCCAAAAATCAAACTTCGCTTATCGATGTGATCGAGGAGCTCACAGCTGGCGAAGAAGATGATTTTGCTGATGAATCTAAAGACGAGTCAACGGCCTCGACTGAAACTAATGAAGTACAGGAAGAAACTGTTGAAGAAGAGTCTGAAAAAGATGTCCAAGAAACCGTTGAATCTGAAGAAGAGACTGTAGCTGAGGAAGAGCAACCCGAAGAAGTTGAAGAAGAGGTTGCTAAAGATGAAGAGCCGTCAGAAGAAGCACCCGAGGAGGTTGAGGAAGAAGTTGCTGAGGAAGAGCAAGAATTGCCCGAGGTGAAGATTGAGCCTGAGAGCGAAAGCGAGCCTGCACCTATGGAGGAGCAGATTGAAGAAAAGCTTTCGTCTCCAGCGACCAGATCAACAGAACAGCCCGAGACGCTTGCTGATCGTCTGAAAATGACTCCGCTTGCAGACCTTAAAAAAGCGATTGGATTGAATCAAAAATTTCAATTTATCAACGAGCTTTTTGAAGGTGATGCCGATGAATACGCTGACAGCATCGAGAAACTCAACAGTGCAGACAACATGGAATCGGCAATCAAATATTTTGAGAAAGACCTTGCAGCTAAAAACGACTGGGAAGAGGATCACCCCAGCGTGCTCGACCTGCGCGAGCTCGTTCAAAGACGCTACTTATGAGCAAGCTCTATCTAGTTCCCACGCCAATTGGCAATCTTGAAGACATCACTCTCCGAGCGTTGAGAATTTTAAAAGAGGTTGACGGAATACTGGCTGAAGACACTCGAGTAACAAAGAAGCTGCTCCAGCACTACGACATCAATCAACAAGTTTTTAGCTTTCATCAAAACAACGAACACAAGGCGCTTGACGGTGTCGTTAATCGACTGAGAACAGGAGCTACACTGGCTTTGGTAAGTGACGCGGGCACTCCCGGAATTTCTGACCCGGGCTTTTTGCTTGCCCGCGAATGCATCAGAGAAGGAATTGAAATCGAAACGCTCACCGGAGCCACAGCCTTCGTTCCGGCCCTGGTAAATTCCGGTCTGCCGTGCGATCGTTTCGTATTTGAAGGGTTTTTACCTCACAAAAAAGGTCGCCAAACCAAGCTCGACTTGTTGGTTGAAGAGGAAAGAACCATTGTGCTCTACGAGTCGCCTCACCGACTATTGAAGACCTTAAAACAACTGGAAGAACGCTGTACTCCAGAGAGGGAAATCTCTGTGTCGCGCGAGATCTCAAAAAAGTTCGAAGAAACTGTCAGAGGGACGATATCAGAGGTTTTCGCCCATTTCGAAGAGAAGGGTGTGAAAGGGGAGTTTGTAATTGTTTTGGCCGGAAAGAGCTAGCCGAAAATCCTATTAAACACTTCCTCAACTTTCGTCACCATCACCAATTCCAACTTATATTTTTTCGGATCTATTCCCTTGTTGTAGCTCGAGATGAACATTCTGTCGAAACCGAGCTTGTCGGCTTCTGAGATGCGCTGATCGACTCTTGTGACAGGACGGATTTCACCGGAAAGCCCCACCTCACCCGCGAAAGCTGTAGTTCTTGCAACGGGTAGATCTTCTCCCGAAGAAAGAATTGCAGCAATCACAGCAAGATCGATTGCCGGATCGTCCATTTTTACTCCTCCCGCAAGATTCAAGAAAACGTCTTTTGCACCAAGCCTAAATCCGCAACGCTTCTCAAGAACTGCCAACAGCATGTTGAGCCTGCGGAGATCAAAACCAGTAGCCGATCTCTGAGGGGTACCATAGGCTGCGGTGCTCACGAGTGCCTGAACTTCAATGAGTAAAGGACGAAGCCCCTCTAGCGTTGAAGCCACAGCAGTTCCACTGAGCGTTTCTCCACCTTGTCCGATAAGAATTTCTGATGGGTTGTCGACTTCGCGGAGTCCACTTCCCTGCATCTCGTAAATGCCCAACTCGTTGGTTGAACCAAACCGATTCTTCACTGAACGCAATAAACGATAGATGTGGTGGCGATCTCCTTCAAACTGGATGACGGTATCCACCATGTGCTCGAGCACTTTTGGCCCTGCAAGTGAACCCTCTTTGGTGATGTGACCAATGAGAAAAACCGGAGTTTGAGTTTTCTTGGCAAAATTCATCATCTCGGAGGCCGACTCTCTGATTTGTGAGATACTTCCCGGAGAAGAATCGATGTATTCGGAGTGAAGAGTTTGAATCGAATCGATAATGAGCAGATCTGGTTGATGTTGCTTAACGGTCTGGAGGATCTGCTGAGTAGAGGTTTCAGTGTAAATCAGACAATTACCATCATTCATTCCCAGCCGCTCTGCACGCATTCTAATTTGCTCACCACTTTCCTCACCCGAAACGTAAAGTGTTTTTAAGCCTTCGTTTTGCAGAGCTGTCTGCAGCATCAAGGTAGATTTACCTATGCCCGGTTCGCCTCCAACTAAGATCAAGCTTCCGGGGACCAGTCCACCACCCAAAACCCGGTTGAATTCCTGATCTTTAAGCAGAAAACGTCTGCCACTTCCAGGTTCAATTTCACTGAGAGATCTGGCAGAGTTTTTACCGGGTTTTTTAGCCGCCTGTCCGTATTCGTCCTTTCCACCTTTGCTCACCACTTCTTCTACCATCGTGTTCCATTCTCCACAAGACGGACACTTGCCAACCCATTTGGCGGATTCGGCTCCACAATTCTGACAGAAAAAACTCGATATGATTTTTACCATAGGGCTTCAAAGATAGTGCTTATAAAAAAGGAAGGCCCGACAAAAATGCCGGGCCAACCCAATAATCGATATATAGAAAAGCTACGGGTGGATTTATCTCACAATGGTGAGGTATCCGCTGTAGGAATCGCCATTTGGCAACTCTACGATGTAGTAGTAAGTTCCTTCTCCCTGGTCGTCTGCGCCCCAATCGTTTTGGTAGTCGGCATCTTCGTAAACCAGTTTACCCCATCGATCAAAAACGCGCAAAACAACATCATTAAAATTCTGAGATCCCTGGATGATCAGTTCATCATTTATATTGTCGTTGTTAGGGCTAATGATATTCGGATAAGTAATATCACAAGGATCTGGAATAATTATGATTTCAGCCTGATCTGAACCGCAGGCGTTTACAGCATTTGCCGTGAAAATTATTGGTGCATCTAAAGATGATTGAGGGAAGTTAGCCGAGTTGACCGTAAAGTTCTGACCAGTTCCCAATACCTCATCCTCAGAGTAACTTGAAGTCCATCCGATCGTTGCATCTTCAGCTCCTGCTACTTGCACAGAAATCGTCTCTGAAATTCCCGGACAAATTACAAACCCTTCATCAACGGCTGTAATCACCGGCTCTTGTATAAAGTCAATATCATGGCAAGCTTCTGCTGTTTCGCATTCGTTTTCTACTGTTCCGCAATACGTTCCATCTGAAGACACGCTAAGCGTATTTCCTGTTGAACTGTCATCCCAGGTTACTGAACCCGAACCATTGTAGGACATCTGAAGCGTAATGCTATTCCCTTCACACCCTGTGGGTGGAGCAACAATCTGAGGCTCTAATGCTGCAAGCAAGTCTACAGTTGAAGTAGCAGTGAGCTCTTCACATCCAGTAGACACTGTCACAGTGTATTCGCCTTCACCGACTGTAATCTCAGGGTCTTCTGGGTCATCGACATCGCCTTCCCAAAGATAGGTGAGACCAGAGTCGTCTCCTGCCACGGGGTCGAGTGTAACTGTTTCTCCCTGGCAAATGGTGTAATCCTGAAGCTCCACAACAGGCTGGTCAAGGATGCTAATTACAGCACTATCGGAAACTGATGCGCAAGCATTTTCCACAGTAATTGTATATGTTCCAGGTTCGGAAACTGTCAGGTTAGGATCGCTGCCCAAGTTGTCATTCCAGAAAACGGTTGAGTTATCAAGAGGGTCATCTACATTGGCCATCAACTCTACCTCATCTCCTGGACAAATTGTGTCGCCTTGGGTAGACAGGTTCACTGTTGGTGGAAGGTTGAATTCGATATCGTAGCAGTATTCAATTCCGCACGACTCTTCGAGGAAGCAAAGTTCGTAAGTACCAAAGTCGTCTGGAGTGAAGTCTGTGTTAAACTCTTCGGTAGTTCCAAAAGTACCTCCAGGGCCACTGACAAGTTCCCAGGTTCCAACAGCTGGATCAGAAGTACAGCCAGCATAACCTTCCCAAACTACTCCTTCTTCAAGATTATCCAGCTCAATTTGATTCTGGTTGCTACAATTGAATATTGTCACGGTATTGGTTGGTCCACCAAAATCGTTATAAACGACCTCAATATATTGACCAAAAGTGATTTGGTATGTATCTATTGTAAACTGATTGAGTGTTGTGAAAAACTCTCCTTCAATCGTATCTCCATCAATAATCAGAGACAGGTAACTTCCTTGCCATCCAGAGCCCGAGTTACTGAACATATAGAAGCTCAGGTTACCGGTTCCAGGGTTGTTGTATCCTCCATCAAACTCAACAGGTTCTAGTCCTTCGCAATAGATTCCGCTCCATTCATCTTCTGGAATGTAGCTGTCAATACCCTCTATGTTAAAGATTCTTTGCCCCTGGCAACCGGCAGAGTCAGTCACTACCACTCGGTAAGTTCCTGCTGCAAGATTTGCCGTTTGCTCATCATCAGGACCATAAACTTCACCAGGGAAGTTCTGATATGGCTCCCAAAAATAACTGTCATATTCACTTTGAACTGTAACCTCTGAGGAATCGTCTGAGCAAATGGGGTTGCCAACGATATCTATAAAAGGAAGGAAAAACGCAGTCTCGTCTACAAAGATGGATGCAGATGCCTCACATCCAGCTAAAGAAGCAGTAAGAAGCACTTCACCTCCATCGTCTACATCGCAAACATTTGTAGTACAGCCGGTATTCCAACTGTAGGTATCAAACCCTTCTGTTGCAGTAAGAGTGGCTGCAGATCCCGCACAAAAGAGCGGATCCCCTTCAATCGTGAGAGTCGGTAATGTAATATCCAATACCTGAATAATATAGGTGATGCTCGTAGACTGAGCGGGTGAGCCATCATCCGTGGCTGTAATAATCAGTTCATGGGTTCCCTGATTATCACTTGTACCCACAAAAAGTCCTGTGAGTGTGGCTATGGAACCTTCATCTACTTCGAGAATCTGAAAGCCATCGGCATTGGTATCATCTACCGTGATAGTCGTAGTCTGACTGGATTCAGGAGACAAGAAACTCAGATCGAAAGTGGCAGTATCGTTCAAACATAAAAAGAGTGTATCGCAAGCGCTGCCGGTTGTTGGAACTGGCGGCACATTGTTGTCAGAAGTGTTAGAAGAGAAAATTATAGAACGGAAGTCCAACCAATCAACTCCATCTTGTGCACCGTAAGGGCCATCGTAGTTATCATTGAGCAAATTGAAACGTCCAAACTGAACACCCTGATTTCCAAAGCTTTTATCGGCACCCACTGTAGCCGGATCTGGGTTGTTGGCTCCTCCAGAACCACCACCCCAGTCGCCCTGAGCCCATTCCATTTGATCGTAACAAAAGGCTACGTTATTGCCTTCTCCCAGCACTGGACTTTCACCATCGGTGATAATCATTTGGAAGGTGTTGGTTTTATCTGTGTTCAAAAAGTAATAGCCGACATTCACAAAGTTCACGTAAACCGCATCGTCAGTCACCTTGTAATAAACTTCCCCAATCTGGCGGATATCGATGTCTGCCCAGTAACCAGCCACTAGATTATAGCTTGATCCAGGAAAAGCTTCCGGGGTAAAATCCGCAAATGGCGCAAATGAAATCACTCCTTTAGTACTTACGTAAAATTGATTGTAAGAAGCACCGTAGTGATTGTAGGTGAAAGGCATTGAAATTGGCCCGAATGATCCGTCCAAACTACTTGGAGAAAACTGACTCTGAGTAATCTGGGTATAGGTCTCATCCACTGGGGTGTAGCAGTCACACGTAGACCTTCCGCCTTCATTTGCCACAATAGGCGTTGTCTCATGAATGGCTTCTACAGCTTCATCGTAAGCGTGCTTATCAAACTGATCGATTGCAATGAGTGAATCGATCACCTCGTGAGTCAAGTCCATCACATTTGCAGTGGTGATTTCAAACACACCATTTTCACCTGACTCCTCTTCATCCAGGCCACTCGTCTGAGCAATTGCGTACCCAGAAAATGTGAGCAGCGCCATCATTAGATATAATCTGCGCATAGTATCTATTTATTAGTCTTTGGTTTATTCTTCTCTTGGTTGTTCTGAAGCAAAGGGCTATCGAACCACCGTGATGTAGCCTGAAAATTCTTCAGTCGGCAACACCAATGTATAGTAATAAGTTCCTTCGTTTTGATCTTCTGCTTCCCAGGCATCGTCATTTGAGTAGTTGTCATCGCTAAATACTTCTTTTCCCCATCTGTCGAAAATCTTCAACTGAACAGAGGAGAAGTATTCAATTCCTTCGATGTAGAAGCCTTCGTTTTTGTTATCGTTATTCGGAGAGATAATATTCGGAATAACCACGTTGCAAACCACAGGAGTTACCAATATCTCATCGCTATCAGAACCACACGGGCCACTGATGGTAACCATATATGTAATCGGCCCTCCCAGAGCGTCTTGAGGTATATCATCGGAGAATACTGTAAAGCTTTCGCCTGTTTGGGTGAAAGGCTCTTCCATAAATGAAGCTGTCCAAATATAAATGCCTCCAAAAGATCCTGATGCCGTTGTGTTGATAGACTGAGGGTCTCCCGCACACAATATGAAGTCATCATTGGTGATTTCGACCGTAGGGTCCTCTGCAATTGTGATGTTGATGCAATCTTCAGCCGACTCGCATTCGTTCGAAACTGTCACGCAATATTCCCCTGATTCATCTACCAGGATGCTGTTGGAACTTTCATTCGTGCTCCATTCGATTTCACCATCTATCTCACCCGTTAACACGAGCTCTGCTGATGTCCCATCACAGATAAGTGTATTATCTGTATCAATAATTGGGTTCACTCCCGGGAAGATTGAAACTTCCGCAACAGCTTCTTCAGAGCCACATGGGCTAGTAACAGTTACCGTGTATGTTCCCGGTTCGGTCGCTTCAAACTGCGGATCGGTAGAGCCATCGGCTGAACCACCAGTCCAGGAATAAACGTAGCCAGGATCGTTGGCAATGGGATCGAGAATTACAGACCCCGTACCACCGCAAACCAGTGTATCAGAAAGCATTGGGTCTGGAGTAGTAGACATTGTTACATCAATACAAGAGGTAGCTTGTCCGCATTGATTTGAAAGCGTGTAGCAATATTCGCCACTCTCGGTCACAGTAAGAGGGCCATCAGGATCTCCCGTATTCCATTCTCCTGTGGCATCATCTGCCGGATCAGTTTCTTCTGGTTCGATCACAAACTCATCCTCATCACAAACGAGTATTTCTTCTTCGAGCTGAACTCCTGGTTCTTCAGAAATCTCAACATCGTAGCAATACTCAATACCGCAAACAGAGTCCGTAAAGCAAAGCTCGTATTGACCGTAATCCTGAGCATCGAAAATGATGTCGTAGTCATTGTCTTCTTCGTCATTGTTGATGATCTCATAATCGGGTCCGGTCACACTCCACGATCCAAATGCTGGATCGGAGTTACAACCTGAGTAGCCTTCGTAGATAATTCCAGAAGGAATTGTATTCACTGCGATTCCGGGCTGATCAAATACAGGTGGGCCACCGCAGTTGGTGAAGTTTATAATATTTCCATTGTCGTTTGATCCAGAATTGTAAATGATCTCAACATACTCTCCGTAAGTAACAGGAATGGAGTAAGACGTTTGATTACTGCCTGTCAGTGTGTAATTCCCCTGGAGTTCTCCATCGATAAAAACATCAACTGAGCCTCCCTGCCAGCCGGGCTGCTGAGTGTTGATCAGGAAAAGTGTGATTGATCCGGCAGTAGCATCACTGTATGCACCGAAAAACTCGATTTCCTGTGGTCCATCACAATAAAGGCCAGAAATATCATCTTCGGGAATAAACGCATCCGTAGAAGAAACATTAAAGATTCGCTGACCAATACATCCATCAGCTGTTTCCACATTCAGTACAAAAGTTCCCGATGATAAGTAAACTGTTTGACCAGTTGGATCATCAGAGTAAACAGTTCCAGGAAAGTCCTGGTAGACAGACCAGCTATAAGATTCGTATTCGTTGACCGAGGTCACGAGAGTGGAGTCGTTTGAACAAATCGGTTGGTTGGCAACCTGCACTGGCGGCAAGAAAAAGTCGCCTTCCTCCACATCGATCGAAGCAGTCGCATCGCAGTTGTTCAAAATTCCCTGAACTGTGTAAGTCCCGGATTGATCAACCTCACAACTATCACTTTCGCAGTCAGTATTCCAATTGTATTCGTCAAATCCTTCAGGAACGTAAAGGATTGTAGACCCTCCACCGCAGAAAGTCGTGTCTCCACTAATTTCAAAAAGTGGAATTTCCTGTTCTGTTACCACAATAGTGATCGTCACAGAAGTGGAAGCAGCCGGAGAACCGGTATCTGTAGCCGTAATGGTTACAGTGAAAGCTCCAACATTGTCGGTTGAGCCGGTGAAAGTTGCGTTGAACTCTCCTACATCACCTTCAACAATGTCAATATCGGTGAAGCCATCCAGCCCTCCATCGTCAAAAGTTATGTTGACGTCCTGATTATTCTCAGGAGCCAAAAACTGCGTACTAAACTCAACAGACTCCCCCTGACACACAAAGAGAGTATCACAGTTTCCAATACCAGTTGCCACTGGAGGCACGTTGTTAGAAAAATCAGCACAAGCTGAAAAACCAAATGATTGATCATCGAGGTAATCAACTCCATCATCCGCTCCGAATGGACCATCGTAAGATGCGTTGTTTTGGTTGAAGCGTCCAAATTGTATGTAAGATGTTCCACCTGCACCTTCGTTTGCACCTACTGTTGCAGGGCTTCCACCGAAACCTCCGGTACCACTACTTGCAGTTCCTGTAGTCCACTGCATGTCCTGATAGCAAAAGGATACATTCCTATCTAATCCAACAAAATCATTTTCTCCATTGGTGAGAACTACCTGAAACGTATTGGTTTGACCCGGAGCATTACTTCCAAAGTAGCCAACTTGCATCCAGTTGATGTAAATGGCATCATCAGTAATTTTATATCTGATGTTTCCACCTTCGCTGAGATTTACGTCTGCCCAAAATGGCGCTACCATAGGCGTACTCACCGGAAATCCAGCAGGAGTGTAGGTTCCGAAAGAGTTTCCAAAAGTTACATTCCCATTGGCGTTGATGTACAGTCCATTGTAATCATTTCCGTAAAGACAAAAATCAAAAGGTATTGGAATGAAAGATGAAGAACAGTCGTCACACAAGTTCAGTGTGGCGTAGGTATTGTCGGGTTCAACCCAGCAATCACACGATGCATCTCTACCTGCAGTAGCCTGCAAATTTGAGTCGTAAACATCCGGGTGAAGCTCTTCATCACTCAGGCTCTCCTCCATCACGTAGATGGCCCCTTCCTGAAGCTCACCAGCAGCTTTCAGCGTGCCATATTCTTCTGCAGAAATGATTATCTCATCCTGTGCATTTGCAAATTGGAGTATAGCTACTCCGAGAAAAAGCATTATAAATCGCTTCATCATTTTGTAAGGTTTAGTATTGGCTTAGTCCCTTTCAGGGCTAACAAATATATGGTTTTATCTATCTCGTAAGAGTAATCACCTTTTGCTGTGTTGTAAGTGGATCCCCATTGGTTGCTATTGCTTTGACCACCACTACATATTTGCCTTCAGGAGCTGGTGCTCCATTGGGCATTTCCCCACCCCAGTCAGTCTGATCTGCGTGGGATTGGAAAATCTGCTCACCGTCCAAAGTGAACACTCTTACAGTATAGCTTTCAATATTTTTTGACTCCTTAAAATCTATGGAGTAGTATTCGTTTTTTCCATCGCCATTTGGGCTGAAGACGTTTGGCAAGACCAGTTTTGGTCTTCCAAAGACTTCAACTTGTTTTGTAGATTCTTTTTCAGATTCACCTCTCCGCACTCTGAGCTTCACAGTGTAATTGCCTTCGCTCGCGTAAGTATGGTTCGCGATTGGCGCGGAAGTAACTTCCGTTTTTCCATCACCAAAGTTCCAGATATACTGATCTGCCGAGGCATCGTTCGCTTGTAGCGAAACCTTCAGTGGCGATTCGTCAGAAACATTAACCGCGAATGTACTCTTCAGTGGAGTTGCAGTTGTTTGATCTGTGCTTTCTTGCTGGCCCTTCGAATCTTCACCTTCAACAGACGCATCCTCATTTGATGGCGAACCTTCCTGATCTCTTGTAGTTGAAGCAACAGAGTTCCCGGTTTCTTCGTGGACAACAGGTTGATTAGCCGATTGCTCAATCGCTTTTTCGTTGGTACTCTTTACTTCTGAATTTTCGGAAGTAGGTGCTATTTGCTTAGCTACATCATCTTGATTCGTTGCCGTTTGATTTTGAGAGTCACTGTCGATTTGCTCCTCAACTTTGGAGATAGCAGATGAGTTAATTTCTTCCTCATTCACAGCACTTTCCTCTTTTGCAGCCTTTTCAGAAGCATTTGTTTCTTCCTGAACTTGCTCAGTTTGTTCTGATGCAACAGGCTTGTCTACAGTTTTTGGAGAATCTCCAATTGTGGAAACCGCTATGACAACGGCTGCACTAACGCCAATTACTCCACCGGCAACCCAGGCCACATTCGAAGAAATCCAGCTGGTAATTGATGAACCTCCAGCAGCTCCTCCACTTGCACCGGCATTCATCCCAGACTCAATTCCAGTCCAGGCTGATGGTTTCACGGGTGCTTCGAAATTTTCGAAAGCATCCTGAAAAACTTCTCTTATTTTTTCGTCTCCTTTATTCAACTCTTTTTTCTTTTTTCTCCGGTGCTTCAATCTGCTTTCTCAAGTGAGCCTTTGCCTTAAGAAACTGCGTTTTAGAAGTGCTTTCGCTAACTCCCAGTTCTTCGGCAATTTCTTTGTGGCTAAAGCCTTCAATTGCAAATAAGTTAAACACCGTTCTGTATCCCGGAGGCATTGTTTTTATCAGCTCCAGTAATTCTTCGGCAGCCAGTTCGTCCAAAATCGTGTGCTCCTCGTTGCTGAGGTGAACCATTTCTGTGACGTCTTCTGAAAACTGCCATTTTTTATTCTTTCTAATGTGGATGAGCGCTGTGTTAATCATGATCATCCGAATCCATCCGCCCAGCGGGCCCGTTGCTTTAAATTGGTTTATCTTTTCAAAAACCTTGATAAACCCTTCTTGCAAAATATCTTCAGCATCTTCATAACTATTTGCGTATCGCACACAAACACCCATCATTTTTTGAGCAAACAGATCGTACAGCTCGCGCTGTGCCGCTGGATTTTTCTTCAAACATCCGTTTACTATCTGCTCTTCCGTCATTTTGATGTGATTCATTGATACAGGTGGATCGCAAATAGTTGCCTACCTGACACATTTATTTCAGGGTGAATTTCTGTTGTAAAAAATTACGCAAAATAATTCCCTTTTTGCAGATGCATCAATTCGCTCCACAGTTGTTTCAATAACACCTGCCTTTCGATTACTTTTGCATACCGCTTTGGCAAATCGAGTCGATTGATTTAGTGTTTGAGAGAAAGAAACTAAACGACTGATAACACTGGAAAACCCAAGATCAAAATTTCGAGAAGCGGCCAAAAAACGAATAGAATTACGATGAAGAATATCCGCAACTTTTGCATTATCGCTCACATTGACCACGGAAAAAGTACGCTCGCAGACCGTCTTTTACAAAACACTGGCTCGGTGGACCAAAGACAAATGCAAGAGCAACTGCTTGATGACATGGATTTGGAGCGCGAGCGCGGAATCACAATTAAGAGCCACGCCATCCAAATGATCTACAAGGAAGATGGTCAGGACTACGTTTTCAACTTGATTGACACTCCCGGACACGTTGATTTTTCTTACGAAGTATCGCGATCAATTGCAGCTTGCGAAGGCGCCCTGTTGATTGTGGATGCTACTCAGGGAATTCAGGCCCAGACCATTTCCAACCTGTATTTAGCATTGGAACACGACCTGGAGATTATTCCGGTGCTCAACAAAATGGACCTAGCCAGTGCGAATCCCGAAGAGGTAACCGACCAGATTGTTGATCTCATCGGTTGTAACCCCGAAGATGTAATTCGCGCCAGCGGCAAAACAGGTGACGGTGTAGATGAAATTCTAAGAGCAATTGTGGAGAGAATACCGGCACCAGAAGGAGATCCTGAAGCACCTTTGCAAGCCATGGTTTTCGACTCTGTTTTCAATTCCTTTAGAGGGATTATCGCTTACTTCCGAATAATGAACGGAACCATTCGCAAGGGAGACGAAGTGAAATTCCTAAATGCAAACAAAAAATACCACGCGGACGAAATTGGAAACCTGGGGCTTACGATGGTTCCCAAAAAAGAGCTGAAAGCTGGAGATGTGGGTTATATCATCTCGGGAATCAAGGTTGCCAAAGAAGTGAAAGTCGGTGACACCATCACGTTGGTAGACCGCCCGTGCAGTCAGGCAGTGAAAGGTTTTGAGGACGTTAAACCGATGGTTTTTGCAGGAATTTACCCTGTGGACACAGAAGAATACGAAGATCTGCGCGCTTCACTCGAAAAGCTGCAATTGAACGATGCATCGCTCGTTTTTGAACCAGAAGCTTCGGCAGCACTTGGGTTCGGTTTCCGTTGCGGATTCCTCGGAATGCTCCACATGGAAATCGTTCAGGAAAGACTCGAGCGCGAGTTCGACATGACTGTTATCACTACAGTTCCAAACGTTTCGTACACGGCTTACCTGAGCGATGGCGAAGTGAAGCAAATTCACAACCCGAGCGACATGCCAGACCCATCAAACCTGGATTACGTTGAAGAGCCTTACATTGGAGCTTCTGTGATCACAAAGGCAGACTATGTCGGTTCGGTGATGAATCTCTGCATCGAAAAGCGCGGAATTCTTAAAAATCAGGTTTACCTCACTTCTGATCGTGTGGAACTCAATTTTGACATGCCCCTGGGTGAAATCGTTTTTGATTTTTACGACAAACTAAAAACGGTTTCGCGCGGTTACGCCTCGTTCGATTATCACCCAATTGGCTACAAAAAGTCGGATCTGGTGAAAATGGACGTGCTGCTAAATGGTGACCAAGTGGATGCGCTCTCAGCTCTAATCCACCGCGACCATGCTTTCGACCTTGGTAAAAAGATCTGTCTTAAATTGAAGGAATTGATTCCGCGTCAGCAATTCGAAATTGCTCTGCAGGCGGCAATCGGTGCAAAAATTATCGCTCGTGAAACTGTAAAAGCGGTGAGAAAAGACGTTACAGCGAAGTGCTACGGTGGTGACATCACTCGTAAGAGAAAACTGCTGGAAAAGCAGAAGGCCGGTAAGAAAAGGATGCGTCAGGTTGGTAACGTAGAAGTTCCACAAGAGGCATTCCTCGCTGTTCTCAAGCTCGATTAGCGAATTCTGCCACAGGTTTTTGACACTCCGGGTATTTTTCTCCACAGCAGCCAACTCGTTCACAGTTCTGCTCACACTGCAAATTTGGACGATTAGCTGTCATGCTCTCGGGGGAAATGAAGCACTTTGGTTAAGCAATTGAATTGGAAAAACGATGAGGTTTTTTATGCCTTCTCACTGTTTGTGAGCCCTGCGTTGCCCGGTTTTACTTACGATTGTACTATTCCGCTTAAAGATGCGTTCACCTACTCACTTCTTCGAAAACAGGCCGGGGCTAATCTAGCAACACTCATCTTCGAGTATTCTCGATAACCTTTTTAATTTGGCACATTATTTCGTTGACATTTGGACACAGTTATAAAAAATAATTCCCCGGTTTTCACCGGGGCATAAAACGAGAAAATCATTCAAATCAACAATTGAACGAAGCATGAAGAATAACAAGGCTTATATCATAGTAATCATCCTTCTCCTTCTTGTGGTGGGATACCTTGGATACGAGGTTTCTCAAAGAGGAAATACAATTGAAACTCAAGAACAGGAGTATTCTGAGCTCGATGCCGAAAGAGATAAGTTGGAAGTGGATCTCATGAAGATGAGAATGAGCTACGATACGCTCAACACTGAAAACAACCAGCTCATGGCAGAGATGGATGCTCAAAAACAAGAAATAGACGAGCTTCTCGATAAATTGAGAAACAGAAACTGGAGCATTACCAAACTGAAGAAAGAGGCTTCAACACTGAGAGACATCATGCAGGGCTACGTTGTCACCATCGACTCTCTGAACACGCTCAATAAAGAGCTGATGGCTGAGAATGAAAACATGAAGACTCAGGTGACCTCGGTGCAGAAGAAAAATGAAGAGCTGGAAAACAGACAGGAGAACATGGAAAAAATCATTGAAACCGGTCAGACTTTACAAACTGACAACATCAATGCACTGGCGATTCGACTGAGGAACAGCGGTAAGCAAACCGACACGCGCAGTTCGCGAAGAGCAGAAATGTTCAGAACCTGCTTTGTTTTGAGAGAGAACAAAATTGCTCCTGCCGGAAAAAAGACGATTTACCTCAGAATTATTGACCCGAATGGTCAACTCATGAAATCTGACGAGCAAAACGATACCAGAATGTTCGATGGTGAAGAGAAGGCTTACTCAGTTTCCAGAACCATTGACTACAACAACCAGGAGACGGATGTTTGTATCTTCTACACTCTTCAGGAAGAACCTCCGGGAGGTGATTACAAAATCCACATCTACGAAAACAATACGCAAATCGGGACTGCAGATCTCAGCTTGAGGTAATCGTAGACCCTTTTCAAATTCATTTAAGGTCGGAAGTTCTCTTCCGGCCTTTTTTTGTTTCGCTTCACAGGGACGTAAAAGCCCAGAGAAATAGACCTCTCGGTAAACCACACCGAATGACTGGCTCTGGAAGGAAGGTGATCTTGTATCAACACATCTGGCAGATTGGCAAAACCATGCTGCAGTCGAAACTGTAAAAAGCCGTTTGTGAAGAACTCAAACCGAAATCCAAATTGTGCGCTGAGGGCATAGCCTGAAACGTGTGGACGATTTCGATGATGAACATTGAAAACCCTCGTATCAGTCCATGGAATCATAGCTCCGGCAGAGAAAGCACCCATGAAATTCAATGCGTGACGCTGATTCTCAGAAACCCACGCTTCCTGCAGGTGATCAATGGTGAGGTTCACAAAGTTGAACCCATCGGAATGCTCGAACTCCAGAAATTTTGGATCGAGCCTGATGCGATCGTAATGGTACACACCGTCAAATTCTTCAGACTGATCCTGATCGATAGTACCTGTTATCCTCACCTCCTGATTGGTTAGCAACTTATATTTCATGTGGTCCCAACCAAAAGAAATCGAATTGCGATCAGAGATGAAAAAACCCACTCTAAAATTGAACTGAGGAACGGTCATCTTTCGTGGATTCAGATAAACTGACGGATCCCATTCTTCGGGCATGTCGAGGGCCACAACATCGTGCAGAGTGAAGTCAAAGCCTTCACCGGAAAAGTGTATATCGCTCTTTCCGTAAGTAGTGCGATTGTAGCCCCATTGCATCCAAACATTACCCTTTCGATCTAAGACAGACTGAGAAAAAACCGACTGACTAATTGAGATCAAAGCAACTAGCAGCACAAAATAGCGAAGTACTGATTTCATGTTTGGTTGAAAATTTCGGCAAATTTATCCTAATTTTATTCTTATGTCTTATGATTTCGAACAAGATACTACCAAGCAAAAAGGAGATTCCGGAGAGTCACATGCCGTGCAACATTTAAAAGACCTGGGCTACGACATTTTAGAGCGCAACTGGCGCTTTGGCAGGCTGGAGGTAGACATTATCGCTGAGACCAAAAATCGAATTGTGATTGTGGAAGTCAAAACACGAACCAGCGACTACCTTGGCGATCCGGCCATGGCTGTAACTGTCAAAAAGCAAAAGCGACTGGTGAAAGCGGCCAACGCCTACATCATTGAAAACGACATCGACAAAGAGGCGAGGTTCGATGTCATTGGGATCATTAAAAATCAATCCGGTACCGACCTGAAACACATAGAAGGTGCATTCTATCCGCTTTTGTAAACTTTAACCCAACTGGCACAGTCTATTCTTAGAATCACCCTATCTTTGCAGACCCAAAATTTTTGAGGATCATGAGAGGAAGAAACAACAACAGCAAAAGAAAGCCGAAGCTCAAACCGATGGGCCAAAAGGACGATAAGTCCAAATCAAAAGCCAAAGGCAAGTCCAAAAGCATGCCTAAGCGCCCGGCCAAAAAAATGGAAGTACCTATTCGTGACCTCAACCCTCGCAAGGCAAAACCCAAAGTTGATGACGGACTCATTCGCCTCAACAAATATATCTCCAACGCAGGAGTTTGCTCCAGAAGAGAAGCCGACACGCTGATAAAAACCGGAGTGATTTCGGTGAACGACAAGGTGGTAACCGAACTTGGAACGAAAGTAAAAGAAGACGATGTAATAAAAGTTGATGGAGAAACCATCAGCCGCGAAACACAGCGTTACGTCTTGCTGAACAAGCCCAAGAACTTCATCACAACCATGGACGATCCCGAAGGAAGAAAAACAGTGATGCACCTCATCAAAAAGGCTTGCAAAGAACGCATCTTCCCGGTTGGCCGACTAGACAGAAACACTACCGGTCTATTGCTTTTCACCAACGATGGCGATCTCGCCAAGCGACTCACTCATCCAAAGCACGGCTTCAGAAAAATCTACCACGTAGAATTAAAAGAGAAAGTAAAGCCAAATCACCTGAACATGATCCGCGAAGGAATCGAACTCGAAGACGGTTTCATTAAAGCCGATGAGATCGATTTTGTAGGTGACGGTCAGGACATGCACCAGGTCGGAATCGAAATCCACTCAGGAAAGAATCGCATCGTAAGACGCATTTTTGAACATTTTGGATACTCAGTCAAGAAGCTCGATAGAGTGATGTTTGCCGGATTAACTAAAAAGGATATTCCTCGTGGAGAGTTCCGCCATCTCACAAAATCTGAAGTCGGATTCCTTAAAATGATCCGTTAATTTCCTCGTTCGCTGAGGTATCTGATTTGACCTATATTTGTCGCCCAACTCGCAAACATTGCCGGATAGTTTAGTCATCATACCTACCTACAATGAAAAGGAGAACATCGAGCGTATTGTGCGCAAAGTATTCTCCCTGCCTCACCCATTCGAGATTTTGGTGGTGGATGACGGCTCACCAGATGGCACTGGCAACATCGTCAAGCAGTTGCAAAAAGAATTTTCTCAGCTTCATATTCTGGAGCGCTCTGGAAAACAGGGTCTGGGCAGGGCTTACATCGCTGGTTTCTACTGGGCCATCGAAAGAGAGTACGACTACATTTTCGAAATGGATGCCGACTTCTCTCACAACCCGGAAGATTTGATTCCCCTTCGCGAAGCTTGCCACTCAGGTGGTGCCGATGTGAGCGTGGGCTCGCGCTATGTTAAAGGCGGCAATGTTGAAAACTGGCCTACCAATCGGGTTTTGATGAGCTACTTCGCCTCAATTTATGTGAATTCCATTTTGTGGATGGGCGTGAGAGATTGTACTGCGGGATTCAAGTGTTACAAGAGAAAAGTCCTCGAAACCATTGATCTAGACAACATCAAGTTCATAGGCTACGCCTTTCAGATTGAGATGAAATACACTGCCTGGCGTCACGGTTTTAAAATCAAAGAAGTTCCTATTACTTTTATAGACAGAGAGTTTGGAGAATCAAAAATGAGTCTCGATATTTTCAAAGAAGCGTTTATTGGAGTATTAAAAATGAGATTTAAAAAAATCAGGAGGCGAAAATGAGTAAGTCAGTTTTAATCAGCGGAGCAAAAGTTGTGAACGAAGGAAAAGTTCAGGAACTGGATGTCCTTCTGGAAGGTGAGTTCATCAAAAAAGTTGCGGAGCCAGGAAAAATAAATCCTGACGAAGCACAGGAAGTCATTGATGCCAAAGGCAAGCACCTTTTCCCCGGATTGATTGACGATCAGGTGCATTTTAGAGAGCCGGGGCTGACTCACAAGGCAGAGATCAAAACAGAGTCGCGAGCGGCCGTTGCCGGTGGTGTCACTTCTTACATGGAAATGCCCAACACCGTTCCGCAAGCACTTACTCAGGAATTACTACAGGACAAGTACGACCGGGCCGAAGAGGTTTCTGCTGCCAACTACAGCTTCTTCATGGGTGCCTCCAACGACAACCTCGATGAGGTACTCAAAACTGACGGAAAAAAAGTTTGCGGAGTAAAAGTTTTCATGGGTTCTTCCACCGGAAACATGCTGGTTGACAACAAAAAAACACTCGAGGGAATCTTCTCAGAATGCCCGCTTTTGATCGCCACCCACTGCGAAGATGAAGAGACCATAAAAGCCAACGAGGCGAGCTACAGGATTAAATACGGAGAGGACGTTCCGATTGAGTGCCACCCGGAAATTAGAAGTGCTGAAGCCTGCTACAAATCTTCTTCCATGGCAGTAGAGTTGGCAGAAAAACACGGAGCGCGATTGCACATCCTCCACATTTCTACCGCTCGTGAAACAGAGCTTTTTAGAAATGACATCCCGCTGAAAGACAAGAAAATCACGGCTGAGGCTTGTATTCATCATCTTTTTTTCAACGACAGTTTTTACGAAACTAAAGGGACACACATCAAGTGGAACCCCGCGGTGAAAACTGAGGAAGACCGCAAGGCTATTGTAAAAGCGGTGCTCGACAACAAAATTGACGTGATAGCAACGGATCACGCTCCACACACCTTGCAGGAGAAAAACAACAAATATTTCTCAGCTCCGTCTGGTGGTCCGCTGGTTCAGCACTCACTCGTCTCTTTGCTGGAGCTTTACCACCGCGGTGAAATTCCCCTTGAGCGCATTCCGGAAAAAGCCAGTCACAATGTGGCCGAAATGTTCAAGATCAACAAAAGAGGTTTCATTCGAGAAGGATACTTTGCCGACCTCACCCTTGTTGACCTCAACAGCCCCTGGACTGTGACTACAGAAAACATTTTGGCAAAGTGCGGGTGGTCGCCTTTCGAGGGCTACTCGTTTAAATCTGCCGTAAAGAAAACCTGGGTGAACGGAAACCTGGCTTACGACAATGGAGAAGTGAACGATTCCGTTAGAGGAAAAAGACTCACCTTCGACAGATGATAAAAAAGCTCGCGTTTCTCTGCCTCTTCTCTGTGCTTTTGGTGGCTGCTTGCGGTGAACAGCAAGAAGAACAAAAAATTGCCGAAGGGGTGATGAGCAAAGAGAATTTTACAGAAGTACTGACTGACGTTCAGCTTCTGGAAGCTTCCATGCGTCAGCGATTTATCCGAGACGAAGATCCAAAATTGCTCTACCCGATCTACTACAAACAGATTTTCGAAAAACACGAAATTTCGGAGGAAGAATTCAAAGAAAGTCTCGAATACTGGTCTGGTCAGGATGAAGAGATGACGGGGATTTATGACAACGTCATTGAAAACCTTTCACTGATGTCCGATCCTGATTCGGTGAATGCCGACACCGATTCGGTAAAAGTCGATCAGTAGTTTTTTCTCAGGAAAGCCACGGCATTTTCTACCGCTTCTACCACTGGAATAAAATCAATTTCTAATTCCTTCTTAGCCCTCGCATTGTCGTAGAAAAAATCGTGAGGGCTGGAGCGAACACTGTCTCTTGTCACAAGCGCTTTCTTTCCTGTGAGCTTTTCTAGCAGCCACATTGCACGAGTTGCCAGCTTTAGAAGCCACGGCTTGGCTGCAACAGAAGGTGGTTTTTTCCCCAGCTTATTCGCCATGGTGTCCAGCAACTCCTTAAACTTGAGATTCTCAGAAACGAGTATAAAACGTTTTTCAGAAATGTCACTTTCAGCTAGTCTGATCATGGCCTTGCTCACATCACGGGCATCTACAAATCCGTTGGTTCCGGTAGGGTAGAATTTCAAGCCGCTATCCACTTTGCCCAGCAAGGCACCAGAACTTCTCGATGAATCTCCCGGGCCGATAACCACTCCGGGATTCACCATTGCGGCAGAAAGCCCTTCTTCGATTCCTCGCCAAACTTCATTCTCGGCAGCGTTTTTTGTCACTGCATACTTGGTGTTGAAGGACCCTGATTTCCAGGTAGAGTTTTCATCGATGTGCTCTCCAGCTTTGTTGCGACCCAGAGCTGCCACACTGCTGGTGTAAATCAATTTTTCGACTCCCACGGCCATGGCCACGTTCACCACGTTGGCAGTACCTTCCACATTAATCTTAAACATCTTTTCTTCATCGGAAGGATGAAACGAAACCACCGCTGCGCAATGGAATACCCGGCTAACATTGGTCATTACTTCTTCCAATGCAGGCACATCTGTCACGTCCGCATCGACCCATTCAATTTTAGAAAAAAGAGATTCGCACTGGTAAAATCTGAAGAGATCCTTCACCACAGAAATGTCACTGGTCTTGCGTTTCATCGCTCGAACAGACTCGCCTTTTTTCAACAAGTCGATCAAAAGGTGAGAGCCTATGAGTCCTGTGCTACCCGTGACTAAATTCATGCTGCGAAGAAAAGGTTAAAATCGAAACGGGCGAAAATTGAAATCATGCTTTTACGGCAGCTTTGTTTTTGTTTGCCAGCTGTCCACATGCAGCATCAATGTCTTTCCCTCTGGATCTGCGAATGTTGACTACCAGGTTGCAGCCTTCGAGGTATTCGGCAAAAGCGTCAACTTTTTCAATATCCGCTTGCTCAAATTCACCTCCGTCAATCGGATTGTATTCGATGATGTTGATCTTGCAAGGAACATTTTTGCAGAATTCTGCCAGCTCGCGGGCGTCTTGAATAGAATCGTTGAAATCGCGGAAGATGATGTACTCGAAAGTGACGCGTGTCCCGGTTTTGGAGTAGAAATACCTGAGCGCTTCGGCCAGCGTTTCAAGATTGTTCGACTCGTTGATAGCCATGATCTTGTCTCGCTTCTCGTCATTTGCTGCGTGGAGAGAAAGAGCGAGGTTCACTTTGGTCTCGTCATCGCCCATTTTTTTAATCATCTTGGCAATTCCCGCTGTAGAAATGGTGATTCTTTTAGGGGACATGCCCAATCCATCAGGACTGGTGATTCGATCTACCGACTGCATTACATTCTTGTAGTTGAGCAAGGGCTCGCCCATTCCCATGTAAACGATATTTGAAAGCGGAATTCCGTAGCGATTTTCAGACTGATCACGAAGAGCAACCACCTGATCAAAAATTTCTCCTCCCGAGAGGTTACGCATCAAATCGAGCTTGCCGGTAGCGCAAAATTTGCAGGCCAGGCTGCAGCCAACTTGCGAAGAAATGCAGGCAGTCATTCGCGAAGTAGTTGGAATCAAAACTCCTTCAACCACTTTCCCGCGATCGATTTCAAATGCACACTTGACCGTTCGGTCGTTGCTCACTTGCAAGTCTCCAATAGTGATTCCTGTTAAATCGAATGATTCCTCAAGCATCGCTCGTGTGGACTTCGAGAGGTTGGTCATCTCCTCGAAGCTGTGAGCCGCTTTTTGCCAAAGCCACTGATAGACTTGTTTTGCACGGAAAGGTTTCTCGCCTTTTTCTACAAAAAAATCGGTGAGCTGCTCGAGACTGAGCGATCGGATATCTTTTTTGCGTATTGCCATAAGCGACTGCAAATATACGGGTTAAAAAGAGCCCTCAAGACATTGAGGTTGCTGTGATTACTTTGCGCGTCCTACAATCAGCTCTACCATGGTTCCGGCAGGCTGGCCTTCCTGATCATTAAGATCGTGAATTTCGAAGCTGGTGCTGACCTTCTTTAATTTGCTGTAGAGGTCCAATCTCCTCCTTGTAGCCTCCAATCCGAAGGAACGATGGTTTTTCACCTTCTCGCGATCAATTTTTTGAGCGGCTTCTCTTCCCACCCCATTATCGATCACTTTGCAGACAATCCGCTTTTCATCACCCTCCACCTTTATGGTAAGTCTGCCTGGCGTTTTTCTGTTCATCAGGCCGTGCCAAATGGCATTTTCTACGACCGGTTGCAACACCATTGATGGGAAAAGCTCTGCCTCAGGTTCTATGCTTTTTGAAACCTCAATTTCTGTTTCAAAGAAATCATCGGAGCGCATTTTCTCCAGATCTATGTAAAGTGAAAGCAGCTCGAGCTCCTTTTTGAGCGGTATGGAAGGATTCTCAGAATTTGAGAGCACCAGCCGCATCAAACGGGCAAATTTGCTGTGGTAAGAAATGGCCACTTTCTTGTCATCCGTCATGATGGACGCCTGAATGGAATTGAGTGCATTGAATAAAAAGTGTGGATTTATCTGGGCACGCAGTGCTTTTTGCTTAAGCTCCATTTCCTTGTAGTCGCTTTTGATCCGATTTCGCTGGAACAGGAAAACAAAGGCCAGCACTACAACAGCGAGCAAGATCGCCACGAGGATGGAGATTTTCATTCCGGCTTCCGCTCTTTCCTTTTGCTTTTCACTTTCGAGGTTCTCTCGCTTCAGCTGAGTGGTCTCATACTTTTCTTCGAGCTCTGCAATTCGCGCTTCTTTCTCGGCATTCACCAGGCTGTCTTCAATGGCCTTGTAGTTTTCAAAATATTCGAGTGCGCTTTCGTAGTCGCCATCAATTTTTGCCGCTTCAGAAAGAATGTAGTAGTGGTACTCCACCGCTTTTGGATAGTTGATTTCCCGGGCTACTTTCATTGCTCTGCGGGCGAACTCGGAAGCTTCAGCAGCATTTTTTAAATCGAGGTGAACCAAACCGAGGTTGGTCAGGATTTTCACATCAAGCTCCTTGTTGTCGAGTGGCTCGCTTAGTTCCAGTGCCTCGTAGAGATAGTCCAGCCCTTTTCTCGAGCTATCCTGCTGGTAGTAAAGAATACCTATGTTGATGTTGCACTGGGCCTGGGCTGCATCATTTTTAAGGTCGCGATTAAGCTCCCGCGCCTTTTCGTAGTAAATCATAGCCGAGTCGTACTTCGTCTCGCTTTTGTAGATAATTCCCAGGTTGTTGTAGGCACTCACCAGACTTTCATAATCCTTTCCTTCCAGGTGAGCTTCCAATCTTTTCTTAAAGTAAGTCTTGCTCTTGTCGAGCTGTCCGAGCAAAAAATAGCTTCTGCCCAGCAAGTCAAAAGCTCTCAGTTTTTGGTGTTCCTCATCGACTTTGCGCGAAGCTTCAAGCGCGGAAAAGGCATTCTCTACAGCCATCTCATACTTTCCGGCTTTCATGAGGCTGCGGCTGTAGTTGACGTAGATCTCGGGGTAAATTTTTTCAACTTTTCTCGATTGAGCTTCCTCCAGCAGCTTTTCGAAAGCCTCGATCTGCTCCGAATTATTTTCGAGAAGTTGGATTTTCTGAATCCTGCCCTGGAATTCGAAGTAAGGAAGACCCTCCTTTTTGGCTGTTTCTATCACCTCATCGATCAACTCCGCCTCACCTTCCTTGTCATCGAGAAAAACGATGAGATCGATTTGAGCCTTAAGCCGATCCTCTGTCGATTGCGCATTTTCAACTCGCTGCTGAAGTGAGTCCAGCTGGGGAAAAGCACTAAAAGGGAAAAATAGAAGTGCGCAGGAAAGGAGCAGCATTTTCCAAAGTCTTGGTAGCACTGAGTTCATAGATAGTGGTTTGGTAAAGGTTACTAAATCAACTCAAGGCAAAGCAAAATTCCATACAACTCGGGGATTGAGATCTCGCCCTCAACGGTGTAGAGAATATCGAACACTGCCTCCTGGTCTCCTTCGTAAATGTATCCGTTTTTGAATGTATATACCACATCCAAAGGAAAATTACTGTCTCCCTTGTAAATTTTACCATTTCGGTAAGTGTAGAGCACATCTCCACTAAACTGGCTGCGATCTGGAAGTAGCCTCCCCTCATCAACATTGTACATCACATCGAATGTGGAAGTGGAAAAACCCTTGTAAATCTTGTTGTCGGAAATGGTAATCAAAGCCGAATTCCAGACGTTCGACTGGTTGGGCATAATGTGACCACCCTCGATGGTGAGCACTCGTGTGCCGTAAAAAACCTCACGCTCGGGATATACCGCAGCATCCTGAGCAACAGCCGCAAAGCTGGAAAATAAAAATGCTATGAGAAGTGTGCAGCGACTCATTCTACTCCTCCTCTGCGCTGGCCAGGCTCGCTGACTTGATGGCTTTTATTCCAGGTAGCTCTTTTCCTTCGAGATACTCGAGCATAGCTCCACCGCCTGTAGAGACGTAGCTCATTTTTTCTCCGAGGCCATATTTTGAAAGTGCCGCTACGGAGTCGCCTCCACCCACGAGTGAGAAGCTTCCCGCCTGCGTGGCGTCAGCAATTGCTTCAGCTACTTTTTTGGTTCCGGTCTGGAAGTTTTCCATTTCGAAAACACCCATCGGGCCATTCCACAAAATGGTGCGTGAGTGAAGAATTGTTTCAGCAAACTTTTTGGTGCTGGCAGGACCGATGTCCAGTCCCATCCATCCATCGGGTATTTGCTTGATGTCACAAGTTTTGTGATCGGCATCGTTGGCAAACTTATCTGCGATGATGGCATCGGTAGGCAGGAGGAAATTCACTCCGCTTTGCTTTGCCAGATCCATAATATCGAGAGCTGTTTGTAGTCGCTTGTCTTCGGTGAGGCTTGAACCGATACGGCCCTTGAGAGCGCGGATAAAAGTAAAAGCCATTCCACCGCCAATGATCATATTGTCCACCGAGTCCATGAGGTTTTCGATGATTTCTATTTTGCTACTCACCTTGGCTCCACCGATAATCGCAGTTACGGGTTTTGTAGATCCGTAGAGCACTTTATCGATGTTCATAATTTCTTTTTCCATGAGAGCACCAAAGAGTTTGTCGTGCTCGAAGAAGCGTGCAATAACAGCTGTGGAAGCGTGCTCGCGGTGAGCTGCGCCAAAGGCATCGTTTACAAAAACATCTCCGTGCTCGGCAAGCTGACCGGCAAAGAACTCATCGCCCTCTGTTTCTTCTTTATGAAAGCGAACATTTTCCAAAAGTGCTACCTCACCTTTCTTGAGTTGGGCAGTTTGCTCCAGCGACTTTTCACCAACGCATTCATCCACAAACATTACTTTTTTACCGAGCAGCTCCTCGAGCTCGGCAACTACTTGTTTCAAAGAGTACTTTTCTTCATTTCCTTTTGGCCTTCCAAAGTGAGACATCAAGATTACCCGACCTCCGTCTTTTGAAATCTTCTTAATCGTTGGCAAAGCAGCTTTGATTCTGCTGTTGTCTGTCACCTTGCCGTTTTCGTCAAGAGGAACGTTAAAATCTACACGAACAAGCGTGCGTTTTCCTGAAAAATTGTAGTCCTGAAATGTGCTCATGGTATAATGTTTTTGGGTGTTCTCAACCAAAGGTAGAGAATATTTGGTGTTGACAAGAGAGCTAACTGAGTTGATTTTATTTACTCAGAAAGACATGGCTGATCGCCTTTTTTAGAAATCTGAATTTAGAAAAACTGAAGCGCCTGAACTTACTCAAACTCGATAAGGACAGCGTTCTTCTCAACCGATTTGCCTTCTTCTACTTTCACGCTTTTCACTACTGCTTCATCCTGTGCTTTTATGACGTTTTCCATTTTCATGGCCTCCAGGATCAACAGTGGCTCGTTCTTTTCCACTTCCTGTCCTGGCTCTACCATCACGCTAAGCACTTTCCCCGGCATAGGAGCTTTTAGTTCCTTTTGCTTGGCAGCCGCAAGGTTTTCGAGCCCCATTTCTTTGAGTAGTCGGTCATACTCATCTTCGAGCTCGATGCTGTAGGCATTTCCGTTAACCGCAATTTTGTAAACCTTTTCTTCACTATCGTATCCAAGCAAATCAATGTTAAAAGATTGATTGTTTTTTAGCACGTGAAAACTGTCTTCCCCGGTTTTAATGAGGTCCAGCTCAAATGCTTTTTCATTTACCTTTCCTTCGATAATGTCACCGAGCAACATTTCGATTTCGTAGGTGTTCTTCTTGTTTACAGTTGCTTTTATCAAATCCTAAGAGCTTTAATTCGTTATGCCTAATTGCAGATGTCAAAAATGAAGAAGTCGCCTTTTGTTCACCTGACCTTTCTGCTGTTGCTATCGCTTTCTTTTAGCGGTTGCGACTGGTTGGAGTACAGCCCCAATCAGCTAATTCTGGACGAAGATAATAAAAACCTCACCGAACGGAATATTTCCAAACTGCAAGCTACTGCTGAAAAGGACTCACTAAGAATAGCTGTGATTGGCGACACTCAGAGGCATTACGAAGACACAGAGAGTTTTGTGGAAGCAGTGAATGGCAGAGGCGATATTGATCTGGTAATCCACACTGGCGACATTACAGATTTTGGACTCAGCCAGGAATTCAACTGGATGGGCGAAAGGTTAAACCAACTGAATGCTCCCCACTTTACGGTGATTGGGAACCACGACTTTGTGGCCCAGGGAGAAGACGTTTACAACGAGATGTACGGACCTTACAACTACAGCTTTAACCACTCCGGAGTGAAGTTCATTTTCCTGAACACCAACAGCCGGGAGTTCAATTTCAATGGAAGGGTACCGGATCTTGATTGGCTCGAATCTGAGGTCCAAAATTCAGAAGGTTTTGAGTTGGCAGTCGTTGTGATGCACGTCCCCATTTTCAGTCAGGATTTCGACTCGGGCCTCGAAAGTGAATTTCTCGAAATTCTATCAAGCTCGCCAACTCCTGTGCTTACCTTAAACGGTCACCACCACAACTACGGCAGTGGAGAGTTAAAAAATTCTGGTGTTCCGTATATCAACACCGACAGCGTGGGCAAAGAACGGTTCGTTTTGCTCGATATCAAATCGGGCGCATTTTCTCACCAAATCATTGAGTTTTGATGAGGAGGACGATTCTAACTTTCGTGGCTTTAGCTCTTGGACTTGCGGCTTTTTCTCAAGAAGGTGATGAAAAAGTAGACTGGATTCCAGACCACGCTCTGGGCGAGTTTGCTGGTGGAAAAGGAGTTTTATCTGTAGGCTTCGGATACGAAAACCGAGTCAAAAACCTGCAGTTCGATTTTCAGCTTGGCCATCTGCCAGAGCAGTTTGCCGCAGGTGATGGCTTCTGGATTTTGACAACCACAGGAACCTACTCTTTTTGGAACATCGAAAAGGACGATTTTCATTTCAAGCCTATTAGAGCTGGAATGCACCTCAGCTTTTCTACGGGAGATGATTTTTTTATCAATTCGGCACTTCAAGAAAGATACCCCAGGAAATACTATTGGTGGTCTTCGGCTTTTCGGTTCAATGTTTTTATCGGAAGTGAAGTGACTTATTCGCTTGGCGATAAGAACCGCATATCGGCATTTTATGAGCTTGGAACCAACGACCTCTACCTGGCGAGTTATTTTCACGATGACAATTACGAAGCTTTGTCCGTTTCCGATATAATGGTTCTCGGCCTCGGTGTGAAGTTCTCGTGGAAGTAGGACGTTGCAGATTTTAGGATGGTGAACTAACCATAATGTCGTCCCTCCGGGACTCTCGTTTTTTAATCGTCAAACCCGGATTCTACCAAAGTGTCGTCCCGCTGGGACTTAGGTGGTTAATTCCAAGCACCAAGTTTCAACTGGCAACTGGCAACTGGCAACTGGCAACTGGCAACTGGCAAAAGTCCTAATTCCAGTCGGCCACACAACTTTATCTCTAATTCACCTCCAAAAGCATCAGGCACCAAGCTTTAAAATTCCGAAAGACAATAACTCGAACCACTTCAATTCCTCAATCCCTTAATCCCCCAATTACCTCAATCCCTATTTCCCTCCTTTCTCCCACCCTTCATCCAATCCATTTTCCGATAAACCGAATATTGTTTCGCCAGCTGAGTCAATCACTTAATTTTGCCGGTAAATTGAAACCCTCATGAACAGAATCTCTTTAGTGGCCATTTTTGCAGCGACCATCTTTTTTTCTGGTTGCAAGCTTTTGAGCAACTCCAACGAATCTGCTGAAACCTCGGCTCCTCAGGTAATCGACCTTCCGGAAATTGAAGTGGAACCAAAACCTGAAAAAGTTTATCGCGCCTCGAACACGATCACCAACGATTTGCTGCACACGCGCCTCGATGTTTCCTTCGACTGGGAAAAGCAGCACTTGCTTGGAGAAGCCGAACTCACCTTTAAGCCACATTTCTACGATGTGGACAGCCTGGTGATTGACGCCAAAGGGATGGACCTCCACAAGATCGCCATGATGGGCGAAAACAACCAGAAGAAAGATTTGAGCTTTAGCTACGACAGTCTGAAAGTTTTCATCGACCTCGACACTACTTTTTCCAGGACAGACACGTTCATGGTTTATATCGATTACACCGCTCGCCCAAACGATTTGCCGGAAGGTGGAAGCGCGGCAATTTCTTCTGACAAGGGGCTTTACTTTATTAACCCAATGGGCAACGAAGACAAGCCTCAGCAAATTTGGACACAGGGAGAAACTGAAGCGAGCTCGTGTTGGTTCCCAACGATGGACACGCCAAATGAAAAAACCACCCAGGAGATTTTCATCACGGTAGATGACCGATTCAAAACCCTCTCAAATGGCGAGTTGGTTTACAGCAACTTTAATGCAGACGGCACCCGCACCGACTACTGGAAACAGGATCTTCGTCACGCTCCTTACCTCTTCATGATGGCGATTGGAGAATTCTCTGTGGGTCGCGACAAGTGGATGCGCGAGAGCGGAGAAGAAATTCCAGTCGACTACTACGTGGAAGAAGAGTATCAGGATTACGTTTTCAAGATTTTCGGTAACACTCCCGAGATGATCGAGTTTTACTCAAACGCGTTGGGCTACGAATACCCGTGGGCAAAGTACAGCCAGGTGGCCGTTCGCGACTATGTTTCGGGAGCAATGGAGAACACTTCTGCCAGCATTTTTGGAGAATTTGTTCAGCAAACCGATCGCGAGTTGCTCGATGGCGACAGTGAAGCAATTATCGCTCATGAGCTTTTCCACCACTGGTTTGGCGACCTGGTAACCTGCGAGTCGTGGGCCAACCTACCGCTCAACGAATCATTTGCGACTTACGGAGAGTACCTCTGGTTTGAACACAAATACGGAAAAGACAAGGCTGACTACCATCGTCAGAATGCGAATGGCGGTTATTTTTCCGAAGCGCAAAACAAGAAAGTGGATTTGATTCGATTCCACTACGACCACCGCATGGACATGTTTGACGCGCACTCTTACAACAAAGGTGGCTCCATTTTGCACATGCTCAGAAAAACGATTGGCGATGAAGCATTTTTTGCTTCACTGGAAAAATACCTCAAGGACAACGAGTTTGAACCTGCCGAGATCCACCACCTCAGACTTGCCGTTGAGGAAGTGACAGGGAAAGACATGAACTGGTTTTTCAATCAGTGGTTTTTGAACAGCGGTCACCCGGTGCTCGACATCAGCTATTTCTACAACGATTCGCTAAAACAGCAGCAAGTGGTGATCAAGCAGATGCAAAACCTCGAATCGGCTCCGATCTTTAAGCTCCCCATCGACATTGAAATTTGGAACGGTGACGAATACCGCAGACAACGCGTTTGGCTGGAGCACGATGAGCAGATGTTCAGATTCGATGTAGACTCGAAGCCGACTCTCGTGAAAGTGGATGCAGACAAATCACTGCTTGCCCAAAAAACAGACAACAAGCCAGACGAAATGTGGCAAGAACTCTGGGAAAACTCATCAAATTACTTCGATCGCTACGAGGCGCTGAACGTTGCGCTGAACCGAAGCATTCCCGGTGATACCACAATTATTTTTGAAGCACTCACCGATCCTTTTTGGAACATTCGCGCAATGGCGTTGGGCGGTGTCGACAAAATAGAAGCTGCCAGACCTCAAATCGAAAACGTGCTTAACCAGATGGTTGACCACGACTCGAACTCGCGTGTGGTGGCAACTGCGATTGAAACACTTGCAGCGACTTACCCAGAACAGAACTACGAGCAGCTTTTTGTCAACCACCTCAGCGATAGCTCTTACACTGTGATTGGGTCAGCACTCAAAGCACTTCACAAGGTGAATCCGAAGAAGGCGATGACAGAAGCTAAAAAACTCGAAGATGAAGAATCAATGGAGATTTTATTGAACATCGCAGAGCTTTACGCGGCTGACGGAAGTCCGAAGCACAACGAGTTTTTCATTGCGAAGTCAAAAGAAGTCACCGGATTCGAGCTTTTCCCATTTATGCAGAGTTACTCGGCATTTCTCACCGGGCAAAACGATCAGGTGATCAACAAGGCAATTCCGGTTTTTGAGAGCACCGTGACTGACACCGACACCTGGTGGATAAAGTACAGCGGCTATCAGGGGTTGACCAACATCAGAGGGGACTACAAAGCTCAGTTGGAGAGTCTTGAAAAAGAACTCTCAGCAGCGCAGAGCTCGGAAAACTCAGACCCGAAGCAAGTCGAAAACCTGAAGAGTGAAATCTCCAGAATTGAAGCTCAAATTGCCAAAGTGCAGGAGGTTCTGGAAGAGCTGAAGGAGAATGAGACTAATGAGCGGATTCTTGGCATGATGGGAGAATAGCTTCGGTGCTGTCATCAATAAACTTGCACTTAAGCTTGAAATATAATGTTCAAGTTCGAGGCTTGTGAAGTTTTGAAAGCAAGGAGTTTACTTTCGTAAATGACTGGTTTCAAAACTAGCGTAACGAAAAAATCGGACATTTATAGACGAGCGTAAAAATCAATGGCAGGAATCTACATCCACATACCGTTTTGTAAGCAGGCCTGCCACTACTGTGACTTCCACTTTTCGACTTCGCTGAAGCAGCGGACTGAGTTGGTAGAGTCGATTCGCAGGGAGCTCGAGCTGCGAAAAGGCTACCTCAACGATCAACCGGTAGAAACCATCTACTTCGGTGGTGGAACTCCCAGTTTGCTGAACCCACAGGAACTGCAGTCGATTTTGGATAAAGTCTACGAGTTGTTTCCGGTAACCGAAAATCCAGAAATCACGCTGGAGGCCAATCCGGATGATCTTTCAGAAGAAAAGCTGAAAGAGTTGGAAGCACTGCCGATCAACCGGCTCAGTATCGGCATCCAATCTTTTCGGGCTGATGACCTCAAAATGATGAACCGGGCTCACGATGTGGAGCAGGCTCTAACCTGTGTTCCGTCAGCTAGAAATCATGGTTTTAAAAACATTTCAATCGACCTGATTTACGGCATTCCGGGATTGACAAACGAGGAGTGGAAAGCTAACCTGCAACAGGCTTTCGATCTAAAGCCCGATCACATTTCCAGCTATTGCCTCACCATTGAGCCGGGAACTGCCTTTGCACACTTCGTGAAAAAGGGAAAGCTAAACCCAGTTGACGAAGAAATGGCCGCCAACCAGTTTGAAATAATGGTGAAGGCGATGAAGGAAAACGGTTTTGATCACTACGAGGTTTCCAACTTCGGAAAAGCAGAGTTTTACTCTCGTCACAACACGTCATACTGGCTCAGCAAGCACTACCTCGGAGTTGGTCCTTCGGCACACTCTTTTGATGGAAAAAGTCGCTCGTGGAATGTCGCAAACAACAGCCGCTACATCAAGTCGCTGGAGAAAGACGGACTTCCGATAGAAACCGAAGAACTGAGCTTAAACACTCAATACAACGAGTACATCCTGACTTCTTTAAGAACGATTTGGGGCGTTTCAGTGGAAAAAATGAAGACTGAATTTGAAGTCGATTTTGAAGAGAAGTTTGCAAACGAATTGAAGCGATTCAAAGATGAAGGCTGGATAAAAAAACAAGCCGACACCTGGAAAGTCACCGAAGAAGGAATGCTGATGGCCGATGGAATTGCCGCAGAATTCTTTATTATTGAATCATGATCGCAACCATCAAAAAAGGAGACAGGGAAGTCAAAGTCGACTTGTCAAAACCCATCGACATCAGTTTGCTTCTTTCCTCAAAAGAAGGCGCCTTAGCCTGGTACGTTGATCCGGTTTCCATCGAACCGGTGATGACCGAGCAGTTCACCGGAAGTGTGAAATTGGGTGGCTCGGTGAATTTTCGAGACATCAAATTTAACCCACACGGAAACGGCACCCACACAGAATGCGTGGGTCACATCAGCCATGAAGAGTACAGCATCAACCAGACTTTGAAAAACTACTTTCACTGGGCCCGATTGATCTCGGTACAACCAGAAGTTGCTGACGGATCAAAAGACGGAACCCAAAAAGGCGATCGAATTATCACTGCAGATTTACTTAAAGAAAAGCTGAAAGGATTTGATGGAAAGGCCATCGTGATCAGAACTCTTCCTAACGATTCGCTCAAAAAAACCACCAACTACTCAAACACCAATCCGGCTTACCTAACTACTGATGCCATCCAGGCAATTCTCGATGCCGGAGCAGATCACCTTCTGCTCGACCTACCTTCAGTAGACCGTGAAGAAGACGGAGGTGCACTGGCAGCTCATCACCTCTTTTGGAATTATCCTTCAAATCCAAATCTGGAGAGAACCATCACCGAATTGATTTTCGTTCCCGATGAAGTGAAAGACGGGGATTATCTGCTGGAAATTCAGTTTGCCCCGTTTGAAAATGACGCTTCGCCTTCGAGGCCGGTTTTGTATTCTTTTTCTTAATTTTATTCCTATGAGCATCAAACAATTAATCATAGACCGGATATCTGAAATTGAGAATGAATCTGTTCTCAAAGAAATCCTGCAACTTATCTCGGCAGAAACAGAATTCACTGAAGTCTACACGCTGAACCCGCAACAAGAAAGCAAGGTTAATGAAGCCTTTGAAGATATTTCGAGAGGCAGAACTATGACTCAGGAAGAATCTGAAAAATTTATTTCAGAATGGTTGAAAAAACAGTCCACTGGTCTCTAAGAGCGAACAGGGACAAACTGGCAATCTTCGAATACTGGATTAATAGAAATAGGTCTATTACTTACGCCCAAAAACTTGAGCGACTCTTCAATGAGGCCATGAAATTAGCCGCAACCTTTCCTGAAGCCGGTACCCCCACGAACACTAAAAAGGTGAGGTATAGGCAAATTCGTCATTTTAAGATCTTCTATCAAATCAGCGAAAAATCACTGATTGTCCTATTAATCTGGGACGATAGACGAGATACCGCGAACCTTCCTTATTTAGATTAACCCTTCAAAACCCCCTTCACCAAATCATCATCCGCCACATTCGGCAAAGTCACTTTCAGTCTTGGCTCTTCTTTCATCGCTCGTTTGATGGCGAAGATGGCCCCTTCGTTTCTGGCCCAGCTTCTGCGTGCAATTCCGTTGTTTACATCCCAGTGGAGCATCATTTTTAGTCTGCGCTCGCTGTCTTCAGATCCATCGAGGAGCATTCCAAAACCTCCGTTGATCACTTCGCCCCAGCCTACTCCACCCCCATTGTGCAGCGAAATCCAGGTGGCTCCGCGGAAACCGTCTCCCACGAAGTTTTGCACGGCCATGTCGGCTGTGAATTGAGATCCATCATAAATATTTGAAGTCTCACGGTAAGGCGAATCTGTTCCCGAAACATCGTGGTGGTCGCGACCGAGAACTACCGGTCCGATCTCACCTTTGGCGATAGCATCGTTGAACGCTTTGGCGATCTTCATTCGACCTTCTGCATCGGCATAAAGAATTCTTGCTTGCGATCCGACTACCAGTTTATTTTCCTGTGCTCCCTGAATCCACTGGATGTTGTCCGCCATCTGTTGCTGGATTTCTTCAGGTGAGTTTTTGCGGATTTCTTCGAGCACTTCGCAGGCAATGTCATCGGTTTTTTGAAGATCCTCAGGCTTGCCGCTCGTACAAACCCAGCGGAACGGACCAAAGCCATAATCGAAACACATCGGCCCCATGATGTCCTGCACGTAAGAAGGATAGATGAACCCATCACCGTCTTCGTTCATGATATCGGCTCCGGCACGGGAAGCTTCCAACAAGAAGGCATTTCCGTAATCGAAGAAATAAGTTCCTTTTGCAGTGTGGTTATTGATTGAAGCCGCCTGCTTTCTCAGTGATTCCTGAACTTTCACTTTAAACTGCTCAGGATTTTCGGCCATCATTTTGTTGGACTCTTCAAAGCTCAATCCTGCCGGATAGTAACCACCAGCCCACGGATTGTGAAGCGATGTTTGGTCGGAACCAAGATCAACGTAAACGCCTTCTTTATCGAATTTCTCCCAGACATCCACAATGTTTCCGAGGTAGGCAATCGACACGACTTCTTTACCTGCTTTTGCCTTCTTCACTCTTTCTGTCAGCTCGTCCAGGTCTTCGATAATTTCATCCACCCATCCTTGTTTGTGGCGCTTGTGAGCCGCGTTTGGATTCACTTCTGCAGTCACCGAAACACAACCAGCAATGCTTGCTGCCTTTGGCTGAGCCCCACTCATTCCACCGAGTCCGGCTGTGACGAAAAGCTTTCCGGCCAGTCCTTCGCCCGACTTTGAAATTTTTCTTCCGGCATTTAACACGGTGATCGTTGTACCGTGCACAATTCCCTGAGGCCCGATGTACATGTAAGAACCTGCAGTCATTTGTCCGTACTGTGTCACACCCAGCGCATTAAATTTCTCCCAGTCGTCTGGCTTGCTGTAGTTCGGAATCATCATCCCGTTGGTCACCACCACTCTCGGTGCATCTTTGTGGGAAGGAAAAAGCCCCTGCGGATGGCCGCTGTTCATGATCAGTGTCTGCTCTTCGGTCATCTCCGAAAGGTATTTCATCACCAGTCTGTACTGCGCCCAGTTTTGAAAAACCGCTCCGTTTCCACCGTAAGTGATCAGTTCATGCGGGTGCTGCGCCACTGCCGGATCGAGATTGTTTTGGATCATCACCATTATCCCCGCAGCTTGCTGGCATTTAGCCGGATACCAGTCTATCGGTCTGGCCAACATTTCGTAATCTGGACGATAGCGATACATGTAAATTCTTCCGTAATCTTTCAACTCCTGCGCAAACTCAGGTGCCAATTCAGCGTGCTGCTCTTTGGGGAAGTAGCGCAGAGCATTTTTCAGCGCCAACTGCTTTTCCTTTTCATTCAAAATTTCTTTTCGCTTCGGTGCGTGATTAGCTTCCGGATCATAGGGTTTTGCAGCAGGAATATCCGAAGGAATTCCCTCCACAATAGCTTTCTGAAAATCTTCTTTGGACATGGTGTCTGTGAGCGTTGGCATAACTGAAAAATTTTTGATCGTGTAAAGTTAATGAGACTTGGGCAAAACAGCCATTTTCGGGCAGATCACTTCGCCTTGCGATTGGTAAATCCATAAGGGCAGTGCTTACAGCCACTGCGGCAGCAATAGCCTCTTTTTAAATGATACTTCTCTGTAAAAACTATGTAGCCTTCTGGACTTTTATAAAAGTCTTCGGGATCCAGCTTACGGAACGGGTTAAAGCCCGACATGTCATCCATCTCTGCCATCGGTCTGCTCTTTCAAAATTAGTTTGGTTACGGCTTTGCAACAATCGAATGCAAAAAAAGTTATTCCATTTTTCACATCGAAAAGAAATCGTTCAAAATGCCAGTTGTTCGTGAATGACTGAGAAAAATTAAATTGCGTTTCATGATTGATCTCGACAAAGCCATAAATAAGGAATTGACTTTCTCCTTTCTGGAGAAGGCAGGAGTAAAACTCTTCCTCAAAAGGTTGGATCGCATTCACCCGGAGGTTCAGGGAAACAAGTTTTTCAAGCTTAAATACAACCTCGAAAAAGCCCGTGAACTCGGCCACAAAACGATTCTCACTTTTGGCGGAGCCTGGAGCAATCACATCTTTTCTACTGCTGCTGCAGGAAAGGAATTTGGTTTCGAGACGATTGGAGTGATACGGGGCGAAGAACCTGCAGAGTACAGCGACACGCTGAAATTTGCCAGGGGGTGCGGAATGAAACTTCAATTTGTTTCGCGAGCCGAATACCGTGAAAAGAATGAAGACTACTTCAAAGCGTGGCTGCGCGATCTACACGGCTCGGTTTACATCATTCCCGAAGGCGGTTCCAACTTTCTCGGTGTAAATGGCTGCATGGAAATCCTTGAAAAAGAGGATGTGGATTACGACCTCATCGCCACGTCTTGCGGAACAGGAGCCACTTTGAGCGGGATCGTTCTCTCACTAAAAGACAATCAAAAAGCCTGGGGCTTCCCGGCTCTTAAAGGCGGTGAGTTTCTTAGAGAAGAAATCAACAGTTTTACCGGTTGGACGCTGGGCGATCCGGCAGTAGGAAAGGAATTCGATCACAAATTCGACCTCATCACAGACTACCATTTTGGTGGCTTTGCCAAAACTACACCGCACCTTTTGGCCTTTATGAAAGAGTTCGAAGATACAACGGGAATTCCACTCGACCCGATTTACACTGGCAAAATGATGTATGGTTTACTAGAGCTAATCGCACATGGTAAAGTGAAATCCGGAACAAAAATTTTGGCGATTCACACGGGAGGATTGCAAGGCAGAATGGGGAAGGAATTAAATGCTCAACCTGAGATGGTCTCCCCTCTCGCTCATTTGATTCGGGCATAGAGAGGATTTCTTAAATTTGATTACAGACACTCAATGCACCATGAAAGAAGTCACACTCTAAATACCAGAGAATAAAGTCAAGTTTTTCCTTGAACTCGTGAAGCACCTGGGCTTCGAAATCTCTGACGAAACGGAAACTTCGCACGACTATGAAATTCCAGAAGAGCACAAGCAAATTGTGAGGGAACGAATGAAGCACTATGAGCAGAATCCAGGTAGCGCCAAAAAATGGGATGATATAAAAGATAAATCCAACCTGGATGACTAAAAGTCCGGATATTATAGTTCTTTAAGAAGCCGAAGTAGATATTCAAAAATCTATCCGTTGGTACAATTAACAGAAACCTGGATTAGGCCGAAGATTTTACAAAGAAGTTTATAAATCCTTAGAAGAACTCAAGTCCGTTCATTTTTTTCAAATTCGTTACGATACCACGCGTTGCTACCCCCTAAAGAAATTCCCATTCATGGTTCACTTTTCTGTTGATGAGAAGAAAAACGTGATCTACATCCAGGCCGTTTTCCACACTTCCAGAGATCCGAAAATCCGGAAAAAACGGAATTGAAAACGAACGACTTCACCTTTGAGAATTTAACTTTCCATTCCTATTAAAATCCGTACTTTTGCAGCTCAAATTTCGAGCAAATTCCAATGAGTGACGCTATCAAGCACGAGTGCGGAATCGCACTTCTCCGGTTAAAACAACCACTCGACTATTACCGCAAAAAATACGGAACAGCATTCTACGGCCTAAACAAAATGTACCTGCTCATGGAGAAGCAGCACAACAGAGGTCAGGATGGTGCCGGTTTGGCCAACATCAAACTCGATGTGGAGCCCGGCAAGCGCTACATCAGCAGAATGCGATCGAACAGCAACAAGCCCATTGCCGATGTTTTCGATCAGGTAAACAGTCGATTTCAGGAACTCGAAAAGAACGACCCTGAAAAACTCAAAGACGTACAGTACCTGAAAGACAACTTCGGATTCACTGGAGAGCTTTTTCTCGGTCACCTGCGCTATGGTACTTTTGGGAAAAACAGCATCGAAAGCTGTCACCCGTTTTTGCGCCAAAACAACTGGATGACCAGAAACCTGGTTGTTGCCGGAAACTTCAACCTCACCAATGTTGACGAGCTTTTTGGACTGCTTGTAGAACTCGGACAGCACCCAAAAGAAAAAGCCGACACCGTTACGGTGATGGAGAAAATAGGTCACTTTCTGGATGAAGAAAATGAACGCCTCTTTCAACTCTACAAATCACAGGGCTACTCCAAAAAGCAAATTTCAGATCGCATCGCAGCTAACCTGGATATTCAGGGGATTTTGCAGCGATCTGCAGAAGACTGGGACGGTGGTTACGCCATGGCCGGACTCATGGGTCACGGAGATGCATTCGTTCTCCGCGATCCTTCGGGAATACGCCCGGCATTTTTCTACGAAGATGACGAAGTTGTGGTGGTCACTTCAGAGCGCCCGGTAATTCAAACGGCTTTCAACGTGCCCATCGAGAGCATCAAAGAAATTGATCCGGGACACGCGCTGATTATCAAAAAAGACGGTAAGGTGAGCATGAAGCAGGTGCGCGAACCACTAGAACGAAAAGCTTGCTCATTTGAACGAATCTACTTTTCTCGCGGAAGCGACAAAGACATCTACGAGGAGCGCAAAAACCTCGGTAGGTTCATCGTCCCAGCCATTTTAAAATCGGTGGACTACGACTTGAGAAATTCGGTTTTCTCGTTTATCCCCAACACGGCTGAGACTTCATTCTACGGAATGATTAAAGGCGTAGAAGATTATCTGAATGAGGTAAAGCTGAAGAAGATTAAAAAGCGTGGATTGGATGAAAATGACGAAGAGCTCATCGACATCCTGAGCATTCGACCAAGAGTTGAAAAAATTGCGATTAAAGATGCCAAGCTCCGAACTTTCATCACGCAGGACGATGCCCGCGATGACATGGTGGCCCACGTTTACGACATCACTTACGGCACCATCAAAGACAAGGAAGATAACCTGGTGGTGATCGATGACAGCATCGTTCGCGGAACAACTCTTCGCCAGTCGATTATTCGTATTCTCGACCGCCTGAACCCCAAGAAAATTGTTGTGGTTTCGTCTGCTCCCCAAATTCGCTATCCGGATTGCTACGGCATCGACATGGCCAGAATGGGCGACTTCATTGCTTTCCAGGCTGCGGTGGCACTTCTCAAAGAAAACGGAAAAGAAGATGTGCTTAAGTCGGTTTACCAGAAGTGCAAAGAGCAGGAAAACCTACCCAAAGAGCAGATAAAAAACTACGTGAAAGAAGTTTATGCACCGTTTTCGGCAGATGAAATATCTGCCAAGATTTCTGAACTTCTCACACCACCTGAAATCAATGCAGAGGTAGAGATCATTTATCAGACGATAGAAAACCTTCACAAGGCTTGTCCAAACAACCTGGGAGATTGGTACTTCACTGGAAACTACCCAACGCCTGGTGGCAACAAGGTGGTGAATAGGGCTTTCATTTACTACATGGAAGGCCGAAAAGAAAGAGCCTATTAGGTATCTTCGGGTGTTAGGTTTTGGATTGTCTTTTGAGATTTTCATATTCGTGAAAACTCAAAGCGACTTATGAAAAAACTGATACTTTCACTTACGACAACTTTCTGTGTATTAACGGCCTTCACTCAGATCACTGTGACTGCATCTGAACACAATCCAAGCGTGGGCGATCAATTCACTCAGCAAATTGTGAGTTCTCTACCGGGAGGTTTCAATGCAGGACCATCGGGCGAAGACGTGACCTGGGATTTTTCATCGCTGGAGCCTTCGAGTTCGGCACCAGTGGATATTGAGTCCAGCAGCAACGCTGACTTTCCCGAAGCGGATATTTTTTTCAACCAACAGGGAACCAACACCTACTTTGGAACTGGCAACAATGCTTTTACTTTTTATGGGACCTCTGGCTCAGGTGCAAGCATCATCTACACTGACGGCCAGGATCAAATGAGATTTCCATTCACCTATGGCGATAGTTACTCAGACACTTATTCGGGTACCATCGACATTTTCGGTCAGAATTTCGATCGGGAAGGAACAGTTGATGTAACATCAGACGGCTATGGAACTTTGATTACTCCTGAAGAAACTTTCTCCAATGCACTGCGCATCCAAATCGTGAGGAATGCTCAAGAATCTACATCGGGCCAGGTTGTGACAACTACTACTGACACCATCTATTTTTGGTACGAGGAGAATATCAGCTTCCCAATTGCCACTTATTTTAGAAACTACTCAGATGGCCAAATGACCGGAGAACTCTTCAACTATCTAGGTGATGGTACTATCGATGTGCAGGAACAGGAGCCAATTCATGCTTCCGTTTACCCAAATCCAGCTTCTGAAAAAGTACAGATCAAAGGACTTAAAGGCGAACAGTTTTTTGTTGAAGTCCTCGATCTCACAGGAAAAATCCACCGGAAGGGTGAAAATCTCAGATCAGTGGATGTAAGTGAGCTGGAAACCGGCATCTATCTGATTCGGATCTCTATGAGTGGAGATCGTCAAAAGGTGCTCAAGCTGATTAAGGACTAACTTCGATATTTAGAAATATTTAGAATCGCCAATTTATCATTTCAATTACCTTTGCGCTTCTGAAAATTTTGGAATGATAACGCACTTAGCTTGGGTATTTCTTATAAGTATTTCTCCACTTGGAGAAGCCAGAGTCGGCATTCCCTATGGCATTATTCGAGATGTTAATCCGGTTTTGGTCTTTCTGGTTGGGCTCTCCGCCAACTTACTGGTTTATCCCTTGCTGACTTTCCTGATCGACAAATTCGACACGCGTTTTTGGAAGTATAAGAGTTACAGGAGGCAAAGCATTAAGCTCGCAAGACGCGCCAAGTCCGGGATTGGTGAAAGAGTGCAGAAATATGGCTTCTGGGGACTTATGCTTTTTGTAATGATTCCATTGCCCGTCACTGGTGCTTACATGGGGACAATCGCAGCTCACGTTTTCAAAGTGAAACGAAGTCACGCGCTCCTGGCCATCAGCCTCGGAGTGATTATTTCCTGCATGATCGTAGCTTTCACCGCTCACTATGGAAAAACCGGTGTGGAAAGAATGTAGTCTCATCACATTCACTATCTCTTGTTGATTATTTTTTCGCTCATTATATTAGCACTCTAATAAAATGAGTAATTCCAAGAAAGATATTCACGGACGCGGTGCGCAGCACAATCCGCACAACAGGTTTGAAGCAAATCAATACCTGACTGACGAAGAATATCTCGAATACTGTCACCTGGAAGGTGAAGAACCGGAATCGAACAAAACCAACTACCTCGAAGTATTTCCGAAATCCATTATCAGTAAAAACAACAGCCCGGATATCGGATTCAACTATTCAATTAATCCGTACCAGGGTTGCGAACATGGCTGCGTTTACTGTTATGCCAGAAACAGCCACGAATATTGGGGATACAGTGCCGGCCGCGACTTCGAGAAAAATATCCTGATTAAGAAGAATGCTCCTGAATTACTGGAGAAAGCATTCGCCTCTAAATCTTACAAGCCTGAGATTATCGTAATTTCCGGCAACACCGATTGCTATCAGCCAGCCGAGCGAAAGTTTCAACTCACGCGTCAGCTGCTGAAAACGTGCTTGCGCCATCGTCACCCTGTAGGCCTGATCACCAAAAACAGCTTAATACTCCGCGATCTTGATTTACTAAGGGAGCTAAATGAAAGAGGTCTGTTGAGAGTAACTATCTCGATCACCTCACTTGACGAATCTCTTCGAAGGGTTTTAGAACCTCGAACGGCCAGCGTTAAACAACGACTAAAAACGGTAGAAGTCTTATCCCAAAATGGAATAGCCGTTAACGTAAATATGGCTCCAATTATACCAGGGATGAACAATCACGAAGTGTTTAAACTCGTGGAAGAAGTTGGAAAACGGGGAGCCAAAACTGTGAGCTACATCATGGTGAGACTCAACGGTCAAATTGCCGAGATTTTCGAAAAATGGGTAGAAGAAAAGTTTCCAGACCGATCTGAAAAAATTATTAACCAGATTAAAGCCACCCACTCAGGGACTCTCAACGAAAGCCGTTGGAAGACACGAATGAAAGGCGAAGGAAGATACGCTGAGCAAGTGAAACAAATGGTAGAACTCGCTCGAAAACAGTTTTTACCCAAATGGGAAAAAGAGCCTCTTAATTTTGACGACTTCATTCCACGCCACACTTCTCAGTTAAAGATGTTCTAAAAGCCTTTCCTCATTCCTACAACCTTGTAGGAAAAGTCAACATGGTCTAAAGGCCGGCTTCTTACACTGCTACTACTTTAATAGTGGTAGAATTGCTCTGCAAATTAGGGTAACCTAAACCGCTAAAACGAGTAAATCTACTGAATGGCAAGACCATTCAGAAGGTCAAAATATTTAAGGAGCAATTAAATGAAAACGTCAACTTCTGCCCGAATTAGACGTGCAACGCTAACTGTTGCATTCCTCTGTGCTATTTTCTCTGTGCATGCCCAGTTCGATACACAATTCTGGATGCCCCCGATTTGGGAAACCGGCAACGCCCAGCAAAACCAACCATCAGAGCTTTTTATCTCTACGCCATTTTCCAATCCGGTAGATGTGCATATCGAGACTTCTGATGGAACTACTCTCGTGATCGACACGGTGGTATCTTCGGGAAACCCTCTCAACATTCCGCTCACTCCTTCCCTTGGGATGACTCAGATTTCAAACCAGATTTTGCAAAATGGGTTTCTGATAAATTCCTCTGCAGCGATTCAGGTTTCGCACAGAGTTTCCGGAGTGCACAACCAAACGGTAGTAACATTGAAAGGAAGAAGCGGACTCGGAACAGACTTTTGGACGGGCAGCCAGGTTCGAAATCAAAACGCAACTTACGGTCCCAACGAACATCACTTCATCTCCGTGATGGCTACGAAAAACAATACTCAGATCACCATTGAAACTCCTTTCGACATGTATCAGCCGGGTGCGGGAGATCTTCCAAACCCATTTACACTCACGCTTGATGCAGGAGAAAGCTATTTGGTGAGAGGCCACGGTCCCACCGAGCACGTAGCCGGAGGTCATGTCACCAGCGACAAAGAAATTGTAGTGATTAGTGGCTCTACCCACACGCGCATTCAAGGAGGCGGTGCGGCAGATGGAGGAACAGATCAGCTCGTTCCTATCGAATTAGTAGGCACAGATTACATCATGATCAAAGGAAAAAACGACAACCCTTTTGACTATGTGATTGTGGTGGCCACAGAAGACGATACAGAAGTAAGGAGAAATGGAATTCCCGCTCCTATCGGCACTCTCGATCAGGGAGAGTTTTTGAGCTACACCCTCAATGGCAATTTTGGGAATCCTCTTTATATCCACGCGGATAAGAAAGTTTACACCTACCACGTAACCGGTGCATCCGATGATGATGAAGTTGGAATGTCACTCATGCCTCAGCTAAACTGCACGGGGAGTCGCTACGTGGAGTTTTCTCTTTTCGATCAGAATGCTGACTACCAGGCGATGAATGTGATAGCCACGACAGATGCCTTATCGACACTCGAGTTGAATGGCGTACCTTATACGGATTACGATGCAGCAATTATCCAAAATGTTCAGGGAAATCCAGATTACGTGGGAGTTACTTTCCCTCAGGAAACTCTCCAAAATGACAACATCATTTCATCTGACGGCTTTTTCCACGTTGGATTTCTAACAGGAAACAACGGAGCAACAGGGACCTACGGATTCCTCTCTGGTTTCGATGATGCTTTCGAATTCATTGATCCTTTCGAGAATGTTCCTTCCACAAACTACACCGTTGACACGCTCTGCCCTGGTGACATTGTTTACCACTGCATGGAAGTCTACAGTTGTGGAAACGACCACAACATTGTAGAGTTTTCGGATAGCGAGGGTGAAGTTACGGTAGCACCATCTCAGGCTCCTTATGACACGTGCTTCGCTTACACTGCTCCTTTTAACTTCACAGGAAAAGACACTGTCACTTTTAGCCTCACCAACAGGTTCGATTTCGAAGATCAAATCGATTTGGTTTTCCACATTGTCGATCCCGACACGCCCATCGATGCCGGAGCTAACCAGGAATTCTGCGGTGAAACAAATGCTTTTTTGAGTGCTGTTGATCCAGATCCATTGGTGGATGGCTACTGGACTGTAGTCGCTGGCGGAGGAACCATTGCTGACCCACTCGGTCCCAATACCGAAGTCACAAACCTGTCGGTTGGAGAAAATATTTTCCAGTGGAACCAGGACTATGGATGCGCACTAAATACTGATCAGGTTACTATTACCATTTTTGATGGAACGCTGCCTGCGGCAAATGCCGGCAACGATGAAGACATCTGCTCAGATCAGACTTCACTTCAACTTGATGGAAGCCCTTTGAGTGAAGGCGCTGTGGGCACCTGGAATGTTACTTCAGGAAATGCTTTTATAAGCGATGAAAACGACCCAAATGCTCAGGTGTCGAACCTACAGGTGGGAACAACTATCCTCACCTGGACAGTGGAAAACGGTCCGTGTTTGGGTGGAAACACAACTGATGAAGTACAGATAGATGTGTACGATCAGAACCAGCCTGCGGCAAATGCAGGCGAGGATCAGGAATTTTGCGAAGCCAATTTTGTGCTTTTCGAAATGGAAGGAAACGATGTGATCGCACCGGCAACGGGCCAATGGACAGTGCTCGAGGGAACCGGAACTTTTGACGACCCAAACGATCCGAATGCGGAAGTCTCCGGTCTTGCACTTGGATTGAACCGTTTTGAGTGGACAATCGACAATGGCCCTTGCGGAACTACCTCCGACATCGTGCAAATTTTTATTTACGACAGCTCTGTGCCCGTGGCCAATGCCGGAAGCGATGACGCCATCTGTTCGAGCGACCAGATTTATAACCTCCAGGGTAGTGCTCTCGGAACTACCGCCAATGGCACCTGGACAGTGATTTCAGGTGCTGGAGTTTTCAGTGATTCTTCCGATTCGCAGACAGTCGTTTCAAATCTTCAGGTAGGGGAAAATATTTTTGAGTGGACCGTAGAAAATGGCGCTTGCGGAAACTCCTCTTCCGACCAGGTGACGATCACGGTTTACAACTCTTCTGCTTCCATAGCCGATGCTGGGGAGGACGAAGAATTTTGTGAAACAGGCTTCACTTCAGCTTCACTTTCGGCAAACTCTCCAGTTAGCCCTGCAACTGGAACGTGGACGGTTGTTAGTGGAACCGGAACTTTTGCTGATGCCAACGATCCGAACACAACTGTCAGCGGCCTGTCAGTTGGATCCAATATTTTTGAATGGACTTTAGACAACGGACCGTGCTCAAGCGGTGACTCAGATCAGGTAGAAATCACACTTTTCGAAGGCGCTCAAGCTCCGGCAGAAGCAGGTCCCGATGCGTCTTATTGCACGCCCACCAGCACCTACTCGATGCAAGCCACCGCAGCTGTATCGCCCGCTGTGGGGACCTGGACACTCGAAAGTGGAAACGGAACTATCAGCGATATCAACGATCCAAACGCCAACATTAGTGGTTTGGGAATCGGTGAAAATGTTTTTCGCTGGACTGTCCAAAACGGACCTTGTGGGGGATCGAATTTCGATGAAATTACCATCACCATTTTTGACGAAAATGCACCCGTAGCTGAAGCAGGCCCAGACCAGGAACACTGCTACAATCTGGCCGTTTCTGTGACGGCAGACATGGACGCTTCGCCAGTGCCAGGACCGGGCACGGGAACGTGGACAGTCATTCAGGGTGGCGGGAATTTTTCCGATCCAAACGATCCGAATGCCACAGTGACCAACCTTCCTGTGGGTGAAAATATTTATGAATGGACTGTAGACAACGGAGCGTGCTCTGGCGCATCGAGCGATCAGGTAACCGTTTTAGTTTACGACATCTCACAACCAGCAGCTGACGCAGGCGATCTAATCGAAATCTGCTCTACGCAGTCTTCAACAACATTGAACGCCAACTCCCCGGTTTATCCTGCTTCTGGCCAATGGGAATTGGTTGACGGCTCCGGAACTTTCGCAGACCCTACCGATCCAATCACGTCTGTTTCAGACCTGAGCATCGGGATAAACACTTTCCAGTGGACAATCACCAACGGGCCTTGCGATCCTGCGGCAACTTCTGACGAAGTTACTGTGATCGTGTACGATGAAAACGCCCCAAATGCCGATGCCGGACCCGACCAATCGATCTGCTCTGGAGTTGCTTCGGTAACGATGGATGCCAGCAACTCGGTTTTCCCTGGAGTTGGTACCTGGACGCTCGTCAGCGGTCAAGGTGACATCAGTGACCCCAATTCATCATTTCCAGAAATCACCAACCTCGGTGTGGGCGAAAATGTATTTGAGTGGACCATCGATAATGGCCCTTGCCCTTCTGGAATCACAGTAGATCAGGTGTCGATTTTCGTGCACGAAGAAAGCGCACCAGCAGCTTCTGCAGGTCCCGATCAGGAACTTTGTCTACCAACAGATTTTACAACTCTCGCAGGAAACGAACCGATCTTTCCGGCAACAGGTGAATGGATTTTGGTTTCAGGAACAGGCACGATCACCGATCCAACGCAATTCAACACCACAGTTACAGGTCTTGGTGTTGGCGAAAACAGATTTAGATGGAATACGAACAACAGCCCGTGTAATCCGGGAATCACTACAGACGAAGTTTCGATTTTCGTTTACGACAATGCCGCAACGACAGCCGATGCAGGTGCAGACCAAGAGTTTTGTGAACCTATCAGCTCAACTACACTCAACGCCAACGCAGCAGTTTTCCCCGCCACCGGACAGTGGACAGTTGTGAGCGGAACCGGAATCATTGACGACCCAACCAATCCAAACACAGAAGTAACCGGCTTGACTGTCGGAGAGAATATTTTTGAGTGGACCATCGACAGCGGAGTTTGCGCAGGTGAAGACAGTGATCAGGTATCAGTTTTCATTTTTCCAACCGATCAGCAAGAGTCCAATGCCGGACCAGATCAGGAGTTTTGCTCCACGGTGAGCTCTGCCAGTCTTTCGGCTAATAGTGCCACCTTCCCGGCAGTTGGAACCTGGACAGTTGTTAGTGGAACAGGAGCTTTTGCGGATGCGAACGACCCCAACACTACAGTCTCAGGACTGACCGTGGGAGTCAATACTTTTGCGTGGACAATCTCCAATGGGCCTTGCACTCCAGCGACCACCACAGACGAGATCACAATTCTCATCTTTGACGACAACGCTGACGATGCCGATGCGGGAGCCGATCAGGAGTTTTGCTCGAGTACCACATCAACCGTTCTTCAGGGAAACAGCGTGCCAGCTCCCGGTCAGGGGACCTGGACAGTTGTCAGCGGAAACGGCTCTTTTAGCGATATCAACGATCCGAACGCAACGGTTTCCGGTCTTGAAGTTGGAGACAACGTGTTTGAATGGACCATCGAAAATGGCGGCTGTGCCGGAGGAACTACTTCCGATCAGGTGACAATCAGTCTTTACTTTGAAGACGCAGCAGCAGCGAATGCCGGGGGAGATCAAAACTTATGCTTGCCAGAAACATCTACTTTCCTTGAAGCCAACTCACCAATTTACCCGGCCACTGGTCAATGGACTCTCGTGAGCGGAAGTGGTTCTTTTGCAGATGCCACGAACCCCGCAACCGAAGTCACTGGACTGGGTACTGGAGCAAATGTTTTCGAATGGACGATTACCAACGAGCCTTGTGCAGGAGGATCAACTTCAGATCAAATTACAGTGACGGTCTACAACAGCGGTGGAACTCAGGCTGATGCCGGTGACAACCAGGAACTTTGTCTACCAACAACTTCGACCACGTTGGATGCCTCTGTACCTCAATCTCCGGGAGTGGGTACATGGACGGTTTTCCAGGGAACTGGATCTTTTTCCGATGTCAACGACCCGCAATCGAATGCTACTGGACTCTCACTGGGAGTCAACAGGTTTGTCTGGACTCTGGACTACGCAACTTGCGGAACGCAGCAAGACACAGTGGACATCATCGTTTTTGACAACACAGTGGCCGATGCAGATGCGGGAGCTGATCAGGAGTTTTGCTCCACGACTTCAACAACAAACCTCAACGCAACGGCCGTAACTGCTCCAGCACAGGGAACCTGGACGTTATTTTCTGGAAGCGCAAACATTTCAAACCCTAACAATCCCAACACTCAGGTGAGCAACCTGACTCAGGGTGAAAACATTTTTGTGTGGACGATCTACAACGGAACTTGCGCCAACCCAGCAGTAGAAAGTGACACGGTTTCAGTTTTTATCTACAACCAAAATCAGCCTGCGGCAAATGCTGGCGATGATCAGGAAATCTGCAGCAGCACGAGCTCAGTGGAACTCTCTGGAAGCAACTACACTTATCCAGGCGTAGGAACCTGGTCAGTGATTTCAGGAAGTGGAGTCTTTAGCAATGAAAATGATCCGCAAGCCACGGTAACCGGACTTTCTGTGGGTGAAAACATTTTTGAATGGACAGTCGAAAACGGAGCCTGTCCGTCTGGAACCACCACCGATCAGGTAAGCATTTTTGTGTTTGATGAAAACCAGGCTATGGCAGATGCAGGAAACGATCAGGAACTGTGTACCCCTATCGGATCGATTTCATTAAACGGAAATTCGCTCACCACTCCAGCAACCGGGCAATGGCTTCTGCTCAGCGGAACTGCCACGATTCTAGATCCTACAGATCCAAACACAACCGTAACCGGTCTTGGAGTAGGTGAAAACGTTTTCCGCTGGACTGTGGACAACGGACCTTGCGGACCTTCTACCAATGACATCGTTACGATCACTGTTTACTCCTCCGCAGCTGCCGATGCAGACGCTGGAACCGACATTGAGATTTGCTCGACAACCAGTCAGGTTACGCTTTCGGGTAACAGCCCAATTGGCGCAGCCGAGGGAACCTGGTCAATTGTTCAGGGCAGCGGAAACTTTAGCAATAGTTCGAGTGCTACGCCAAGCGTAACCGGACTCTCTGTTGGAGAAAACATTTTTGTGTGGACCATCGACAATGGAGTTTGCTCCAATGGAATCACATCTGACTCTGTTTCTGTATTTGTTTTCGACACGAGCGCGCCACTAGCCAATGCCGGAGTCGATCAGGAGTTTTGCAGTCCAACCTCGACTGCATTGTTAAATGCCAATCCTGCGGTTTTCCCTGCAACGGGAACCTGGCAGTTGGTGAACGGAACGGGAACGATTACAAATCCAAACGATCCTAACTCGGAAGTAACGGGACTAACAGTAGGCGCTAACATTTTTGAATGGACAGTAGAAAACGGCCCTTGCGGAAGTAGCGTTTCGAGCGATCTGGTTACAATTTTCATTTTTGATCAAAACCAGACGGACGCCAATGCGGGCCCAGATCAACAGCTTTGCACACCGAACATCAACACAAACCTCGCGGCAAATGGAGTTACAGCTCCAGCTCTCGGACAATGGACGTTGATTCAGGGAACTGCAGAAATCGAAGAGCCTTTTAATCCAACAACCGATGTGAACGACCTCGGACTTGGCAACAACGTCTTCGTTTGGACTATCGACAATGGAGCTTGCGGTGGAATCACCACCGACACTGTTACTGTAGCCGTCTTCCAACAAAACGCCACAACAGCAAATGCAGGTCCGGATCAGGAATTTTGCGGAGCTCAGCCGAGCACCAACCTCATCGGGAATGCTCCTCAGGGAGCGCAAACCGGGGAGTGGACACTTTTCTCGGGTACTGGTACTATTCAATCACCAGAAAGCAATGTGACGGCTGTGACCAATCTTTCTGTGGGTGAAAACATTTTTGTGTGGTCTATCGACAACGGATCTTGCGGAGTTTCTACTGATACCGTTTCCGTGATTCTCTTTGACAACGCAAACCCACCGGCTGATGCAGGCGGAGACCAGTTCTTCTGTACCCCGGTGAGCACTGCCCAGATGACCGCGACTACACCACTCGACCCGGCCGAAGGAACCTGGACTCTGATTTCCGGAAACGGAACAATCAACGACATCCATAATCCGCAGACAAACATCAGCGGACTGACTATTGGTGAAAACGAATTCGTATGGGAAGTTTACAACGGGCCTTGTGGATCGCTTACCACCGATACAATTTCGATTTTTATTTACGATGAAAATGCACCTGCAGCAAATGCTGGCGATGACATCGAAATTTGTTTTCCTCAAACTACAGCAACGCTCGATGGAAACGAATACTACCCGCCAGCTTCGGGTCAGTGGAGTTTGCTCTCCGGAACGGCAATCATCGCGCAGCCGAGCAATCCAAACTCGATTGTCTCCGGTCTTTCGGTAGGAACAACGGCTTTTGTTTGGACGCTCGACAATGGAGCGTGCTCAAACGCCATAACCTCGGATACCGTTTATGTTTCCGTTTTTGAAGACGGAGCTGTTTCTCAGGCAGGAGCAGATCAGTTCCTGTGTACGCCAACTTCTACAACTGAACTTGAGGCCAACACCCCTTCTTCGCCAAACGTTGGGACATGGAACGTGGTAAGTGGAAATGGAATTTTTGAAGATGTAAATGATCCTGACACTGAAGTTAGCGGTTTGACCGTTGGCGTGAACACATTTACCTGGAGTGTCGACAACGGAGCCTGTGCGAACAGTGCTGTCGTTGATACCGTTCAGATTTTCGTGAACGACAACTCGATGAGTGACGCGTTTGCCGGAAGCGACCAGCAACTCTGTCAGCCTAACAACTTTACTCAACTTGAAGCCGCTGCACCGATATTCCCTGCTACCGGTAGTTGGGCAGTCATCAATGGAACAGCAACATTTGACGATTCTTCGGATCCCACAAGTCAGGTAACCGATCTCAGTACTGGAATAAACACATTTGTTTGGACAACAGAAAACGGAGCCTGTAATTCGGTTTCTAGCGACACAGTGATTGTTTCACTCTTCGATGAAAACATTCCGCAGGCGGATGCCGGAGAAGACATCGAAATTTGTACACCAACAAGTTCAGTACAACTCAATGCTACACCTCCAGTCTCACCAGCGCAGGGAACCTGGACAGTGATGAGTGGAAGTGCTTCCATCAGCGATGTGAACGACCCGAATGCCACGGTAAGTTCGTTGACAGTAGGAGTTCATTCTCTTCGATGGACAGTGGACAACGGAGCATGCGCTCAGGGTGGAAGTTTCGATATGGTGAACATCACTGTTTTCAATGAAAATGGAGGACTTGCCGATGCAGGTCCTGACCAGGAGCTTTGCGGCCCGATTGACAACACAACATTGGAGGGAGTGGCACCGATCGCTCCAGCTACAGGAACGTGGAGCATCATCGAAGGTACAGGCTCGCTATCGAATGTGAATGATCCTTCTGCTCAACTCAGTGGAATGGGAACTGGTGAGTACCTACTTACCTGGACTGTTTACAATGGAAACTGCGAAATTGCCGGAGTCGACTCTGTCCGAATCACAGTTTTCGACCCATCTTCACCAATGGCTTCTGCGGGAGTGGATCAGGAATTCTGTTCACCTTTTAACGGTACAACCCTGGAAGGAAATCAGCCAGTTTCGCCAGCTTATGGTGAATGGACAGTGATTAGCGGAAACGCAACAATAGCAGACTCAAGCATTGCCAATACAACTGTCGATGAGCTTGACTTTGGTCAAACAATACTCACCTGGCAAATCTACAATGGCCCTTGCGCATCGGGAGTAAGTACAGACACCATCAACTTGTTTTTGAACAACACTGATGTGGCTATGGCCAATGCCGGGGAAGACCTGAGCTTTTGCAGTGCAGTGGACTCACTTCAACTTGGAGGTAGCGTAACGATCGGCAACACTGCTTTTGGAGAGTGGACGATCCTACAGGGCACTGGTGAATTTGCCAACACGGCCAATGAAGTTTCTTACGTCTACGATTTGCCAATTGGAGAGCACATTTACGAATGGACGGTTAACAACGGTTTTTGTGGAGTAACCTCAGATACGATGTCTGTTTTTGTGTATGATGAAACGGTAGGAGAAGCTTACGCAGGAGAGGATCAGGAAATTTGCGAAGACGAGTTTTATCCATTCGAGTTGATGGGAGAAGAACCCCCGCATCCAGGTACTACTACCTGGGAAGTGATCTCTGGCCCTGCCCAACTTCAGGATCCATCAAATCCTCAAACAACCGTGCTTTCACTCGGTAACATCAATCAACCTCTGGAAGATGTGACGAGCACTTTCACATTCACCATCGACAACGGAGTCTGCGGAACATCAACCGACACCGTGGCATTCATTCTTCAGGATTGCCTGACCCTGGAAGTTCCCGATGCGTTCTCGCCTAACGGTGATGCTTACAACGAATTCTTTGTGATTCCGAACATCGAGAATTATCCAAACAATTCATTAAAAATCTTCAATCGATGGGGTGCTCAGGTTTATGCTGCGGCACCGTATCAAAATAAATGGCGCGGTGTCAGTGAGCATTCGGCTACGATAGGTCAGGAGTTACCTGTCAGCACTTACTACTACATCCTCGATTTGGGAGTGGACCACATCAAGCCAATTACCGGATTCATTTACCTAAGAAGGTGATCGAAAAACGAAAATGAACCATGAAAAAACTTTATAACATATTTTTTCTTGCCATTGGAGTTCTGAGCTGTAGCGTGCTCTCTGCTCAGCAAGACCCCATGTTTTCGCAATACATGTTCAACACACTGGCGATCAACCCGGCCTATGCGGGAAGTGCAGATTTGCTGAACGTCACTGCGCTGTACCGACATCAGTGGACCCAGTTTGACGGAGCACCGGTTACTCAAACACTCACTGCTCACAGTCCGCTTGGCAGAGAAAGCATTGGTCTCGGAGGAACCGTGATCAACGATAGCTATGGACCTGTGCAGCAAACAGCTTTTTATGCTGACTTTTCCTATCGGATAATTTTCGACAGAACAAAGCTGGCCTTTGGGTTAAAAGCCGGAGCGAGTCTTTTCCAGGCCGATCTTCTTTCTCTCAACCCGCTGGATCAGGACGATCCTGCCTTTGCTGGAAACATCGAAAGCAAGCTGCTTCCCAACCTTGGAGCAGGAGCAATGTACTACTCCGATCGTTTTTATGTGGGTCTCTCTGTCCCCCGACTTTTTCAAAATAAACTGTGGGACTCTACACTGCCCGACTTTCAAGAAAACACGGAGCGAGTACACGGATTTTTTATTGCCGGCATTGTTTTCGACATCAATAGCTACGTAAAATTCAAGCCTTCGATGTTGGTGAGAGCTGTCAACGGAGCCCCTCTTTCTGCCGACCTCACAGCCAATTTCCTTTTCTATGATAAGCTCTGGATTGGAGCCATGTATCGCTACGAAGATGCCGTAGGCCTTTTGGCTCAGTATGAGATCAACAACAAAATTAAGATTGGCTACGCTTACGACTACACCGTTTCCGATTTGGGACGCTACAACAACGGAACACATGAAATTATGCTCGGTGTAGACTTTGGCCGAAAATACGGAGGTGACAAGTCTCCACGCTACTTCTAAAAAAACTGCGAAAACCAATTTCTATGAAATCCATAGTCACCTTTTTCATTTGTCTTTTTCTTTTCACTGGCTTTTCGCTGGCGCAAAAGAGCAAGCTAACACTTGCGGACAAGCACTTTCAGGCGTTTGACTTTACGGAAGCTATTGCCATTTACGATGACGTTTTGGAGAAGCATCCCGAAAACAGCGAGGCTCTTCGCAAAGTTTCTGTGAGCTTGAGCAATACCGGGAACTACGCCCTGGCCGAGGCCCGACTAAAAACACTCACGGAACTCGAAGAGAAGTCCGTTGATGATTTGATTTTGCTGGCCGATGTGCTCAAGCAAAATGGAAAGCTGGATGAGGCAGCAGAGATTTATGAAGAAATCTACAGGCAGTATCCAGAAAATGAAATTGCCAAAAAATACCACGAGCATCCCAATTGGGTAAAGAGCCTCTTACGAGATTCAAGCCGATTCAACCTCGAGATTGCCGCAATCAATTCAAAGTATTCCGATTTCGCACCTGTTTTTATGGACGACAAAGTTCTGTTCTCATCATCCAGAAGAGAAGGTAAAGGCCAAACGAGAACCTACAACTGGAATGATCAGAGTTATCTGAACATCTTTGCTTCAGACCTTGAAAAAGACAGCACGTTGGCAAATCCCGATGTACTTCGAAATGACCTGAACACACGGTTTCACGAGGGAACCGTAAGCTACGATCAAAACGAAGGGAAACTGTACATCACCAGAAATAATTACATCGATGGCAAGCAGCAAAAAGACGAAAACGGAAATTTAAACCTTGGAATTTTCATCAGCTCTTTCAACGATGGAGAATTCGGTGACGTTCAGCCATTTGAGCTCAACAATAAAAACTATTCCGTTGGGCATCCGACACTGACGTCAGACGGAAGCACGATTTACTTTGTTTCAGACATGCCTGGTGGACATGGCGGAACGGACATCTACTACTCTGAGAAAATCGATGAAAAATGGAGCGAGCCAAAAAATCTCGGACCAGTGGTCAACTCCTCCGGCAATGAAATGTTCCCGTACCTTGTAGATGACGAAGTGCTCTACTTTTCCTCAGACGGACACGTTGGCCTTGGTGGTCTCGACCTCTATTACTTCCGTTTAAATTATAATAATCCTGTGGCTTTTAACATGGGCTATCCCATCAACACAACCCACGATGACTTTGGGATTTGTGTTTTTGAGAATGGAAAAAGTGGGTTTTTAAGTAGTAACAGACCTGGAGGAATGGGCGATGACGATGTGTATCACTATGCAATTGCAGATCCTGAAAAAACTGTTATCAGCGGAATCGTTTTCGATCAGGAAACCAAGGAACCGGTTGAAGGCGCTACGGTAACCGTGAGACGAAGCTCTGTAACCGATAGCAGCGATGTGGCAATCAGCACAGACGAATCGGGACGCTACGAACTGGAACTCGACACAACTGATCAGGCAGTAGTGATGGGCTCAAAGGAAGGTTACTTCAAAGAAGCCTCCACAGCCAATAGAGATAACAATTCGGAGTACGTTGATCGGGTGAACATTGAACTCGAAGATTATGACTTTGGTGTAGAGGGGTTTGTTTATCTCGCGAAGGAAAAGATTCCGGCAGAAAATGCCACTCTCCAGCTTTTGGATGAAAAAGGTAATCTGTTAAAAGAGATCTCTTCCGATCCCGAGGGCCAGTACGCATTTGCTCTGGAAGCTAATTCGAGGTACACTGTGGTTTGCAAAAAAGAGGGATACGTTACACAAAAAACAAACTTTGAGACTCCAGCAGAATCAGCTCCTGCTCAACGATCTGACTTCCAGCTGTTCAAGCCTGAAAAAGATCAAACCATTCAGTTGAGCAACATCTACTACGCCTTCGACAAATCTTACATTAGAGAGGAAGACAAACCTGAACTCAACAAACTTGCAGACCTCATGAAGTCTAATCCGAATATGGAGATAGAAATCCAATCTCACACCGATAATCGTGGCAGTGCTGATTATAATCTAGACCTGTCTCGCAAGCGCGCAGCTTCAGTTGTTCGCTATCTCACGTCAAATGGGATTGACAATTCGCGACTGACCGCAAAAGGATTTGGTGAATCAAGCCTCCTACACGAATGCTCTGAAGAAGAGTGTCCTGAATGGAAACATCAGGAAAACAGGCGAACAGAATTTGTTATTAAAGAAATTTAATCCACTGAATTATAGACCATTGAGAATAGGAATCAAATTTTTTTCAAAAAAAGAGACAACCCCCGCGCAACCTTCTCGTCTTTTAACCACGAGAGTCGCGATAGCGGTTTTCGACCAACACTAAAACCGACTCTATAAATTTCTATTCCTTAACTAAGTCTAGCTAATTGACTCTTAAAAAAAGTCATTAACTAAGAAACAACCCGGAGCCAACCACTCCGGGTTTTTTTTGGCTTCGTTTCAGCCTAAACTTTTATTTGCTAGGGATTTGTACCTTTGTGCAGACAATTCTAAAACCAAAAAATACTACGATGAAACTTTCGACTAGCTTCCTTTCAGCAATTCTGCTCACCTTTACATTTCTCGTCTTCACTCAAGGACAAGCCCAGGTGACCGATCGGGCAAAAGAAAAAGCAGAGCGCAAAACCAACCAGCGTGTAGATCAGAAAATTGACAACGGAATTGACAAAGGACTCGATGCCATCGAAGGACTTTTCAAAAAAAAGGACAAAAAGAAGAAGAAATCTGATAAACAGGAGGAAGCTCAGGAGCAATCTCAAGAGAGTAATCAGCAGCAGCAAGAAAATGCGATGATGGGCCTCTTTGGGGGTGGCGATGTCGAGGTTCAGGATGAGTATCAGTTCGACCACTCAATGGACATGCACGTGCAGATGTACGACAAAAAAGGCAAGGCCACAGATGAGATGGAATACACCATGCTTTTCTCGGAGTCGCAATCTTATTTTGGAATGTATGGTACAAACCAGGGAACATCTTTTAAAATGGTCTTTGACTACGACAATCTTCAAATGATTACTATGCCAGAGGCACAGCCTGGAGCGCCAAGCTACGGAATGGTCATGAGTCTGGATGAAGGTGTCTTCGAAAGTGAAGAAGGAGAAATGGAGTCAAGCGATATTACATTTGTTGAAACAGGTCGCACCAAAACGATAAATGGCTTCAGTTGTAAGGAGTACAAACTCGAAAACGCGGATGACGAAGATTACGAAACATTCGTTTGGACGACAATGGACAGTGATATGGAATGGACTTCTTACTTTCAGGCTATGTCTGAGCAGCAAAAGATGAAAATGCAAATGCCGGAAAGTTACCCTGAAGGAATGGTTGTTCAAACAGTGATGGAAAGCACCAAGAATGATGAGAAAACGGTGATGACTATTAAGAACATGAAGAAAAATAGTAACGAAACTCTATCTACATCAGGCTACAAGTTCATGAGCATGGGCGGGAAAAAGAAGTAAGCACGACTTAAAAAAACATTTTAGGGGGCGTCAGGAAATGAGCGCCTCTTTCTTTTTCCGATAGCCATTAAATCAAAAAAGCCCGGACGATGCAATGCATGTCCGGGCTTTTTCTTGAGGTCTGGAGCGGATTCGAACCGCTGTACGAGGTGTTGCAGACCTCTGCCTAGCCGCTCGGCCACCAGACCAAATTTTTCATTGGAGGACAAATATAAAAAATTGCTCTCTCAAACCAACAGGTTAAACGACCAGGAGGTGTAAAAGTTCCGTCAATCGAATTTTTATCTTAGCCCCGTGCAAATCAAGAAACATATCCCCAACCTGATTACGCTCTCTAACCTGCTTTGTGGAGCGGCTGCAGCGATTTTCATTCTTCAGGAGAAAGACCTGGCGACTGCTTCCCTTTTGGTTTTACTGGGAGCGGCTTTCGATTTTGCAGACGGTGCCGTAGCGAGAATTTTAAAAGTTAGTGGTGAGCTCGGAAAACAGCTCGACTCTTTGGCTGATGTAATCACTTTTGGACTTGTGCCTGCCTTGATGGCTTACCACCTTTGTCTGGAATCAATTGGTGAGCTCGATGCGCGCTTAGCTTTCATCCCGCTGGTGATGGCAGCTTTCTCCGGATTTCGTCTCGGAAAATTCAACATCGACACGCGACAGTCGGATTCGTTCATCGGGCTACCCACTCCGGCAAATGCACTACTTTGGGTATCATTGAGCATGATTTATGCTGCTGAAGTGCAATTGCCAGCTGCTTTGAAAAACTTCATTTTCAGCCCTGCCACACTAGTGGTACTTTCAATAGTTATGTCCATTTTGCTCGTAGCAGAACTTCCTCTTTTCGCCATGAAATTCAAGAGTCTGAAGTGGCGTGAAAATCAAATTCGAATCATCTTCGTAGCTGTATCGCTCGTCCTGTTGATTTTGGCGTTCGTTATCATCGGAAATCTTTTCACAGCGATACCAATAATTCTATTTTTGTACCTGATTTTATCGCTCATCAACAACTCATTTAAGAACACAAATCCATGAAGTTTAAAGCTCACATTAACGTAATGCCACTCGAAGCCCTACTCGACCCACAGGGCAAGGCGGTTACCGGAAGCATGAAAAACCTGGGACTGGAAGAAATTTCGAATGTCCGCATCGGCAAGCACATCACCTTGATGATTGAAGCTAGTGACGAAAAAGCCGCTGAGAAAAAAGTGGATGAAGCTTGTAAAAAGCTCCTGGCGAACGAAATTATGGAAAGCTACGACTTCCGATTGGAAAAAGCATAAGCACAAAAAAACCCTGACCTCGAAAAGTCAGGGTTTTTAATTTCCCTTGATCATCATTAAGCCTGTTTTTTAAATACGAAGCGATACTTTATTGTTTTTCCTACACTCTCATCCTCTTCCGAGAGTTTTATTTTCTTCAGTTTCTCCAGCACGTAGTCCACGAGATCTGGATTAGTAGACTGAATGTTTAGCACTTTTACTGTACCTTCTTCATTTATCATAAAGCTCACTTCTACTGTTCCGTGCATTTCTTGCTGTGCAAAAATTGGATAGAACATGTGACGGTTGATCTGCTTTTTGAGCTTTTCACCGGCATTGCTAATCAATACTTCCTCGTGGGGTGCAACCTCACTCGGTGTGATGGCCTGCAAACTAATCGCAGAAACCAAACTGAATAAAATTAAGCTGATTGCTACTGCTTTTTTCATGACATTGTTTTTTGGTTTGTAGGGGTAAGACGCTTTCGTTTAATCTAAGTTACAGCAAAGTAGCAGTTTCCTGATTTTTAATTGTTAAGCGGAATGTTTCTCGTGATGAGTGGAAATTAGAACCCGTTGAGATTTCACACTCCCTTACCTTATTTCTCAAAAAGGGAACGAATCTTTATGCCTACACACACGCATGGCTGTTTCAAATCACCTCCGCTCTATTAGTTTTTCTATTCGTCCCTATAATAAGGTATGAAAAACAGGATCGACTAAATATTTTTTTGAAGGCTGTAACAAATATTCATTGGGGGGCGTCCTACGGTCAAACAAACACGAAAATCACACAGTCATGAAAAAATATTTGTTAATACTACTCATTTTTATCGGCCCTTTGCTGGCCATGGCTCAGGAAGAGCAAGAGGAAAAAAATTCTGATACAACACGAGTTAAAGTCGGAAAATTGAATGTCACCATCACCGAAGACAACACGAAGGTGAGCAATGAAGACGAAGAAGAGGAAGACGATGATGACAGCGACAACAAAGACGAGTTGACCCACTGGGGCGGAATTGACCTCGGAGTGAACATCCTCCTCACCCCGGATCACGATACAGATTATCCCGAAGGAAGTGAATGGTTGGAGCAAGATTACGCTCGTTCACTGAGCTGGAGCTTCAATCTCTTCGAAACTAAGATTCGTATCGTAAAAGACTACGTTGGATTGGTTACCGGTATCGGGCTGACCTACAATAGCTACACTTTTGGGGATAGCGTGAATGTTGTAACGAATGAATTTGCTGGACTACCAGGTGACTCGACCTTTGCGGATGTAGGTGACTATAATGATTTTGACAAGAACAAATTCCGTGCTTCCTACCTCAAAATTCCACTGATGCTTGAGTTCAATACGAGCTTAGACCCTGAGAGAACTTTCCACGTTGCCGGTGGTGTAATCGGTGGCTGGAACATGGGAACAATTAAAAAGCAGAAATACGAGCAAGAGGGCGTAAAAGTAAAACACCGTGAAAAAGGTGACTTCAACCTGACTCCATTCACACTCGATGCAGCCGTGCGAATCGGTTATAGAAACTACACCCTATTTGCCAACTACGGACTCACTCCTCTCTTTGAAGATGGAAAAGGTCCCGAGCTTCACAACCTCACGGTTGGCCTCGCACTGGTGCCGTGGTAAGACAAAATCGAAACTCAACAAACGGAACCAGACCTTGATTTTTAGGCTTACAGCTCCCGATTTATCGGGGGCTGTTTTTTTATACAGCATGCACGTTTTCATCCTTCACTAGCGGAAGGCGCATAAAGCGAAGGAGAACCTGAGCAACAGTTAGCGTGTCCTTTCGGCAGTATTTTTCAATTCGCTCCAAATCGTTCTCTTCGTAGTAAACTCTCCTCACCTGGCTGCCGTCAATGTCGTCCTTGGGCGTTGGCACATCCAAAATTTTCGCGAGCAGGTGCAAAGCAGTGTAGTGCTTATAGTCGCCAAACTTCCAGAGTTCCATCGTGTCGAGGTGGTTTGTTTCCCAGGGTTTCTTACCATGCGTTCGGAGCATATAGGGAATTTCCATTCCGTGGACCACCATTCTGCGGGCGATGTAGGGGAAATCGAACTCCTTGCCGTTGTGAGCACAAAGCCTGTCATAATCGGTTTTGTAAAACTTCCTGACTACCTGGGCAAAATCTTCGAGCAGCTCGCGCTCATCGTGACCACAAAAAGACTTGGTGCGAAAATTCCAGTCGGTGCCTTCCTGCACGAAAAATCCAACAGAGATGCAGATGATTTTTCCGAACTCGGCATAGATTCCTGCATTTTCGTAGGAATCTTCGAGATCGATTCCTTTGCGTTCGCGCATAAACTGGGACTTCTTTTCCCAGAGCTGTTGGAAGTCATCATCGAGATCATCAAAACTTCTGTTTTGCGGCACTGTCTCAATATCCAAAAAGAGAATCCGGTTGATTTTTAGTTGATCCAGCATAGGTGTTAAGTATTTAGTTTCGTAGGTCGTAGCCTTCTACCTTGCGGTAACTTCGTAGGCCAAATCCAGTAGTTGATACACATCCACATGGGCGTGATCAATTTTTCGCTGTGGACGGGTGTGGCCAAGTTTCACAACGATCAGGTCATCTTCGGGCACCACCAAAATATACTGTCCGCGCATTCCTCTCGCTGAGAAAAATGGTTTTCCGTTGTGCTTTCCAAGCCACCACTGATAACCATACCAGTCCACAACCTCGCCAAAGCGATCTTCGACCATCACGGGTTGCGTTGAGCAAATTACAAAATCCTCTGGTACAAGCTGTTGACCTTTCCAGCGACCGGAGTCGAGGTAGAGTTTTCCAAGCCTGGCAAAATCTCTCGGGTTGGAATAAAAAGCGGAAAAAGCCTTTTCAAGTCCGCCTTCTCGATCGAGGTTCCAGAACGCTGGTTTTCTAGCTCCAACCTTTTGCCACACCTTTTCGGAAAAATATTCGCTGAGTGTCTTGCCTGTAGCTTTCTCTAAAATCTCAGCCAAAATCACAGTGTTGCCACCTTCATACTCCCACATCGATCCGGGCTCGAACTCCACCGAATAACCTTCCGTTTCCGTTCTCAAATCATCTCCATAGTAGGCTCTGGCCATGTAGCCAAAAGGACTGGCGTAGCTTTCTCCGAAGGGAATTCCAGATCGCATTTGAAGGAGGTGTTCGATCTCTAGTTTTGCATTTTCACCTTCTTTAAATCGAGGCAAAAAATCTCCAACTTTTTGGTGCACGCTTTCGATCAATCCGTCTCCAATAGCACATCCAATAGCTATTGAAGTGAAACTCTTGGCCATCGAAAAAGAATTGGAGTAGGTCGTGTCGGTGTAGCCTTCCCAGTATTTTTCAAGGAAGATACTATCGTGGCGAATCACCAGCAGGCCAACGGTTTCGTATTTTTCCAGCGTATCGTTTTGAGCTTCTGAGATCTCCGCTTCACCGAAGGCGTTCGCTGTTGCCCAGGGCTGGTAGTCTCCTGCTTCCACTTTCCGCAAGTCGAAATTTTCCATGTCATCGATATCGGGCTTCGATTCGCCTACAAACCAGGTCTGAGTTATCCCATTCAAAATGTGTCCATTTCCAGAAATGAAAAGGATCACAACGGCAAGCAGAACCACGGCTGCGAGCACTATCAGTGTTTTAAGTAAAGTCTTCATTGTAATAGCCAAGGTAGCATTTTCCGTTCAAGCGTAACAAATGGCGCTGATGTGAGTAAAAATACCCAAACAATTACTGCGATGAAACTCACAATACTATCCATCAGACCACTTTTGGTAGGCCTGAGCTTTTTATTCTCTATTGGGATTTTTGCACAGGACACTACTACGTCCCTTTCTGAACTGCAAGCACTTTACGAGCAAGAACAATACGAGGCCTGCCTGGAAGGCCTTGAAAAGACACTCGAAGAAGAACAGAGCGCTGAAGCCCTTCGACTGCAAGCCGATTGCTATCACAAGCTTGGCGCGCTCAACGAGGCTCTTCCTTCTTACAACGAAGCGCTTGAAAAAGAATCGAAAAACGCCACAGCACTTCTCCACAGAGGAATTTGCTACTATGGTCTCGGTGACCTGGATGCCGCATCCCGCGATCTGGAAGAGTGCATGAAACTCGACCCCGACAACGCTATGATTTATTACTACCAGGCGGAAATTGATTATGAAAAGTTTGAGCAAGAATCGGCCATTCAAAAACTCGGTGTTGCGATTGACCTCGATGAAAATTATATGGAAGCTTACTACTTGCGCGCTGCAGCAGCTTCTGAAATCGGCAATTACGAACTCGCCATTACAGATTATAAAAAAGCATTGAAGTTGAAGCCGGAGTTTCGCAGAACGGCCCTCAACCTCGCATTGGTGTACATGGATCAGGGAGATTTTGAAGTGGCACTTGAGAAATTGAAACAACTAACTCTCGAAGTGATCGATTTCAAAGCAGAAGTTTTTTACTACACTGCGGAGGCGAAGCTTTCGCTAAACGACAAAGAAGGCGCCTGCCAGGCACTCTCTGAGGCATCAGCCCTGGGAGACAAGGAAGCAGAAAAAGCCTACAAGTCCATTTGTAAGAAGAACAAAGAGAAAATGCCTGAGCGTAGAAGAACGCGTGCTGCTTTCTAAAAAGGCCACAGAAGACAATTATAGTATCGGCCGCAGCAAATGTTATTGGCTCGTGCCGATGGAGGTTCTCGAGCGTAGCCGAGAGAGAGCGTAGGAGAACTCGAGCTGCTTTCTAGTAGATCCGAAGAGAAGGGAAATTTTGATTGCCTCCCTCCTTGTCTCGACTCCGCTCGACAAACGGCCTACGCGCAAGCCAGGAACTTTTAAAGAAAAGTACGCTCAAGCGGCATAATCACACAGAAATATATTCCAGATCAAAAAGATTGGCGAGGTTCTCTTTGAGCTTCGCCTTTACTTTTTCCAGGTCTACCTTTTCGCCCAGTTCTTTTTCCATGGAGGTAACGGCTTTATCGTCAATGCCACAAGGCACGATGTAGTCGAAATAGCTTAAGTCCGTGTTGACGTTAAAAGCAAATCCGTGCATCGTCACCCAGCGTGAGCATTTCACGCCCATTGCGCAAATTTTTCTGGCTTTTCTCATATCATCACCATCGAGCCAAACTCCGGTGAGACCTTCCACTCTGCCAGCTTTTATTCCATAATCGGACAGCGTGAGAATGATGGCTTCTTCGAGAAACCTAAGGTATTTGTGGATGTCGGTGAAAAAATTGTCGAGGTCAAAAATTGGGTAACCCACAATTTGCCCGGGTCCGTGGTAGGTGATGTCTCCCCCGCGATTGATCTTGTAGTAAGTTGCTTCGACTTCCTGAAGCCGCTCCCTGGAGATGAGTAGGTTTTTCTCTTCACCACTTTTTCCAAGAGTGTAGACATGCGGATGCTCAACAAACAGCAGGTGATTTTCAGTGGGTTTTTCATCTTCCGGCTCCCCTTTTCTGTTAGCGATTTTCAGGTCGACCGTTTTTTTAAACAGCTCTTCCTGATAATCCCAGCAGGCTTTGTAGTCCATTTTGCCGAGGTCCTGAAACTTTACTTTCCGCATTCTTTTATTCAAAAAAATTCCCCACGGCAATAGCCGCAGGGAACAAATTTACGTTGAATATTTTCTGAAACGCTTAAGACATTGTTGCCGCATCGTAGTTAGCTGCAACAACATCCCAGTTGATGAGATCCATCCATGATTTGATGTACTCACCGCGCTCGTTTTGATAGTTGAGGTAGTAGGCGTGTTCCCAAACATCGATTCCGAGGATTGGGCGGCCGGTTTTCTCAACCACGTTTTTCATCATTGGATTATCCTGGTTTGGCGTGCTGGTGATGAAAAGGCTTCCATCATCGTTGGCACAAATCCATGCCCAGCCGCTACCGAAAACTCCTTTGGCTGCGCTGAAGAACTGTTCTTCGCAATCTTTGAGAGTTCCAAAGGCAGACATCATGGCTTCCTTGAGTTTACCTGAAGGTTCGCTAGCTCCGCCTGGCTTCATCACGTCCCAAAACATGCTGTGGTTCCAGTGGCCACCACCATTGTTTCTCACATTGGTATCGCCTTCTTTCACGTTCATCACGATTTCGTCAAGCGACATTCCACCATAGCCTGAAGTTTCTTTGAGGGCGTTGTTGAGTTTTCTAACATAGCCAGCGTGGTGTTTGCTGTGGTGAATCTCCATAGTTTCAGCATCGATAGCCGGAGCCAGTGCTGTGTAGGCATAGCCCAAAGCCGGCAGCTCGAAAGTCATCGGAGCTTTTTCGGAGGAGTCTTCTTTTTTATCGGATTTGTCGGAAGCGTTGCTGTCGCCAGCTTTTGAGGCTTCATCGCAGGCGAGAAACGGGCTCACCACGATTCCGGCACCCACGATACCCGACAAGCGTAGAAATTCTCTTTTCTTCATAGCAGTAACTGATTCTGATTTGCGTTAAAATTGCCTCTTTTGAGGGAGGTATCAAAATTTAAAAGGGAGAAAGGAGGAAATTGTTCGGAGTTGAGGTAAAAGAAAAACCCGCTAGCTCATCACAAGCTGACTGTGTTCAATCTCTCACTATCAGGTAAATCTCGTCTCGAAGCTTTAAAATTTGCCTCGCCACACGAGTGGCAAAAAAAGCCGATCCGCTGGCATTTTTTGCCGTTTGTGGAAATGGATATTTCATGGCGTTTTGCGTGAGATAATTTCGCTTAAATTTTAATAACACCATCAAAAAAATGAAAAACATCTCCCTCTTTTTGCTTTTGAGTTTGCCTGCCATATCGCTGGCTCAGCCCGTGATCAACAGTTCAAACTTTATCATTTCAGGCGATACTCAAATTCGATGGATTGAGCTTGAGTATACTGACGTGACCGACCTTTCCGGATCCAACCAGACCTGGGATCTATCAGATTTGGAGGCATCCGGAACTGAGGAAAACTTTGGCTTTATTCCTTCAGAAGGAACTCCTTTTGAAGATAATTTCCCTTCGGCAAACTACGCCTGGACAATGGAGAATTCTGCTTATTTCTATCACGACATCTCTACTACAAAATGGGATGAGCTCGGTTTTGCTTTCACCGAAGAAGAGACAGACGTGACTTTGACCTACTCCAACCCGAGAACCATTCTTTCTTTTCCATTGGCATACAGCTCAACACATGAAGATGACTATGCCGGAAGTTTATCTGGCTTTGGTTTTGAAACACAAATAGCCGGAAACTACTCATATGTGGTAGACGGCTACGGTACGTTGATTCTTCCTTCAGGGACTCTTAATAATGTGCTTCGACTTAAGGTCGAATACCAGGAAACGACATCCTTTATGGGTGAAGTTGGCGAAGTGGAAAATACTACGATCTACCAGTTTTATGTAAATGGAATTCCTTATCCAGTTGCTGCTATTCAGTATACTGAATACGAATCTGAGGATGGCATTGAAGTGGAATCTTACAGCTACTACACCGATCAGACAATCTCAGGAGTTGAAGAAAACGTACAGCCTGTTTCTGTAGAAGTGTGGCCTAACCCTGCCAACGAAATGGTAAATGTAAAGGTCTACAACAGTTCCGAAACTCTTGAAGTAAACATCTTTGACATCAACGGCAAATTGGTGAAGCAACAAGTAGGAGGAATGAAAGGAACCAATCAGTTTCACATCTCAACCGAGGACCTCAGCTCTGGCTTTTACACCATTCAGGTGATTCAACCAGGCAGTAGCAAAGCAATCAAACTCATTGTTGAGTAATCGAAACCAAAGCTCAATAAAGCCGCTTTCCAGCTTTGGGGAGCGGTTTTTTTTCGAAAAAGAAAAACCCGGCAGCTTATCACAAGCGGCCGGGCTCTGAATCCTTTAATTCAGTGAAAGATATTCTGTCACCTACTTATTGGTGTCTATCTACTTAATCATTTGACTGATCTAGAAAGACAGACACCTACTAAAGGACAAGGTATAGGCCGAAGCCTTACATCTCACCTCTAGTTTTGGTGATTCCTGAATTTTCTTTTTGAGTTAGAGAAACCATGTGTTTCTCTGAAGGATTACTACAATTTGACATTACACACCTCCTTTCTTTAATTCGACATTGCCGAACTGAGCATCGAACAACTTACGACCTCCTTTGAACGACAGGAACAGCACTCTGCTATCCGACCTAAAGGAACAAAAAAGTGTGGGCTTTATTTCACTTTCAAAATTTAAATTTATCCATACTCTTGTCTTGAAAATTTCCACATCACATTCCCGTTGATACATAACCAATTAACACTGAGCTGTTCGCACTGGCCAGTTAGTTGAGTTAATTGAATTGCCATTATCCCAATTTTTGCATCTTGGTGAAAAGACTGAAAAAAATCCTCAAGCGTGTGTTTATCTTCCTCGTGGTGCTGGCAGTGCTGGCCGGAGTTGGAGGCTTTCTGGTTGTGCATTTCTACGAAGATGAGGTGAAGGCTTTTGCCCTCGAAAAGATCAACGAAAGCCTAAAAACGCAGGCAGATGTGGAAGAGGTTGATCTCACTGTCTTCCGTCAATTTCCCAATGCTTCTTTGGCATTTTCAAACGTGCTGATCCGGGAGACTTTTCCCGAAGCCGACACGCTGATGCACGCAGAAAAAGTGTACCTCGAATTCAGCCTGTGGGACCTGATCCGCAAAAACTACGTGGTAAAAGAAGTCGACATCAACCAGGCTGTGCTTCGACTGAAGCGAAACAAAGCAGGCGAAGACAACTACCACTTTTGGAAACCCTCGGAAGGTGATGGCGGAAACTTCGCTTTCGAACTTCGCAAGGTGGGTTTGAAAAATACCAACGTCTTTTACGGTGATCAGTCGGCCGATTTTACGCTCGACATTGACGCCAACAAGCTGGCACTTTCAGGAAACTTCGAGCAAAAGATTTTTGACCTTTCGGGAGATGCTAACCTCTTCGCCACTCAGCTTCAGGTGGGCACGACCAATTACCTGTCGGAGAAAAATGTGGATGGTGACTTCGAACTTTCGATAGACACGGAGAAAAATGCCTACCTGATAAAATCGGCTGCCCTGGAAGTGGAGGGCGTTCCTTTCACAGCATCGGGAGGTTTCGAGCAAAAGGCCAATCTCGTTTATTGCGACCTCAGCATCGATGCCCCTTCGGTGAATTTGCCAACGCTCATTTCAGCATTGCCTAAGTCGTATCACGAGGCGCTCACCGACTATGAGGTAGACGGTTACGCAGACATCAAAGGAAAGATCTTCGGCATGGCGGGAAGTGGGGCCGAACCACAAATAAAGGCAGACTTCACTGTTAGAAATGGAGACTTCCACCAACTTTCAACAGGAATCGCCATCAGCGACATCAACGGATCGGGGAGTTTTCAGAAAGATCCCGGAGAACCGGAAGTGCTCAGGGTGAATGAAGGATCGGCTAACTTCGAGGGTGGTGAGTTCACTTTTTCCGGAGCTATGGAAGATCTCGACCAGCCGTGGATGAACGTGCAGGTTGCCGGAGAATTCGACCTCGACAATCTCCGCCAGTTTGCCAAAATTGAAAGTCTCGAGGTTTTAAGTGGCGACTGCGAAGTCAACGCGAGTTTTAAAGGGAAAATCCATGACTGGAAAAACATCACCAAAGCCGACCTCAACACTGCTGAGACGAGTGGGAAAATCACCGTTGCGGATGGCGAACTTCAGTGGCGCGGGAGTCCGCACCTTGCGGAAAACATAAATGGAACCATTCTGCTCGATGACAACGATGCGGCTATTCGCAGTTTCGAAGCTTACATCGGTGAGTCGGATCTGAAGCTCGAAGGGTTCTTCAGAAACTTCATGCCTTTTCTCCTGGTCGAAGGAGAGGCGATTACGATCGAAGCGAATCTTTTGTCGGAAAACCTCAACTGGGACGAGCTCCTGGCCAACACCAACGCCAATGAGCCGAGCGATGATCCTTACAAACTTTCTTTTCCCAAAACGCTGAATTTCAACATCGACTTCAATGTAAGTCACCTGCAATTCAGAAAATTTGAAGCGTCTGAAATCTACGGTGATGCCAGGCTGAAAAACCAGGTGCTCACCATCGATCCGATTCACCTCAAAACTTCCGAAGGTTCTTTTGACGCAACGCTCACGGCAAACGGAAAAACCAACAACCTTTTCGTTGTCAACTGCTCTGCTCACCTGGAACGGATGGATGTGAAAAAGCTGTTTTACTCCTTCGAAAACTTCGGTCAGGATTTTATTCGAGACGACCACCTGAAAGGGACAGCCACGGCTGATGTAACTTTCAGATCGCAGCTCAACAGTGCTCTGCAGTTTGACGATGACAAAATCTACAGCCTGATCGACATCAAGCTCGAGAATGGTGAGCTGGTGAATCTTCGCTCGATGGAAAACATCAGCGATTACCTACGCCACAAGCGTTTGCTGGCGAGTTTTATCGATGTCGACAAGCTGGACAACAACTTGAGGCACATCCGTTTTTCTACTTTGGAAAATCAGATCGAGATCAAAAACCAAAAGATTTTTATTCCTGCCATGGATATCGAATCTTCAGCCATGGATCTAAGCGTGAACGGTACTCACTCTTTTCAAAATGCCATCGACTACTCGTTGAAATTCAACCTCCGACAGGTACTTGCCAAAAGCAATCGCGAGTCGGAATTCGGTCCCGTTGCCGATGATGGGCTCGGCACCAACTTTTTCCTTTCGATGACCGGAACCACCGAGAATCCCGAGTTTGGCTACGATCAGGTGGCAGCTCGTGAAAACCGCAGAGAGCAGTTTCAGCAGGAGAAAGAAAACTTCAAAAACATGCTGAAGGAAGAATTTGGCAGAAACAAGAATACTGGAGACGAAGAAGTGGGTAACCCTAACTCAACGAGTGAAGATCCTGGGGTTTCCGTGAATGTGGAATGGGGCGGTGAAACGAAAGCTGACGAAACGAAAAAGGACGACTCTGAGCCAAAAACCGAAGAAGAAAAAAAGAAGCAGAGCTGGCGCGATAAGTTTAAACTGAACGACAAGAAAGAAGAGAAAAAGGACGATAAACCGAAGCCTCCGCCAAAAGAAGAGGATGACGATTTTTAAGAGCGTTGCCCGCCAAAACTCGAAACTTTCAGCTACGGAAAATGTCTCGCAAAACCTACGCAAAGCTTCGGTCTTCAAAGAAAGACGCACTTGTCCTCCGAAGCCATTGGGCGAAGGAGGATAAGTCGCAAAGCTTGCAGCCAAGGGTTAAATTATCAATGGGTGAATTATGAACTTTCAATGGCATGCAGCTACGGTAAATAAAACACAGTAGGCACAATAGGAAGAAACAGGCACATAGGATATTGCGCTGAAAATTTCTATGTGACTTCGAATGAAAGTGATTGAATTTTGGATCGGACTCAAGTTAAGTGTGCTTGTGAAAAGTAGAAGAAATTCTACTGTGCCTATTGTGGTTTAACCATCATGAAACGAGGCTTTTCGCAATGCCCAAAAGCTACTAGCTACTCAGCTACGGAAACAGACTGGCAAAGACGAAAAAGGCGCAAAGCTTGCAGCTACGGATTAAACATTAAGAAATTAAGGGTTTTCATTAAGTGGTAATAAGCAGATCTTAATGTCACTTCACTTCTTAATGACCCTTCATGTTTCCATTTCCCGCTGTTGTAAAGTTTCGAAGGTCATTCTTCTTCCTAGCCCGGTCCTTTCGATACAATCCCGACTCTTCAAGTGCGGGATCACTCAAGGACCTCCAATCAGGTAAATTCGTAATTGCTCATTCGTAAATCGTAATTCAGCTTATTGTTCCATTGATCGTAGCTTGCGGTTCCAGCGGGAGGATTTTAGTTCGCGGACGATAATCGGGTTAAGAACATCAACCAGTGGCGATCCTTTCGGGAAACTCAGGCTGTAGTAATCCGTCTTGAGGTTCTCAGAGACAATGATTAAATCCCCAAAGTCTCCTTCGTTCATAAAGTGGCGCAAGATGGGACGATCGTAGACGAACACATCAAGCTCACCATTTTCAAGTGCATTCAGGCCGTTTTCTACGGATGAGTAGTTTGCACTTTCCACATCAAAGATGCCCAGATACTCTGCGCTGCTAGACCCGCCAATCGTGCCCACGTTGAACTTTCTCAAGTCTTCTACATTCTCGATGTTGCTTTCCAGAGAGGAAACGGTAAGTGCCGAAGCAATGCTTGCCGTGAGACCGGAAATCATGAGTATGGCAGCAAACATCCAGATGAAGCCAACTGTCCGGCCGCCCTTGCTTACCGGGGCTTTGTCACCGTAGCCGACTGTTGTCATTGTCACTGCGCTCCACCAGAATCCGTCTCCAATTCCTTTCCAGCCTTTACCAAATTGATCTGGATTTGCTCTTCTTTCGAAAATCCAAATAAGAAACCCGAAGATGAAAATCACGACAAGCAAAACCGCCACTGCGGAGAAAAACTGCTTACTGAAAAGGTTGTCGAAAAAGGAAAGCCACTTGTTACCGGTCTTTCGCACCATGGCCGTGCCGGAGATGAAATAAGGCTGAGAAAAATCGATGGCTTGCATACGCTGGTCGGTGACTGTCACCGGGTTGATGCTCAGGTCGACCTCGTTATTTTCTATCGCTCCGATTAAATCGTTGAGAGATTCGTAGCGCCTGTACTCTACCGAAACTCCCAGGTTGTCGTCTACCAAATCCCAGAAATCGATGCTGAGGCCTGTAGCATCACCGCTGGCGTTGAACTGCACAAAAGGTGGAGCTTCCTTAACTCCTATGGTGAGGGTGCTGTCCTGAGAAAAAGTGAAGCTGCAGGCAAAGAGAAAGAGTAAGCTGACGGAAAGAAATCTTTTCATGGTCGTGGGTTTTGGATTAACAAGTTTAGGAAAATGCATGGGAAATGGAAATTGCTACCTAATGCTTACCTTAGATTCACTCATGAAAAAATTAAGAAACATACACCCGGGAGAAGTTCTGAAAGAAGAGTTTTTAGAACCACTTGATATTTCTGCGTACAGGCTTTCAAAAGAGACTTTTATACCGCAAACCAGAATCAGTCAAATCGTCAAAGGACACAGGAGAATCACAGCAGATACAGCTTTGCGACTGGCCAGGTTTTTTGGAACCACGCCAAAGTTTTGGTTAAACCTACAAGATGATTATGATTTGGAAGAGGAGCGATCAAAGAAGAAGAAGGAGCTCGATAAAATCGACCCTATCGAAAACAGCGCTGCTTGAGTTTGTTAGAGTGATATTGTAGTTGTTGGAGGTGAACTCTCCATACTTTCAGCTACGGATATAAACATACTGAAACGAGTTCAGCACAGGTTGAAGGAATTAAGGGGTTCATTAAGTTAGTTAAGACGACCTTAATGACCCTTAACTGCTTAATTTTCTTAATGTTTCCATTTCCGAGGTTGCAAAACCACGATATGCAGCTACCAACAATTCGTAATTCTCCGCTCGTAATTCGTAATTGATTATCTCATTTCCGCCACAACTCTACCCACTGTTTCTCCTTTTAGGATTTTGTCCATCCAGCCAGGAATTTCTTCGAGAGTGGTGATGGTCTTCAGTTTGTCGAGGTGATCTACTTTCCATTCGTTGGCCAGTCGGTCCCAGATGAGTTGGCGGATTGCCATTGGTGTTTCTGCTGAGTCTACACCAAGCAAGTTCACTCCATTGAGGATGAATGGATAGACGGTCGTTTCGAGTTTTGGTGAAGCCACAAGCCCGCAGGTAGCAATGTTTCCGTTTCTATCGCAGGCCTTGAGCAAAGTCGCCAGGGTGTTTCCACCGACTGTGTCGATACCTCCTGCCCACTTCGGTTTTATCAGCGGTCTGCCGGAATCGTCATCGGTTTCTTCTCTACCCACACAGCGTTTTGCTCCAATGGATTTTAAAAACTCGTACTGGTCTTTTTTACCGGATGAGGCAATCACCTCAAAACCGGCTTTTGCCAAAATCGAAACTGCCATCGAACCCACTCCACCGGAAGCTCCGGTGACCACCACTTCGCCCATTTCAGGAAGTTGGCCCGACTGCTGCATTTTGTACAGTGCCAGTCCGGCTGTGTAGGCCGCAGTTCCCATCACCATGCTTTCTTCCAGTGTCATTGCAGGTGGCAATTTCACTACCCATGCTGCCGGCACCCGGATGTACTCCGCAAATCCGCCATGGGTATTCATTCCCAAATCATAAGAAGTACAGATGACTTCTTCTCCTTCTTTAAAATTTCCACTGGCATCGTGTTCCACAGCTCCGCAGGCATCCACTCCAGGAGTGTGAGGAAATTTCCTCGTGACACCCTTGTGGCCGGAAGCTGACAGTGCGTCTTTGTAGTTGAGCCCTGCGTATTTCACGCGAATCAAAACTTCGTGATCGGGCAGATCGCTGATTTTCTTGTTTGCGATTGATCTGGAAAAAGAGCCGTCCCGGTTTTCTTTAACTACCAGCGCTTTGAAGGTTTTGTCGGACATGTGGGAGTGGTTTTTTGAGCGATGAAGATAAGAAACAACGCTTACTCCACTTTTACCCACCTCTCTGTTGCTGTTCCCTCAGTCGTGGTCACCTTAACCAGGTAAGTTCCAGGAGGAAGGTGTTCAAGATTCATCTGCTCTTCATGCTTACCTAACTTAAAGTGTTTCGATTTCTTTGATAGAACAACTCTACCTTTTAAATCTGTTATTTTCCATTCAACGTTTCCGGCCTTAGCTTGAGACCAAGCAAAAGAGAGATTCCCTGAAGAGGGGTTTGGATAAAGTTCGAAACGAATTGGACTCCTCACTTCCTCAGAAACTGAATTGGGAATTGGGGGGAAATCTGTTATTAGGTTTTTATTGAGCTTCGCTACTCCTCTTACCGTATCCTGACTCATTCGATAAAACTCTCCACTTAGATACAGAGTATCTTGCATTATTTCAAAGTCTCGAATTACTGTTGGATGGCCCAGGCCCTGATAAAATCCTGTTTTGCTAAACATCGAATCTGTGTTCACTGCCAACCATGATTCTCCGTCAAACCTGGCTACGTGCTCAGCTTCAACATCACCGACCTGAGTAAACCCACCTGCTATGTACAATGCCCCTTCATGTACACGCATGTTTCGAACACTATAGTTAGGCTGGTTTTCAATAGGCCTCAGAGAATCACCATCAAATGTCAAAATGCTGTAGAGATTGTCACTTCCCGGTAGCTTCAGATTACCTGATAAATACAATTTATCATTAAAGACTGCAAGATCTCCAACCCAACTTCCAGGATATTCTTGTAAACCCTGCCCTACTGGACGATAATACTCACCATCGAAGAAGAAAATTTTATAGATGTCCTCGCCCAATCCATTAGTGAAAACAGCACCCCCTCCTACAAAAAAATTATCCTGAAAACGTTCAATACATAAAGTGATATCACTATCAGTAGAATGCTCACTTAAAGAAGCCCAGGACTCTCCATCGTAATATACTGCCAAACCGGTCACTGCATCACCTTGATAAGATATATCACCTACTGCATAAAGTACGTCATCCCATTCATAGAACTCCATAATATTTCCAAATGGCCCTCCCGGTATAGTATCCCATTCGGTGCCTGTCCAGATATTCGTATTGTTGGGATATCCTATTATATCCACAAACAAGAATGGACCAGAAGCTATCAAATCGCCATTGTAGATCACTGAAGAATATGAAGTTGAATTATCAACTTCCCCTAGCATCTCCCAGCTTTCACCATCCCATTTTCCCAGTCCTTCTAAAGGATTACAATTTCCATCGTGGTGCATTGTTCCAGTTGCATAAATTTCATTTTCAACTGTATCCACATACAGGTCATATACACTGGTGGTCGGAAAAGAGTCGCAAAACAGTCCCTGATCTAAAGGAAGCCAGTCGGAGGTCTGAGCAAGACTTGATGTAGAAAACAGCAAGATGACTATCCAGCAGAAGGTATTTTTAACTGAGTTTGTCATTGTTAGAATATTTCAAATTTTACAAGTTCTCGGGAATTTTGAGAAAAATAAACAGCCATATAAATGCCAGATTCAACCTGCAATTTTACCTGAATCAATCTATTTATGTTCGCCAAATGGACCTCCTTAACAACACGACCGGACATGTCATAAATAATAATTTTGTCGTTTTGCTTTGGATTATTCTCAAAATGGAGATTGATAGCACCTTGACTAGGATTAGGATAAATAGAAAAAGAAACTGAGTTATTCGGCTCCTCAGAATCCCCCCAAATGGAAGTAATATTTGATGGTAAATCAAACCGTGCAAAAGCACCATCATCCGATCCGGCTTGAAATGGTTGATAATATCCTTCACCTGGATCAAATAATGTAAAGTTATTATAAGAAAAGCCTCCCATGAACACATAGGAATCACTTACAGAAATGCCCTTCATTCCATTTCCATCACCCATTCCATAAGGAGATGACCAAATCATTTCCATATTTTCCCTAAAAGCAGCTATAAAACTGTGATTGTATTGCCCTCCAATAGATGCCGAGTTTTCTGTGTAATTTGTGCCATTGCCGTCACACACAGGAAAGTCACCGTTTGTGGGGGGGGTACAAAGAACAGAACTCTCACTGTCCATCCATTCGCGACCTCCTATGAAAATTGTCGCATTGCCTGATTCGCTCTCATGAATATCGACATCCATATTAATCATTCGTTCGTCACTCCCGTAAAAAGTGCTACCGATATGCTCAACCTCATTTGGATTAGTCCCATCGTCAATAAGTTTGAATTTGGCAATGAAGCCTGAAGCTTGACCATCGTCAGGTTCTTCACCAGCGAAGTCTTGATTATAGCCGGGAGATGAAAAGGGTGAAATTGGGAATTCATCTACAGCTAAATTGGGGGTCACACCTGCAAAATACAGATAATGTTCATCACCTTCTTTTGTGTTTCCAATAACTCGAGGGCCATCAAAGTAATTAGCCGAAGTATTCGACAATCCATAATATGATGAATAGATCAGATTTTTGGAGTCGTTAAAAACAGCTATGAAAGAATTTCCATTAGAAGCCTCTGATATGAATTGATTTTGATACCATGTGCTTCCCTGATTACACACAGGAAAACCTCCATCAGTTGATCCAGAACATGGGTTGACCGAATATTGATCACTGTTCGTTCTACCTACAATTGCCACTTGATTATCCACTACTGCCACATCTGTTACAAAGTCGTTATACTGCCCCCCATAATAGGTGGTCCAACTCCTCTCCCTAGATTCATCTAACTCAATAATAAATCCGTCCATTTCATTATTAATCGATGTGGAATGAGGTGGCTGATAGAATGTTCCGGAAAACTGTTGAACTGGAAAACCTGTGGCATTTGTAGTTATTCCAACTAAATAAACCTTATAATCATTAACTAAATGCGTGGCCTCGGTTGCCACTGACCAAGCTTCATCCCTTTCGATTCCACCTATGTATGAGTCACAAATAATTGTAAAGCTCTTGCTTAATTCAAGGTAAAAAGCATCTTTTTCTCCACCATTATAAGTATTGTCATTAATACCATAGTCTGAAATAAAATTTATGTCATTACTTGCTGTACCTCCGACTAAGTGAAGCCGATTATCAACAGGCTCATGAGCAATGGAATAGAAACTATCCCAGCTACTTCCCCCATAATATAAAAGGCGCTTAGGCTCGGTATCAATAAATTTGGCTACGAATGCGTTTGAAAATTTGTCATCTGAGCTATTATAAACGAGAAAAAAATTCTCCTCTGGCAAAAGAGGACTTGACGTAGACCCCGCTGCATAGAATTTGTTGCCCCATGAATCTATGCAATTAATATTATCATTTCCTTCGCCACCAAAATAAGTACTCCACCCTAAATTTTCTTGCACTGAAACTTGAGATGGAGTTGACGTTGTTTTTGCTCCCCATTTGAGCACCAGAATTTCATTCTGCGAATAAGTTCCGGTATTTATCTTGACTTTATCACTCTGGATCAGATAGGATCCTGACCAAGCCAACTCAGTTAGAGCACCAGTTGAAGAATTCATGTAAAAGGCTTCAGGCTTGGTTTGATGAAAAGATCCCAGTTGGGTCTGTATTTCCAATTGCCCACTAGCTGTGACTAACATGGAGTCATGGCCAGAAACCTTAAGTTCTGCATCAGAAGGATCACTCCCTGGCATACAAACCATGTAAATACAATAACCATGTTCATCAGCAGAATAAATAAACTCAATACCCTCATATAGATCAAAATGAATGGCTCGCTCGTGCGCGTCACTTCGGTATACTGGTTTGTTTAGATGGCCTAAGTGATAAATAGAATAGTAGTCTTTTAGTCCGTGAGTGTATAAGCGACCTTGTTTATCTGGACGATAAAATTCAAAATCTACACGTTGCAAAGAATCTAAACTATCGCTGTGGCTAGAATAGACTAATGAATAAAAGTCATCATTAATGTAAATCTGTGGGTTTCTTTGATTGTAATATACCTGTGATGTGGTGTCCGAATTTCCATCTTCATTAATGACCTGGCCATAATTATCTTGAAAGTTAACATAACTCTGAAGATTCAGGTTCTCAGCAGGAATATGAACAGCACGTAACGAGTACTTTAAAGTTAAATAAGTCGTGTTCCCTGCTGGCTGATCAGCTTGTCCAGACACGTAAATGTCACTCCCACTTATTGCAATATTTGTGGCATGATCATCCAAGTTATCATCATTGCAATAGAAAGTCTTCCATTCCAGACTTCCTGAGGAATCGTAGCTGAACAAAGCAATATCTAAGTTTCCATCACGATATATTTCACCACAAGAAACAATGCTAGAGCCTTCTATCTTCACCTTAACACCTGTATCATCCCCTCCATCTTCACCGGAAATGGTCTCACTCCATTGAAGTGAGCCAGAACTATCATATTTGAGCAATAAGTAATCTCTATCTCCATTGGCATTTGTAGTGTATCCAGTAACATATACATTTCCACTTCCGTCTACCGTTACACCGTTCGCTAGATCGTCAAGGTCATTAAGACTATTCCATTCTACGCTCCATTCTTCATCAAGCTCATCGTCAAGTTTGATAAGAGTAACATCTTTTCCCTGACCTGAATTTTCAACCGCCCCAACTACGTAATAATTATCGCTAGAATCTTTTGCTAAGTCTGTTACTCTGTCTAGACTTGCTGAGCTAGTGCCAGACCAATAGAGGTTTGAAGTATTGCCAGTCGAGCCATTAATATCAAGAGTAACCATTCGCCAGCTATTAGAATTATATTGCGAAGCTCCGGTAACAACAACTGAACCTGTTCCACCGTAAAAGGAAATTTTTGCAGGAACATCCATCAAGTTCGATTGATTATATCTATTCTCCCATTGCAAGGTGCCCGATGAGTTATATTTCTGAATTGAATAATCGGACATGGTAGGGTTCCCTGAATTAACTCCATAGCTACCTGCTGCAACGTAAATATTATTTTGGCTATCAGAAGTTAGTGCGACACCACCATCATATGACTGAAATGGTCCATCGAAGGTGGTCATCCATTGTTGAACACCTGAAGGATTGTACTTCATAAGAATCATGTCATAATCATCTGGTGATGAGTTTCCTGTAAAAGTAGCACCGGTTATTATTAAATCGCCATTGGAGTCTAAAATGATATCAGCAGCCATGTCGTGCCCATCGGCTGACCCGCTCCAGGTCTCTGACCATTGCTCATCTCCATTTCTATCATATTTGGCAAGCAGCACATCATAATCACCGTCTGCATTTATGGTAGCCCCAGTAACATATATGTTGCCATATAAATCCGTAGCAGAAGCATTTTGATAATAAAACTGCTGTTCTCCTGATTTAGAGACCCATTCGAAAAAAGCATTCTCACTTTGAGAATACGATATTGAGCAAACAACAAAAAGGAATAATGTAAGTAGGGTAGATAAGAATTTCATAATAGTTAGTTTTGGATGTGAATAGGAAGTTCTGGTCTAATCTACTAAATATTATTAACTTATGGCAGTACTCCTTTTGGGTGCAGGCGCAGTAATAGATTGGGGCGCTCCAAGCACTAGCCAAATCACCGATGAAATTATTGCAGATAGCACGTTCCGTTCATATCAAGATCAACCTTTGGGTGAATGGATAAATCATAAATTAGCGGGGTTGTATAGCCGAGATCCTGAATCGATCAACTTTGAAACGATTGCGAATTCTATTGAATATCTCAGCACATTTTTTTCTTCAAAGTATCGACCCGCATTCTCAGAGTTTAAAAACTTAATGCCCGCCTTTTTTACCGAAAGAGATGATCTGATGGAAATTCTATGGTTTGATAGAATTTACCAAACGAAAAATAATGAATGGGTAGTGGATGGTCGTGAGCAAGGTCAAATCTTTTGGAATGACTATGATGCCTTTTTTGCAAGCGTGTACCGATATTATATCAACAAGGTAGTTTCACTAGTTGAAAAATACTCCAAACGTCTAGAAGAGCATCATGGTTTGAATGGTCAATTAGATTGGTTCCTCAAATCTCTGAAGGAACCAATCCGGTGTTACACCACTAACTACGACAGATTTATACCTCTCATTAGTAAATTGCCCATCTTCGAAGGCTTTACAGAAAATTCTAAGAATGAGCTAGTATTTGATCCTACGACTGTTTTAAATAACAGTCAAGTAAACTGTTGGTACAACTTGCATGGATCAGTTCATTTTAAGAAGAGTGGCTTCAATAGTGTGAAGTATGAGAAAGAAAAGTTTATTAGAAATTTCGGGATAGGCTCAGGGTCAGTTGAGGATAATGATCAGGATAGCAGACGACTTCTGCAAAGTAATTTGATTACCGGCTTCAACAAGTCTTCTAGAATCCTTCTAGATCCATACTCCCAATTTTACCATAGGTTCTATGCCGATTGTCTGGAAGCAAAAAAGATTTATGTCATAGGCTACTCATTCACTGATTTCCATTTGAATAGAGCATTAAGAACAGCATTAACTATAAACGAAGATGTAACTATCGAAATAATCTCTTATCACGAATACTCTCAACTTTTTAAAGAGTGGCAAAGCCTTGACCAACTTGAAGGCAACATGCACAATATTCAACTATTGAATTCTCTTTTTGGACGAGTTGCAACTAGTGACACGGCTGATAGAATTAACATCTGGCTTCAAGGGTTTAAGAAATTTCTCGAAAAATACACCAACTAGAAAAACGCTCTCACCTGCACATTGCCGGAGTGGATGGCGCTGTCGTCTTCGGATTTGCGGCCGTTGTAGATGAGATTGAGCTGGAGGTTTTCGGCAATGTTGCGCTGCACTGAGGCCGACCATGTGAAGTTCTGCCCGGGCTGCAGCCCGTTGAGCATTTCAAATGAAAGCGAGTTGTTGCCCGAGCCGTTGTAATCAATCTTGATGGCATTGAAAGTGACCTGGAAACTTCCCTTGGAAACTTTGTTGAACCGACCTTCAAAGCCGATATCCAACACTTCGGCTTCTTCACCTCCAAGGTCTTCTTCGTTGGTCTTCTGAGTACTTTCAGCACTCAGCGCCAGCCTGGTTCCGTTGTTTGGCTGCCAGGTAATCTCAGGCTTTATCGTGTTATAGTCGATCGAGTAGTTTCTGCCGCTCAAAAAATCTGAGAGACTTCCCTTTTTACCTAGCGTACTTTCTACACTGAGAATGAAAACTTCGGAGAAATTCCATCGCACACGCAGCTCGTTGTAGCGAGTGAATCGCGAGTCGAAGCCATTGGTCAGCAAACTCTTGCTTCGGTTGTCCTGGTAGGTGTAATCGGCTCCGAAATCAGAGTTGGTACGGTTGAAAAACAGCGTGTTTCGAAAAGAGGAATTCAGCGTGATCAGGCTGCTGTCCGCAACGTCCTGCAAAAATGGATTAAACCTTTCTAGTGGTTCTTCGTCTCCGGTTTTGCGTTCCACCTTGTAGCTCGCCTGATCGGAAAATCGCGAGACAAACTTTTTAAATCCTTCCTTATCGCTCCAAACTCTTGCCGGATTGATCTGCAAGCCTTGGCTAAACTGGTTTGTGAAGGTTTTTGAGTAATCGTCCGAAGGCACAAAACTGCGGATGTAGTTGGCTTCATAGTCGAACTGGGCCACTTCAAATTCGTTGAGGTCTTTCACTCCGTCTTCGTTGTAGTCGTTCCACACGTAAACTCCCTGGCCGGCCGGAACTTCGAGGTAAACAAAAGCCCTCCGCTGTTCCAGTCCCGATCCGATTTCATAAAATGTGCTGGTGGTGATCAATCCACTGGCCAGTCGCAAGCTGTGCTCGAGTCGCGACACGAGGGTGTTCTCTGGGTCTTGCTGTGCCAGCTCACTGTTAACAATGCGCAGCGATCGGTTACTCACATTGATCTTTAGCTGGTGCTTGGGGTTTCGGATCAGCTCCAGTCGACCTCCGTACTCCTCTGCAAAAGCGGACTTTACCAACTCATTTGACAGCGGTCGCCAGTCGGTACGTTGGCGGTAAAAAAGTCGGTAACGGTTTTCCGTGGTATCGGGATTGGCAATAAAAATCTGCCAGTCGTACCACTGATAGGTTGTGGAGAGCAAGGTGTCTGCTTGAGGATCGAAAAACTGATTGAGCTCGTGGATGTCGGCAAAGCCCAGACGAAACCAGGGCAGCTCCTGAGAAATTTCCGACTCGTGGCGCAAGAACTCGGATTTGTTGTTTCCCTGCGTAAACAGATACGACCCGTCAATGTCAATCTGCGTTTTGTTGAGTTGGAGGTTGGTTTGCAACAGACCGTTGTAACCGGTGAAATCCTCACCAGCCTGAAACGATTCGGCACCGACAGTCGCCACTCCCTTTTCTTTTTGAGTAAATGAAAGCGTCCCGGTTGTGATGTTTTGCGCATCGTCAATCTGGTAATTTCTGATGTTCCAGTTTCGGTCGAACTCCACCTTTCGAAACCGCTCGATGGGTTCGAAAAAAACGTTCACGAATTCGTGATCGACTCGCGATACCAGCTTCCAGGGCTCTTCTTTTTCGGCCTGCAGCGGTAGTTCGTTTTCTACAGCGGCTTTTACAGCCAGCCCCACATTGTCGCGGTTTCCCTCTTGCGAAAATGTGTTTCGATCGTAGTTGGATACAGCGGTTTCGAGGAAAACTGTTGTTCGATCGCTCACCTGCACGCGGCCTCCGCCCACAGCCATTTGGTTTTTGTTGGGCGCCACCAGTCGGTTTACCGGAGCGAAGTTTCCGTTTCTCACAATCTGGTTGTCTACAGTATCGGGGGCTACCCACTGGTAAGTCTTTCCATTGGCGGTAAACTCGGATTCTACGTAATCGCCATTTGCCTGGCCTACTCTGCTAAACCGCAACTGATAAAAGGCTTCGTTTTCGTTGGTCGAAAAAACAAAAACCGAGTCATAGCCCAGGCTGTCGCGCAAGGCGTAGAGCACTCTGTCGTTGGAGTAGCCCACGCTGTCGATTGCCGGGCGAACTGCATTTTCGATGTTGTCGCCAACGTCCGACAGCAACTGCCTGTCGTTTTCATCGAGATCTTGCTGAAGCGGCTGATTCTTGCTATCCTGCTCTCCATAAACATTCACAAACCACGAGTACTTTTCGGAGTCGTAGTTCACCGCACCTTGAACCATGCTGCGCGCGTAGTTTTTCTCGGAGTACTGAAACTCAACGATGATCCTCCTGTCTTTGGTGATCAGGTTGTTCGGAGTAAACGTGACTTCGGCCGTGTTGTAATCGATCGTGTAGTCGTATTCCTGGCCACGCTCCTGCAACTTACCATCGATGTAAACCCGCTCCGTTCCGGAAAGTACAATGATGAAAGGCTCGTTATTGGCACCCGTCAATCGGTACGGACCCTGATTTCCTTCTACTCCCTGAATAATGTTTCTGGCGAACTTTCCCTTGGAAATGGCTGCACTGGCCTGTGCCGAAAACTCACCTCCAGCCTCCGGGTTCTCCTTTCGTTGCTTGTCGTCCCATTTGGTTTCGAAGGTTGCTCCGCGTGCCCTCTTGAAATAAGTCATGAAAAAGCTCTCTGGGTTGGTGAGCTGAAAATCCCCAGCTGTGAGCTTCGATCGCTCGTTAAAAAGCTCGATGTAGACCTGGTCGAAGTCCTCGAGTTGCTGCGTGTTTCCTTCGGGTTGGATAGGAATGTTGTCGTCTGTTACCGAAGCCTGGATTTGAATGTCGTCCGTGAGCCTTCCCGAAAGTTGGAGACTGAGGTTTGAGTTTACCGAAAGATCCTGACTGTTTCCAAATGCAATTCCCCTGGAGATAGAGCCCGATTTATTGAGACCACCAAACTCGTAGACATTCTCCACCTGCTCGTTGGGGTCGTAAACAAACGGATCGAAGTTGTCCGATTGCTCGGGGACAATCATCGTGGAATCCTTGTGGAAATAGGGCTCGGAAAACTTGATCGGAAAAACGCGATAGCTCACTTTTAGAGAGTCGCTGAAGGAGCCATTCTCTCTGATCAGCAAAGCATTTACCGCATCGAGACGAAGACCGACACTATCGAGCGTAGGTGAGCTTATAAAAGTTCCCGGAACCATGCTCAGGCTGTCCACAACGGTAGTGTCAACGCTGATGGCAATGGTTTTCTCACGCAGGTTGCTCTGTGCCCGACTCGCAAAAAACGAAACCAGAACCACTGAGAGAGTAAGCGTTGCTATTTTGAGCGAATAGTTCAAATCAAGGTCTGTGGGATCTGTCTCATGCAGTTCCCTTCACGTTTTCTTTTGCCGGTTTTTGCAAGGACGAAATTGCACAATCGTGCGATAGAATGAGAAAATCTGTTAGTTTTGTTTTTACCAATAGAGTACATTTCGCACTGATAACAACTCTAAAATGCGGTTTTCATTATTCAGATAAGAATGAAAGCTCCACTTACTTTAAAACAATCTTTGCCAATCCATGATCAGAACAATCATTGTAGATGATGAGTCACGCGCGCGTCAGGTGCTACGCGCTCAACTCGAAGAGTTTATCCCCTCTGTGAAAATTATTGATGAGGCAAGCTCGGCAGAGGATGCCAGAAAGAAAATTCTCGAGCACGAACCCGACCTTGTTTTTCTCGATGTGGAAATGCCCCATGGTGATGGTTTCTCACTTTTGAGAAGCCTCAACGAAATCAATTTCGAGGTTATTTTCACCACTGCTCACAACGACTACGCGATTGATGCCATTAAACTATCGGCACTCGACTATCTTCTCAAACCTATCGACCCTGAGTTGCTCGAAGAGTCCATTGAAAGATTTGAGAAAAAAACCGAACGCGTGAAGCGAGATGGATCTGAAGTTTTTGTTATTCCAGACAGTCAGCTGAACATTAACCAACAACACAACAAAATTGCCCTGCCTATCCACAAGGGATTTAAGATTGTTACGCTGCTCGATATCATCGTTTTAAAAGCCGGTGGAAGCTACAGCAACATCGTAATCAAAAATGACGGTGAGCTGGTGGTGACCAAAAACTTAAAGCATTTTGAAGAGATTCTGCACCCATTTGGTTTCGTCCGTGTGCACGATAGCTATCTGGTGAACGGCCGCCACATCGCCAGCTTCACGAGAAATCACGGCAGCGGAGGAAGTGTCACCCTCACCAACGAAGAAATTATCCCGGTTTCGAGAGGAAGAAAAAGTGCTTTGTTGGATTATTTCTTGATGAAGGGGTGAGGTAAAAACCCAGAACCAACGTGGTTGGCGAAGACAGGCCAGCATGATTGCCTGGCAACTTAGTCAAAGGAGAGTCAGGATAGCTTCCTGGAAATTTTAAGGCCCGTCAGAAGGAATTTGCCTTTGAGTGGCATTCGCCACGTTCGTCATTTTGGCCCCGGGTTTCAACCCGGGTGTTTGAATGTGTTGTTGTAAGATTAGTCGTAGGTACGGCCGACAACTCTGGCTCACTAAACCCAAGATTCTTATGTCGACCATGTCTACGACATTCTCATTCATTGGGTGACCTAAAACCAATGGTTAAAACCATCGGCTACAAGGTATTTCGTGCCGATGGCACTTTGATATTTCAATCAATCTAACTCGTAGCTGTAGGATATCAAAAAGATGAACTCCATCAACGGGTTATTTTCGTTGACTTGTCTTTGGATGAGGTAACCGAGGGAGATGTTGTCGTCTTTGGTGATTCCTTTTTTGATTTCGGCTTTTACCCGCCAGTCGGTTTGGTCAAATCGATTTTGGTCGGTTCTGCCGGTAAAAATTTCATATTCGGTTTCAATCTCATACCTGTCGGGCAAGTCAAGTGTGACAGAAAATTTGTGACGCACAGCCGAAGAAAATTCAATACCGGCTTCGTCTCTTCTAATGCCTTCCAGATTTCGCTGCAAACGTAATCTGTAAACAAACTCCAGATCGCGCCAATCGGCATCGAGATAAATATTTCCAGCTACCCTTTGTCGAAGCAGGTAAGTATCATTGAGTTCCTTTTTGTTGCCAAATCGGTAGTCGACAGACACATCTAGAAATTTCGTCAGCTTATATTCGAGCGAGAGATCAAAGAAAGCGGACTCCAACTCCGATATGTTTTCATAGAAACGGGTTTCCATTTCCAGATCTGCCTTGAGGTCATCCGCGATTTCTTTGTCAACCGAGACACCGGTCCACAATCCCGCATCGCTCACCTGACTAAAGGCGGAAAGAGAAAACAGCAACATGAAAATTGAGAGGCTACTCCACTTCATAAATCGTCATAGTTGGAACTTCTACCGTTTCCCCTTTTTCGTTGATTTCTACTTCTTCGATGATCGGCATGCGATTCGGATCAAATTGATTTGTCCCTGTAGTGTCTTCAGAATAGGTGTAGATGGTGTATTTCCCAGGCCTCAGGTAATCAAACTCATACTCGCCTTTGTAGTTGGTTTCGATGTTGTCTCCAACGCCTACCTCATCCCCATAAATAATGAACACGTTTTCATCTGCAGCAGGCACAGTGTATTGAGCCGTGGAAGGATTGGTCAGCACAAGGCGATACTCCTTAAGCACTTTTCCGCGAATAGTTGAGTTTCCGCCTTCTCCAGCAGGCTTCTCACAAGAAGTGAGCACAAAAGCTGCGAAAATGGACAGTCCGATTAGTTTATACATTGAGAGCTTGTTTTTAAGTTGACCAAAAATAAGACTTTGGTAACAAAAGCGTTGATCTCAATTTACATGGGTTAGTTGTATCGGTAAAAGTCTTTGGTTCGCTCAGCGTTTCAATTTCGCTACTTTTGTTCCTCAGCATTTCACAACTCCATCAGGCAGGCATGTTCTTAGAGAATAATCACGCAAAAGACAAAAGACACGGCTGGATCGAAGTGATCTGCGGGTCGATGTTTTCAGGTAAAACCGAAGAGCTCATCCGTAGGTTGAAGCGAGCCAAAATCGCCAGGCAAAAGGTGGAAATCTTTAAGCCTTCGATGGAAAAACGTTACAGCGAAGACGAAGTGGTGAGCCACGACAGAAGTGCCATTCGGTCAACTCCGGTTCCGCATTCTTCGCAACTTTTGCTAATGGCCAACGATGTGGATGTGATTGGAATTGACGAGGCGCAATTTTTCGACAGCGAACTCCCAAACGTTTGCAGCCAGCTAGCCGATAGTGGGATTCGCGTAGTTGTTGCCGGTCTCGACATGGACTTTAAAGGTCGCCCTTTTGACCCCATGCCGCAGGTTTTAGCCATGGCAGAATATGTCACTAAAGTTCACGCCATTTGCGTAAAAACCGGCAACCTGGCGAATTTCTCTTACCGCATTTCCGCCAGCGAAGATCTGGTGCAACTCGGAGAAAAAGACCACTACATTCCTCTGTCGCGTGAGGTTTTTGAGGAAGCTAAGCGTAATCCGAAACTCAGAGAAGAGCTGAAAGAGCTGGCCATCAAACAAGCTGAAGAACAACGACTAGAAGAAGAACAACTCCAGCGAGAACAGGAAAAGAGAGAAGAAGAGAGTGTGAAAGACGAGGAACATTCATGAGTCATTTACAATATTCACTGCCCGGGCTAAAGGATGAGCTCAATGGAAAGCTGCTGTCTGAAAATGCAGATCACAGCTTTGACCTCATTTCTATCGACACTAGAAAAATGTATCTGCCGGCTCAGTCGGTTTTTGTCGCGCTCTCAGGAATTCACCATAACGGGCACAAGTTTCTAGCTGAAGCATTCGAAAAGGGAATTCGTCAGTTCATTGTGGATGATGAAAGTGAAACCCCAAAGGAGCTGCTGGATCGCTGCACTGTACTGAAAGTCGACAACAGTTTGCTCGCTCTACAAAAGCTCGCAGCTCATCATCGATCGCAGTTTGACATTCCGATTATTGGAATTACCGGAAGCAACGGAAAAACCATCGTAAAGGAGTGGATTAACTCACTGACAACTCCCGAGCAAAACATAATTCGAAGTCCGCGAAGCTTCAACTCGCAGGTAGGTGTGCCACTGAGCGTGTGGAACATTGAAAAGCACCACACTCTGGGGGTTTTTGAAGCCGGCATTTCGCAACCTGGAGAAATGGATGCGCTCAGAAAAATGATTGACCCAACAATTGGCGTCTTGACGAACATTGGAGTGGCCCACCTGGAACACTTTGACGATCAGGCACAAATCCTGAAAGAAAAACTCAGGCTTTTTAAAAACTGCAAAACTCTGATTTGTGCGGAGATGGAAAATGTCAGCATTGACTCTGTCAGAAACAGTTTGGAACCATCAGCGAAAATTCTCCGCTGGAGTCGAACAGCTAAAAATGCCGACTTATTTGTTGCCGAAGAAGAAGTAAAAACGCACGCTTCAGTTTTTAGACTAAAGTGGCAGCAACGTGTGTTTGAATGCACTTTGCCTTTCACCGATCTGGCGCATCGCAACAACATGCTGACAGCTTTACTCACAGCGCTTCAACTGGGCATTTCTGTCGATGAACTTTCTAAGAAAACCGAAACTCTTCGCCCTGTCGGAATGCGACTTGAGCTATTGGACGGCCCTCAGGGAAGCTTTTTGATCAACGACACCTACAGTGCCGATTTGCACTCGCTCGAAGTGGCGCTCGACTTTATGCTGCAGCAGCGAACAGCGCAAAAACGAGTGCTCATTGTTTCTGATCTTTTGCAATCCGGTTTGGAACCTGCGCTCCTCTACTACCGACTGGCTTCGCTCGTTGAGCACAAAAAGGTGGATGAGGTTTACGCCATCGGACCGGAGATCTCTGATTACAAAGACGAATTTAAATGCTCGATAAAGTGTTTTCGATCTACCGAGGATTTTCTAAACGACCTCAACCCATCGTGGTTCGAGAACTCAACTGTGCTCATTAAAGGAGCCAGAAGTTTTCACTTCGAAAAGATTGTTCACCTGCTGCAGGCTCGCTCCCACGAAACAATCTTCGAAATCGACCTCAACGGAATGGTTCACAATCTCAACTTCTACCGCGAAAAACTGAAGCCGGGAGTAAAACTCATGGCTATGGTGAAGGCATTTGCCTACGGTAGTGGTAGCTACGAAGTGGCTAGCTTGCTCGAATACCATCGTGTGGATTACCTTTCAGTGGCCTATGCCGATGAAGGCGTTGAGCTACGAAAAGCCGGCATTCAGCTGCCGATCCTGGTGCTCAACACTGAGCGGGCAGCGCTGAGTAGCTTTTTCGATTACCGCCTGGAACCAGAGATTTACAACTTCGCAACCTTTCAGCGATTTGCTGAAGTGAGCAAAAATTACCCTGAAGAGAAAATTCCAGGAATTCACCTGAAGGTAGAAACCGGAATGAACCGACTTGGATTTACCTCGGCCGACATCGGAGAGCTCTGTCAATTGATCCGGCAAAACAAGCACGTAAAGGTGAAGTCGGTGATGTCTCATCTTGCCGCAAGTGACGACCCGCAGGAAGATGATTTTACGAAAAGGCAGATTTCGGAATTTGACAAGTTCAGTGCACAAATTGAGGAGGCCACCGGTTATCAGGTACTTAAGCATATTTCTAACACAGGTGCCATCACGCGCTTTCCGGAAGCTCAATTCGACATGGTTCGACTCGGTATTGGCCTCTACGGAGCACCAGTGGCCGAAGAAGACGAAGGCAAGCTAGCTGTGGTCGGAAGACTCAAAACGGTGGTTTCTCAGGTGAAGACTGTATTAGCTGGTGAAACCATTGGGTACGGCCGCAGTTTTAAAGCCGAAAGAGACATGCAAATCGCCATTTTGGCCATCGGCTACGCAGACGGACTCAACAGGCGGTTGAGCAACCAAAAAGGCGAAGTAAGTATCAAAGGAAGAAGATGCAAAATCGTTGGAAGAGTCTGCATGGATATGACAATGGCTGATGTAACCGGACTAGATGTAAAACCAGGTGACGAAGCAGAAATTTTTGGAGATGATATTTCTTTGGAAGAAATTGCCCAATGGCTCGAAACCATACCTTATGAAGTGTTAACCAGCGTTTCGCAACGCGTAAAACGAATTTATGTTCAAGAATAGCTACACTCTACTCGTACTCTTTTTATGGGCTTCTCTGTCCCTTGCTCAAAACCAGCCGAACACGGTTCCCGGGCAGTTGATCATCCAGCTTCAGCCGGAAGTGGAAGCGGAAAAATTCGACAAATCACTAGTCGAATTTCAGGATTGGCATTTCGAAAAGAAACTATCGAAACATGCCAATATCTGGCTGATTCAAGTCGATGATGACCAGTTTGACACCGAGCTTTTAAGACGTGACCTCCAAGGGCACAGACAGATTACTGAAGTGCAATACAACCACATTGTGGAAATGCGCGAAGTGCCCAATGATCCTCTTTTGGGCGAACAGTGGCAGCACGTAAACGACAATGATGCCGACATGGATTCGGATGCAGCGTGGGACATTACTACTGGTGGAACTACTGCCTACGGAGATGAAATTGTGGTCTGCGTGATCGAAGGAGCCAACCTGAACCACCCTGATCTGATCGACAACAAATGGGTAAACGAGGGTGAAATTCCCGACAATGGAATTGACGATGACGGAAATGGTTACGTAGACGATTACGAGGGCTGGAATGTGCAAAGTGAAGACGACAGTGGCGTGATGAGTGGCGGACACGGAACCCAGGTTGCCGGATGTGTGGGCGCCAAGGGAAACAACGAACTTGGAGTAGTTGGTGTCAATTGGGACGTAAAAATCATGAGCGTTGCAGGTGAAAACCTCAGCGATGAAGCATCTGTAATCGCGGCATATGACTATGCACTCAATGCACGAATGCTCTACAATGAAACCAATGGTGAAGAAGGAGCTTTTGTGGTTTCTACAAACGCTTCCTGGGGGATTGACAGCGGAGATCCAGCAGACATTCCTCTTTGGTGCGCTTTTTACGACACGCTGGGAACACACGGTATCTTGAGCTGTGGGGCTACAACCAACAACACAAGCATCAATATCGATGAGCAGGGAGATATCCCGACAGGGTGCAGCAGTGAATACCTTTTTAGCGTTACTGCAACCAACCAAAACGATGTGAGAACTACTGGCGGTTACGGACCGATCGGAGTTGACCTGGCTGCTCCCGGAGCCGGAGTTTACGGTGTAAGTGGCAGCTCTTATGGTTCGATGAACGGAACCTCTTTTGCCAGCCCTCACGTTGCGGGAGCTATCGCCCTGATGTACTCAGCGCCTTGTCCGGCTTTCATGAGTTTGGTACAGAGTAGTCCCGGAGAAGCTGCACTGCTGATCAGACAAGCCATTCTCGATGGTACTGATCCGGTAGAGGAGCTTGAAGGAATTACTGTTACCGGTGGAAGATTAAACCTGAACAACTCGCTTCTCGAATTGCTCAACCTTTGCTCCGAGGACGATTGCCTTGCGCCTTTTGGAGTACAGGCAGAACTGCAAGGTGAGTCGGATTACCTCATTACCTGGGAAAGTTTGAATTCTGAGGTATTTGATTTGCGCTACCGCGAGATCGGAGCTCCCGACTGGATAACTACAGAAAACATTGACGTCAACGAATTTCTACTCAGCGACCTTCAGTGGTGTACAGATTTTGAAGTACAGCTAAGAGCACATTGCGCAGGTGGTCTACTCAGTGGATGGTCACCATCGCTGACCTTTATCAGCAATGGATGCTGCGAAGCTCCGAGCCTTGATAGTTTTGTTGTGCTCTCAGAAGATTCTACACAAATAGAGTTGACCTGGCAAGACATTCTTCCTGCCGATGGCTACGAGGTTGGAATTTCTCTGATTGACGAAGGAGACTTCCTTTTTATCACTGTTGATGATAACTCAACCACACTTACTGAACTCTTACCATGCACCTCTTACGACATTGTGGTAGCGCCAGATTGCGATGAGTTTGCACTCTCTGATGTGTTCACCATCACTACACCCGGTTGTGGTGCGTGCATCGGAAACGAGTACTGCGAATCGATGGGAGAAAGCGCTGCCTCGGAGTGGATCGCATCAGTAGAAATCAACGACTTTTTGAACGAAACTGAAAGCGACAATGGTTATGGAGACTATACAGGAAATAGCTTTTCACTCAACGATACCGAAGAACATGAAATTAATCTGGCTCCAGGCTTTTCTGGGTTCCAGTATTCAGAGTATTTCAAAGTGTGGATTGACTACGATCACAACGGGGAGTTCGAAGAAACAGAACTGATTTTTGAATCTTCTGAGTCTTCAATCGAACCAGTTTCAGGAACATTTAGCGTTCCTCTTTCCGCAACTCCAGGAATAACGCGAATGAGGGTTTCAATGAAGTATAATGCTTCAGGCTCCCTTCAGCCATGCGAAACGTTCGACTACGGTGAGGTAGAAGATTATTGTGTTTTTCTGGATATGACTTCTAGCGTAGCCGAAAACGAAAGGGCAATGGTTTCTGTTTATCCTAATCCTTTTGATCAGGAACTGACAGTTTCTAATCCATTTGAAAATGCAGACTTTGTTATCTACGATTCCTTTGGTCGCGTAGTCATGAAAAAGGAAATTGAAAAAGGAACCAATAGAATTCAACCTTCAGGTCTAGCTCCGGGAATGTACTTCTACTCGCTGGAGCAGGCTGGAAGACCTATGAGCACAGGCAAGCTGATCCACAGATAAGCGGACTTTCAAAAAGAAATTACCCCAAAAAGAAAAAAACCTCCCGGACGTTTCCGGGAGGTTTTCTCTTTAAACCTTAACCAAACTATATTGAATGAGTCGGATCACTCTCAAAAACCCGACTGAATTAGTTCATTGTCTTTTTGTAGATAAACCGGAACTTGAACTTGTTTAGCAACAAGTACATAACCGGTACAATGACTAACGTGAGGAAGGTGGCAAATGTCAGACCAAAAATGATGGTCCAGGACATCGGGCCCCAAAACATTACGTTGTCCCCACCAATATAGAATTGAGAATCGTATTCTGTGAAAAGTGTTATGAAGTTGATATTCAAACCGATGGCAAGAGGCACCAGTCCGAGTACGGTAGTGATGGCTGTGAGCAGTACGGGTCTCAATCTCACTTTTCCACCTTCAATCACGGCCTCTACAACCTTTGGAAACGGCAGTTTGTCGTCTTCACCAAGATCGAGCTCGCGCTTCATTCTCTCGCGGATAAGATCGGTGTAGTCGATGAGTACAATGGCGTTGTTTACTACAACTCCCGCCAGCGCGATGATTCCGACCATGGTCATAATCACAACGAACTCCATTCTGAAAATGATCAGCCCGAGGAGCACACCTATCAAACTGAAGATCACCGAAAAAATGATGATCACCGGAGTTGATGTACTGTTGAATTGCGCCACAATAATGAGGAATATCAGAAACACGGCTATGATCAAAGCCACACTCAAAAACTCCATTTCTTTGGCTTGCTCCTCCTGCTCACCCGTGAAACTGTAAGAAATTGAATCTGGCTTGTCGAAGTTCTCAAGAGATTCTTCGATGTTTTGGTTTACCTCAGTTGGGTTAAATCCATCCAAAACATTTGATGAAATGGTAATTACTCTGTCGAGATCTTTTCTTTTTACCGAGTTGAAGGTCGTACTCCTATTTGCGCTTGCAACAGAAGAAATCGGCACTTGCTTTATTTGTCCATCAGCCGGGTCACGGAAGGTTATCCGCTGATCCAGGAGCATGTTAGGATCATAGCGATATGCATCCTGGTAGCGCATGTTGATTGGATAATCGTCCTCTCCGTCCTTGAATCTCGACACTTCTTTCCCAAAGAGACCAGTTCTGATGGCATCCCCAATCTGAGCTGTCGACAGTCCGTATCTACGAGCTTTTGTCCGATCGATATCAATCGGCATTTCCGGCTTGTTCTTGTTCACATCGAGTTTGAGTTCTTCAATACCACCGATTCCCTTCGACTGGATGTACTGTTTCATTCGCTCTGCGTAAAACAGCAAGGTGTCGTAATTCTCTGACGAAAGCTCAATGTTAATTGGCGCTCCAGTGGGCGGACCAGCCTGGTTCTTATCCACACTGATGTCCACTCCAGGGTATCCACTCAGTCTCTCACGAACAGCCGTTTGAGCATCGCTGGTAGTAAGATCACCACGGTACTGCGAGCGCACAAACTGAGCTGTGACCTTCGCCTTGTTTGGTGTTTGCCCTGTTGACGGCCCCTGCATCGGGTCGCTGGTTCCCTCACCCACCTGGCCGATTACAGAAGTCACCAGATAAGGTTCTACTTCTCCTGTTCTCGGATTTTCAGCTGTGAATTCTTCACTTGTGAGCTCGTCAATCACCAGCTCCTCGATTTCCATCGCCACTTCATTGGTCCGCTCAATGTCGGTTCCTTCGGGCATTTCGATGAAGACGTTGATGTACTGTGGTTCGTTCTCAGGGAAGAAGAGCACCTTTGGTGTAAATGCTCGAAAAAGCACCCCCGCCAAAATCAGCATCAAGAAAGTACTTCCGAAGAAGATGTAAGGCTTCGTGCCTGAAACCGCAAAAGTCAAAAACTTCTCGTAGTAGTGCTCCAGCCATGGAATGATTCTCTTTTGGAAAAATTCGCCACCAGGAGAAAAAACGTAGATCTGGAGAAGGTAAACGATACCTCCAAACATAAACAGGTTTCCGAGCCAATAAACTCCGGTAAGAGCAATGATTCCACCTAAAACGATCATGATTGCCGCGGTGACATTTACCTTTTTGCGGTTGATTCGTTCTTCGTCTACCCGCATAAAAACAGCAGTGAGAACCGGGTTGATCACCAAACCGACAAAGAGCGATGACCCCAAAACAATAATAAGCGTAATCGGCAAATACTTCATAAACTCACCGAAAATTCCTGGCCAGATAGCGAGCGGTGTGAAGGCTGCTAACGTGGTGGCGGTAGAAGCAATAATCGGCCACGCCACTTCAGCCACACCTTTTTTGGCAGCCAACTTTCGAGGCAGGCCTTCATCCATCAGTCGATAAATATTCTCGACCACCACAATTCCGTTGTCCACGAGCATTCCCAGAGCTAGTACCAAAGAGAAAAGCACCATGGTGTTGAGCGTTACGCCCATCGCATTCAAAATCATAAACGACATGAACATCGACATAGGAATGGCGATACCAACAAAAAGTGCATTTCGCAATCCGAGGAAAAACATCAGAACACCAACAACCAGCAGCATCCCGAAGATGATGGAGTTCTCAAGCTCGCTCACCTGAGTTCTCGTGTCGTCACTCAGGTCATTGGTTATCGAAATGCTCAGGTTTTTAGGAAGGTCGTTCTTTTTGGCTTCCTCGAGGATCTCGTTAATCTTATCAGAAGCGTACAGAAGATTTTCACCGGCTTTCTTTTTCACATCAAGACTCACCACAGGCTGCAAATACTCACGAGCATAGCTCTCTTTCTCTTCCTCCTGAAAGGTGACCTCACCGATGTCTTTGAGGTAAACCAGCTCCTGGTTTTCGCTCTTCACAACGGTATTTTCAATTTGCTCGGCATTTTTGAACTCACCGATCACCCGAACAGATCTTCGAGTTCCATCGGTAAGCAAGTTACCACCAGAGATAGTCGTGTTTTCATTTCGAATGGCACCGGCCACATCGTTGAAGCTCACATTCATCGCTTCCATCCTAAGTGGATTCAGAGCGATGCGCATTTCTTTGTCCATCACCCCGCGAATGTCAACCTCCGAAACTTGCTCAACTTCTTCAATGTCATCCTGAAGAAGCTCTGCGTATTCTTTAAGTTCGTCCAGCGGATAGTCTCCAGAGAGGTTGATGATCATAACTGGAACCATCTCTGAGAAATTCAGCTCGAAAACGTTTGGATCGGCCGGAAGATCTGTGGGAAAATCGGCATCGGACTTTGCAATGTCCACCTTGTCTTTCACCTTTCTCAACGCTTCTGACGGATCTACATCAAAAGTGAATTTCACCTGGATGGATGAGTATCCTTCTGCCGAGGTAGAGTTGATTTCATCGACCTCCGAAATGAGATTGATCTCCTTTTCGAGAGGCCTAGTGATCAACTTCTCAATATCTTCTGCAGAGTTTCCAGGGTAAGGCGTTCCGACATAAATCTCGGGTACGTTCACTTCCGGGAAGCTCTCTTTGGGCATGCTCTGATAGGAGAACATCCCTCCAAAGAGAATGATAAAGGCAATTACAAAAACAGTGGTTTTGTTGTTGATAGCTGCACTGGAAAGCTTGAAGTGCTTGAAGTGACTGCTGTTCTCTTTGCCTTTTTTATCGTTGGAGTCCGGGATAATGTCTCCCGACTTGTTATTTTCTTCCATTGCTCAATTGCTGCTTTAAATTCTATTTCTGAACAAGTGCTTTACTGTCTTTGAGGATATTGACCATCTGTCCGTCAACGACCTTTCTCGAACCTTTGTCGAGAACCTCATCACCGGCCTTAAGCCCAGATAGAATTACCATTTGCCCTTCGTAGTATCTTCCCGCTTCCACAAACTGCTTTTCTACCAGGTAGCCGTCCTCCTCTTTTTTGGCCGTGTAGACAAATTTTCTTCCACGGGTGTCTTGCTGAATAATTGACGAAGGAATGGTGATGGCTGAGTCCAGAGTATAATCGTTGATTTTCACCTCAGCGAGCATGTTTGGTTTCAGCTTTTTCTCCTTGTTGGGCACTTGCACGGTGATCTCAAAAGATCGATTTGCCGGGTCGATGTAGTTTCCGATGCGAGTGATTACTGTCTTTACCGTGTCGATTTCCGGAAATGTCACTCTCACAGAATCGCCTACCTCAATGCGGCCCATGTAACGCTCAGAAATGTCTGCCGTGAGGTAAACATCTTCTAGGTTAACCACTCTTGCAACAGGCATTGCCGGATTGGCCATCTCCCCAATTTTAGGGACGATCTTATCGAGAACTCCTGAAAATGGAGCTCTGACCAAGGCCTTGTTTCTCTGCTCACGCAACGTAGCTAATGTATTTTCGAGCTGCTCCTTGCGGTTTTTGGCTTCCAAATACTGCATCTCTGAACCGATGTTTTGGTCCCAAAGTCTTTTTTGTCTTTGGAAAACATCCTTTGCCAGATCCAGATTGGTTTGCACTTCGGCAATATTTTTCTCGATTAGCTCGGTGTCGAGCTCCATGATGACATCACCTTTTCTCAACTTATCACCTTCCTGCTTTCTGATATCGATCACACGACCTTGAGTTTCCGGATAAACCTGAGCGTTTTTGGTAGCCTCCAGACTCGCCTGAACGGTAAAAAAGTGGTGAAACATCGAGGGGCTCACGGACATAGAAGTCACTTCTGTGAGCTCCTCTGTCGTGTCTTTCTTGGCCAACAATTTTTCGATTTTCTCGATCTCTTCTGTAAGTTCAGTTTTCTCTTCCTTGAGAGAGTCTCTTTTTGCAGTGAGCTCCTCAATTCGCAGATCCTCGGGGCTCTGGTCGCAGGCAATCAACACTGCAGCCAAAACGATGTATGTTATTGCTTTAAATTTCATTAGTCCTTCAATTCTTTTGATTACTGATTGAGTATTTTATTGTAGCTCGCCTTGGCGTTGAGCAGGTTTACTACAGCGTTGATGTATGCTCCTTGTTTGTCTAGAAGTTGATTTTCAGCCTGAGTGAGCTCAAAGCTGTCGGAAATCCCCTCCTGATATTTCGTTTGTGTTTTGTCGAATATTTTCCTTGCCAGCTTCATGTTTTCCTCTGCAGTCTGAAAATTTTCCAGTGCATAGAGATAATCTGACTTTGCTCTGCGGTATTCGAGCTTGAGGCTTTCTTCAGCTTGCTCAAGTTGCAGCTCGGCTACTTTCACATCGAGCTTGGCTTTTTGTACGATGTTGTATCTCCTAAAACTGGTGAAAATTGGAACGTTCAATCGCACGCCTACCACTTGTGTTGGAAACCAGGGTTCTGAAGACTCCAAAAAGTTAAACTCCTGGCTCTGACCCTGTTGTGTATACTGGTAAAAAGCAGAAAGCCTCGGAAGAGCAAGTGCTTTTTCCCTTTTGGCGTTTAGCATTTGCAGTTCCATATTGGTGCGTGCAATGCGATACTGATCATTCTTTTGAGCTGCAAACTCTGAATTTGTCAAGCTCGCGAGATCACCTTGTGTCAACTTATCAATGTCGTCTTCGAGCACAATTTCCGTATCGAGCGACATTCCCATTTGAAACTTGAGAAGGTCGATTGCGATACCTGCTTGCTGCTCTGCGTAGCGAATTTGATTTTCGATGTCTGCTACAGAAAGCTCAAGTTGATCTACATCCTGCTCTTCCACGAATCCATTTTCGTACATCGCCCGGGTGTCGCTCAGCGATTTTTGAAGTAGGTTTAAACTCTCGTTCAGAATTTCTGCATTCTCCTGAGCGGAAAGAGCGTTGTAGTAAGCCTGGGCCACCTGAAATCTGGTTTCTGTTTTGGAGCGCGAAAGCTGAATTTGCGATAGCTCCTTGTAGGTTTTGGAAGCCTGCAATCCCACGAAAAACGAACCGTCAAAGAGAAGCTGGTCTACAGTGAGGCTCGCGTTGAGGTTGTGTTCTACTCCGAACTGAACGGCTTGAAATGTTCCCGGTGGGCCTCCAAAAGCTTCCGCGGGAATCAGCTGAGTTGGAATCTGCACGTTGTTTTGGTAGTTCACAGCCCCGTTGATTTGCGGTAAACCAATGGCCGTAGTAGCTTTCACATCCCTTTTGGCCTTATCGATTTCCAGCTCTGCCGAGCGTGTGCTGTAGCTATTTTCCAGCGCAAACTGCTGTGCCTCCTCCAGTGTAAGCTCTTCTGTTTGCTGCGCCAGCAAAACTGTTGGGGCCAACAAAAGAAGTATGAATATTTTCAGTTTTGTCATCTCAGTTTATCCTTTTAATCCTTCTTGACTGTTTTGTTCTTTCTTGACTTTCTCCACGAGATACTTCACGCCCTTATCACTGGCGATTCCGCGAATGTGGTATCGAAAAGACTCCATGTAAACTTCGCTGAAGTTGGTCTCGTGGGGTGGAAATGTTTCACCGTCAAAAAACATGTCCATTCTGGCGATGTAAATTTTGGCGATGATATCAGTTTTAAGATCTTCCCGATAAAGACCCTCTATCTTACCTTTTTCCAGGTTTTGATGCATCACATCATAAACCATGTCTTGCTGCTGCGATTTCCTTTTGCGAAATACTTCAGGGTGATACTTCACCAGGTCGTAATGGATAGATGGGTGGACTTGTGAGAGCATTTGCACAATGTACCTGCTCAACTCAAAAAGTTCGTCTATAGCATTTAATCCTTTATCCGTTAGGTCCTTCACTTCACAGCACTCCTCTTGTATCACTTGTGCAAAGGCTCGATCTACCAGATCATTTTTATCGTTTACAAACTGGTAAATCGTTTTCTTGGACACTCCAAGCTCACGAGCTATGTCGTCCATGTTCAGCGACTTAATGCCGAATCTCATGAACAGGTCGCGAGCACCAACAATGATTCTTTCCTCTTTCTTATCCATAGTGGCGGCAAAAGTAAGTCACTGATTCCACATTGGAAACGATTTTTATGTTAAATGTTTCCAACGTGTCGAACGTTTACAGGAGTGGACGATAAAAATGGCGAGCGGAAGCTGCGGCTGACGGGTTTTAGATTAGGCCGCTGGAAAGGAGATAAAGAACACAGTGCCAGACCCTGGGACAGACTCAAACCAAACCTCACCACGAGAATTTTCGATGATGTTTTTAACCATGGCAAGTCCCAAACCGGTCCCGGTTCTTTTCGTTGTGAAATTGGGTTCAAAAATCTTATTCTGTTTATCCTCCGGGATGCCCTCTCCATTGTCTCGAACCTCAACTAGCAGCTGTTCGTGGTCGCGTTTCAGGAGTACATCAACTTTGCCTGGCCGGCTATCCGGAATGGCCTGAATAGCATTGGTAATCAAATTGTTGAACACACGTGTAAGGTGATCTTTATCGGCTCGAATCCAGGCTTTTCCCTCAGACTTGTCCTCAAAGTTAAATTCGACTTTCTCACTTTCCTGAAAGAGTTCGAGCGAAGACTTAATGGTGTCTGAAAGATCGATTCTCTCAATTTTGGCCTTGGGCATCTTTGCGAAGTGGCTGAACTCGTTGGCAATATTCGTTAGCGTGTCGATTTGCTCAACCAGCGATTTAGAGAAATTTCTCAGCCGTTCATCAAAATCTGGCTTCTGATCCTGCCAGGCGCGTTCGAGATGCTGAACGCGCAGCTTCATAGGAGTTAGCGGATTCTTTATTTCGTGGGCTACCTGTTTTGCCATTTCGCGCCAGGCGCTTTCTCGTTCGCTACGAGCCAGCAGGTTTGCACTTCGCTCCACCTCTTTAAGCATTCGATTGTATTCGTCTACCAGCGTCCCTATCTCGTCATCTGCATGCCATTTGATCGGCTTATTTTTCTTTCCAAACTCTACGGTCTTTAGGCGTTGCCCAATGGTTTTCAAACTTATGGTGATATAGTTAGAAAGAAAATAAGCGAGAGCTCCAGCACCGATAAAAAGCAGGATGTAAATTTCTGTGAGCTGGATTAGAAAAATGTTGAGTTCTTCTGGGTTAATTCTTTCCGTGTCGAAGTACGGAATGTTGATTATCGCGATTGGCTTGTCGCTGGAATCCATGAAATACCAGTAGGCCAAAAAATATTCGTCCTTTTCGTAGTGCTTGTCGATCACAGCCCTGGTGTTTCCCGTAGCCAGTTGTTTTAAAATCGTGTACTCAATGTTTTCAGGCAACTGCTTTTCTTCCTGAAACGCGGGATTGGAGCTAATGATCAACTCCCCATCGAGGTTGTACATGTTGATCGGAAGGTTGTGGATATCCGATAGCTCGCAGATTTTACTTGAAAAAACAGCGGTGACGGAATCCTGACTGATGTGTCCTCCTCTTTGTCTCAGGAAATAATCCATGCTCGACTGAACGGCATTTTCCTTCCGTTGCAATCGCTGCTCGTGGTACTCTTCATTTTGCTGCTTGTAGTGGTAGTAAGCCGTGAGCCCGGTGAGCAAAAATGCCAACAGGATAAGCGCAAGCATGGAGAGCCAGATGCGCATTCTTAAGTTAAACTTCAGTCTTCTCTTCATGTGGAGGTCCGGTCAGGACGAATTTACACTTTTGTGAGTTGCCACGTGTAGCAAAAACTGCACCACCTCTACAATGTCCGTCAGCATTGGATCTCAGGGATTTTGAAAAACCATCTCCAAACAAAAATCCCGCACTCGATTTCTCAAATGCGGGATTCATTTTGAAGTTTATTCTTTCCTAACCATTCAAAGCTTCTGCTCCACTCACGATTTCCAAAATCTCGTTGGTAATCGAAGTCTGACGCGCTTTGTTGTAGGTCAGTTTCAATTCTTTGAGCAGGTCGCCTGCGTTGTCGGTTGCCTTGTGCATCGCTGTCATTCTGGCTCCGTGCTCAGATGCCCATGAGTCGAGGATAGCTTTATAGAACTGAATCTTGAGTGACTTAGGAATCAGTTCTCTAACGATATCTTCCTTATTCGGCTCAAAAATATAGTCGCTGTTAGCTGACTTATTGTTAGGGTCTGAGTCGTCTTTCGCTGGCTTTATTGGCAAGAACTGTTCTTTTTGAACTTGCTGTACAGCTGCATTTATAAAGTGGTTGTAAACAAGAACTACGCGATCCCATTTTTCATCAACGAACTGCTCCATAATCGGCTCAGCAATCGACTTCACATTATCAAAAGACAAGTCGTCAAAGATTTCGTTAGGCTCGAGCTTTTGCCCCTCGGCTGTGTAGTTTGGAGTTCGCTTCAATGCATCATAGGCCTTCTTACCCACTGTCACAACGCTCACATCAGCATCCATGTAATCATCGTTGATCATGGTCTTCACGGTCTTGATGATGTTGTTGTTGAATGCACCGCTAAGTCCTCTGTTGGACGTGATGGCCACGAGCAATACCTTCTTTACTTCTCGCTGTTTGGAGTATACTCCTTCGGTATCATCGAGACTGGCACTTACATTTTCAAGGAGCTCCCGTAGCTTTTCAGCGTAAGGATGCATTCTTTCGATTGCCTCCTGAGCTCTTCGCAGCTTCGCGGCAGAAACCATTTTCATGGCGCTGGTGATCTGTCTGGTAGAGTTTACCGATGTGATCCTGCTGCGTATTTCCTTTAGTCCTGCCATGTTCTATTTTTCTTTTCTTCTCTTTCCTTTAACTGTCCAAATTAGTATTTGGCGGTGAGGTCTTTGGCAACCTTCTCGAGTACTTGAGTAGCTTCTTCAGCCAACTTACCTGATGCAAGTGTGTTGAGCGCGTCCTTGTGGTTTGCTTCGAGGTGCTCTAGGAATTCTGCTTCGAATTCTTTCACCTTGTTCACCGGAACGTTTCTGAGCAAGTTGTTTACACCGAGGTAGATGATCGCAATTTGCTGATCAACTCTCAATGGTGAATTTTCTGGCTGCTTCAAAATCTCCACGTTGCGCGCACCTTTTTCAAGTACAGACTTGGTCGCCTCATCGAGGTCAGAACCGAACTTGGCAAAGGCCTCGAGCTCGCGGTACTGAGCCTGGTCGAGTTTGAGTGTACCGGCAACTTTCTTCATCGACTTAATTTGTGCCGAACCACCAACACGAGATACCGAGATACCTACGTTGATCGCTGGACGAACACCAGAGAGGAAGAGGTTCGACTCGAGGAAGATCTGACCATCGGTAATCGAAATTACGTTGGTTGGAATATAAGCCGAAACGTCACCCGCTTGTGTTTCGATAATTGGAAGAGCTGTGAGTGATCCTCCACCTTTTACTTTTCCTTTGAGCGAGTCTGGAAGGTCGTTCATTTGCTCTGCAATGGCATCCGTTTGATTAATTTTTGCCGCACGCTCGAGCAAACGCGAGTGCAGATAGAAAACGTCACCAGGGTAAGCCTCACGACCTGGAGGTCTTCTCAAGAGAAGTGACACCTCACGGTAGGCAACAGCCTGCTTTGACAAGTCATCGAAAACAATCAATGCCGGACGACCTGTATCGCGGAAATATTCTCCAATTGCAGCTCCGGCAAATGGTGCGTAGAACTGAAGTGGTGCCGGGTCAGAAGCGTTGGCAGCTACCACTGTAGTGTAGTCCATTGCTCCGTTATCTTCGAGTGTCTTTACTACCTGTGCCACTGTAGAACCTTTTTGTCCAATAGCCACATAGATACAGTAAACTGGCTCACCTTTTTCGTAAAACTCGCGCTGGTTGATGATCGTGTCAATCGCCACAGTAGACTTACCAGTTTGGCGGTCACCAATGATCAACTCACGCTGGCCACGTCCGATTGGAATCATCGCATCTACAGACTTAACACCTGTTTGAAGCGGCTCGTCAACTGGCTGGCGATAAATAACACCCGGAGCTTTACGCTCAATAGGCATTTCAAAAGTTTCTCCTTCGATAGGTCCTTTACCATCAATTGGCTCACCGAGTGTGTTAACAACACGCCCGAGCATGCCTTCACCTACATTGATTGAGGCAATTTGTCCGGTGCGCTTTACGGTGTCGCCCTCTTTGAGGTTGTTGTATTCACCGAGCAATACGGCTCCAACATTGTCTTCCTCGAGGTTCAGAACAATTCCTCGAACACCTGTTTCAAATTCGATTAGCTCTCCGGACTGTACGTGTGACAATCCGTAGATACGTGCGATACCGTCACCAATTTGCAAAACGGTTCCAACTTCCTGGAGGTCTGCTTCAGATTTGAAGTTTGACAATTGCTCGCGCAAGATTGACGATACTTCTGCCGGTTTTACTTCAGCCATTTTATTCTGTTTTTTTATCGGTTAGGGATTAGTTCCCTGAAAAATCTTAACTAATTAATTGACGCTAGCTCCTACGAACTCTCGTCTCAATTTTCTCAATTTACTCGCCACTGATGCATCGATGCGCTGATCTCCTACTTTGAGAATGAATCCTCCAACGATTGAAGCATCCACTTTTTCGTGCAGCTCCACAGTGCCTGTGTGGCTTTCTGTAATAATTTTTCTCAACTTATCTCTACTACTGTCATCCAATGGAATTGCAGTAGTCACGTAAGCTTCAATAATGTTTTTGTGCTCTTTTACCATCGCAATGAATTTCTCGACTATTTCAGCCGTTCCTTTCTCTCTACCCTGACGGCAGATGAGACGAATGAAATTCATTGATTGTTCATCAATATGCTCGGTAAAAATAGCCTCAAGTGCTTTCACCTTTTGCGAAGGCTGCAAAACTGGGCTCAGCAACATTCGCTCGAGGTCGCGGCTTTCACCGATGGCTCTCAGTATAGTCTGCATGTCCTCATAAGTCTTGTCGAGAATGTTTTTCTCAAGAGACAAATCGAGCAGCGACTTTGCATACCTTTTAGCAACCTTCGAATTCTTCATGGTGTCGAGATCAGTTTAATTTCGCTTCTTCGAGGTAGTTGTTTACCAATTCCTTCTGGCGCGTTTCGTCTGATAGATGCTCGCGAATTACCTTCTCGGCAATTTCGATAGAGAGAGACGCTACTTGCGATTTTAGCTCCTGAAGAGCTGCACGCTTTTGGTTTTCGATTTCGTCTTTGGCGTTTGCCATCAATCGATCTCCTTCTTCACCCGCCTTTTTCTTGGCTTCAGAAATAATGTTTTCTTTCACTTCGCGTGCTTCTTTCAGGATATTGTCGCGCTCTTCACGCGCTTCCTGAAGTAGCTTTTCGTTGTCCGAACGCAAGTTGGACATTTCCTGACGAGCCTTTTCTGCTTCCTGTAGGGCGTTCTCAATAGAGTCTTCGCGATCACGGAGCATTTTAAGGATTGGCTTCCACGCTGTTTTGGCGAGGATCAAAAGCACCACCAAAAAGGCGATGGTTGACCAAATTACTGTTCCTATACTGATTGATAACATGCTATTATTATCTATTAAAAAGTTTCAATTCACAATTTTGGTAAAAGCTGCAGCCCGCGCCAATCGCGCGGGACTTAGCAGCTTTCTACTTTCTTTCGTTGGCTTATAGTACCACGAGCAGACAAACAATCACAGCAAAAAGTGCAACACCTTCAATAAGTGCCGCGGCCACGATCATGTTTGCACGAAGGTCACCAGTTGATTCCGGCTGACGAGCAATTGCTGAAAGCGCACCTTCACCGATACGGCCAATTCCGAGTCCGGCTCCGATCGCTGCAATTCCAGCTCCGATTCCTGCCCATCCGGCTTCAGCAGCCAACATGATAAGATTCATAAGATCCATTTGTGTGTGTATTTAACTATTTATAAATAAATCCAAATTTGTTTTTAGTGATGCGCCTCCTGGGTAGCATCAGCAAAATAGATAGCGGCCAACAGCGTAAAAACATACGCCTGAAGAAACGCTACCAACAGCTCGATGAAGAACATGAAAACCATGAACAACACAGAACCTACCCCTACAGAATATCCTGCAACTGCACTCTGCTCACCAAAGATGAGCACCAAACTCACAAAAGCCAAAATGATGATGTGACCAGCCGTGATGTTGGCTGTCAAACGAACCATCAATACGAATGGCTTAATGAAAATTCCGAGGAATTCGATAGGAACGAGAATTAACTTGATCGGAAACGGAACGCCTTCTGGCCAAAGGATGTGTGTCCAATAGTGGCGGTTTCCTTTCACTGTAGTGATGATGAATACAATGGCCGCCATCACAGCAGTTACACCCATTGTTCCGGTGATGTTAAATCCACCGAGGAAAGGAATCAGTCCGAGAATGTTTGCAATCCAAATGAAAAAGAAAATCGAAAGCAGGAAAGGCAAAAACGTATAGGCTTTTTCCTTGCTGCTAAAGTTTGGAAGTGCCACCTCATCGCGAATGAAAACGATTAGCGGCTCCATCAGTGACTGCACTCCTTTCGGAGCTTGTCCTTTGTTCTTTTTAAACCCGCGGGCTACTGAAGTAAAGATGATCACCATCAAAACCATCACCAGCAACATACCTGCTACTGTTTTGGTGATCGAAAAATCGAAAGGTTTTGCATTGTCCAGATGTCCATCGTGAAAACCTGCAATGTCGTTTGTGTCTCCCTTGTAGTAGATGGTTTCGTGGTGCATGATGTAGTCATCGTACTCCATGTACTCAATCGTGGTGGTGTCATTCACCTGAGCGTGTTTCACATTGTGGTAGAAATGTGAAGAAGAAAATACATCTACTCCATCTTCGGTGAAGAGAATCACCGGGAGGTAAATAGCGATGTCGCCAATTACGTGAATTTCGTGTGCATCCGAAATGTGATGCATGATCATTTCACCAGGATTGAATTCTTCGTCATCTCCCCCAGCGGAAGCAAAACCGGTTGTTGAAAAAAGCGCAAAGGCCAACGCAAACAACCCGGTAAAAATGCTCTTTCTGTATGCTACATTCATGTGTTTTCGCATCCTTTTAGAATATTACCTCCTCTAAAAATTCGGTGCAAAAGTAGACATTAATAAAAGATTTGAAGGGTTTTTCAACATTTTTTTTGCCCCCTGTTGAAAGGTCTTGCGAGTGTTGCTGCAATTGAAGTTTCTGTATCGAAAGAGCAGCCTATTTTCCGCGAAGAAGACCCTGCATGGTGATAACTTCAAAAAAGGTAAAAACCATGTAAGTGCTGAGCAGTGAAATGGCAACTTCTACCTTGTGAGCTTTCACGAGGTAGAGGTAAATCACCAAAAAGGCAATGGAGGCAAAAAGCTTGACGGTAATGCTCGCCATAAAATGAGCGACAAATCGCTGCGGGCTCTGTTTGTTGGCACTCATCACAAAACCGTGCAGTAGCCAGGTGAGTAGAGTGAAGCCGACAATAATAAAGTAGACTACGATTGGGAGGTTGACTTTTTCAACGTAGGTGTCGAGAAGCCAGGCTGCAGCTAATAGAATGACTGCAGTGATCAAAAGCCTGACGATGTATTTAGCTCCCATATTTAATTAGCGTGATGTGTCTTTGATAACGAAGTAAATGGCCAGGGCAACACCAACCAAGGAGAGCACGAGGGTCCACAGTGGGAATTCCATCGAGCTGCGATCATCGATTTCGCGTCCGCCCAGCACACCGGCTAAAATAACAATAGCCATTTTCATGGCCATGCCGGTGTATTTCATAAAGTCATTAGGCTGACTTTTCTTCGATGTATTCTTCGTCTTTTTTGGATTTTGATTTTGACTCAAGGTCTTTCATGTCTTTCACCTTCGAGGCCATGTTGCATGCTCCTGTAAAGCTCGCTCCCGCCTCGATAGATAGTTTGTCGGTAAAAATGTCTCCGTCAATTTTTGCTGTCGGCTTGAGCGTGAGCAGCTGGTCAACAGAGATCTTCCCGATCATGTTTCCTTCAACTTCGGCATTCTGGCAAACTACTGTTCCTTCCACCAAACCAGTAGGTCCAATAACCAGGCGACCCTTTGTTTGAATTGTCCCCTTGAACTTGCCGTCAATTCGGATATTGCTTTCCGACTTGATGTCGCCTTCTACCTGAGTTCCTTCTACAATCCTGTTGATAGACATGTCCGGTGCCGGATCTGAATTTCGTGCCATGTTGTTTCTGTTTTTAAACATGATTAAAGCGAGTTTAACGCGAATGTACTAAGGCTTTTCCTGACCGTAGCAAGCATTAAAGAAGCTAACGTATTGGTCCATGTTTTTGTTTTTGAAAAGCTCGATGTAGTTGTCCTTTGTAACCACAAATATTTTATGACCTGCGCTGTTCAGGTCTTTTACTTCATTATCGTTGTTGTTGAAAGCAGTTAAGTAATCCATGGCCTCTGTTGACGATGGAAACTGCTTAACCAATACTACGGCATAACCGCCCAGCAGGTTTGAGGTAACTCTAAGTCCGGCACTTTTGTAGCTTGCCTGGTTGAAGTTGGAAATTGCTGCCTTAACCGCAGGCAGATTTTCTGAATCTCTTTCAAAGGCCAAAGCAAACCACTGCTCTTCGTTTTTCTTGCACTCAAACGGACCTTCTTCCATTTCTTCTTCGCTCATGTCGAGCTCAACCTGTGCTGCTTCTTCTTTCTCGTCATTTTTGCCATTGAGTTCATCGAGCATCTCCTGCGCTCGGATGGCTTCTTCGGTTTCAGGGAAAGTTCTTACCACGTCTTCGAGTGCTGCGATGTAGTTGTCGCGAATTCGAGACATCGCATCGAGCTCTCCCTGAGCCAGAGCTTTAAGCAGATAGTACTTTGGCAACAGGTGATTGTCTTCCTGCTCCTGAATAACTTTCTTGGTGGCCTGCACCACATCGATGTACTGTCGGTTTCGATATTGTTGGAAAATCGCCTTGTACTCTTCCAGCTCCTCGGCTTTCTCAAGTTCTTCAATTTCGAGGAAGTCTGGGTTTTTCACCAGCATGGCGTATTCCGATTCGGGGTATTCTTCGAGAACGAGGTCACCCCAGTACTTGGAGTTGCATGTGCTACAAAAAGGGTTTTGGTAACCTTCCTGCTCCTTGTTATAATAAGCGCGATAGAGCTGGTAGTAGGTCATCACGTGGAAATCGCTCTCTTCGAAAGTTTTTGCCAAAACCTCGAACGACTCGATGGCGTTGTCAAAATCATCTAGCTTTTCTTTGTAAATCAATCCGGCCAGGTAGTAGGCTTCGGCCATCGCTTCGCGCAGCGAGTCTTTTTCTGCCTGAGTGGAAGGCACGTTGGCCATGTACTCTTCGAGCGGTTTCACCATGCTGTCGGCATCAGGTGCCACAAAAGGATTTTCCTCTTCACCTGTTTCTGGCTCGTCTTCGGCAAAGGCATCTCTTACTTTGTTTTTTCTACGCCAGTTGTCCTCGAGTGGACGATCTCCCCAGGTTTCCACAAAAGTTTGCATTCCGCGCTGCTTCATGTTTGGATTGTACGCCCAAAAGTTGCTTTCAGCTCCGTCTTCGAGATTGCTAGATGCGAGCATTTCCTGACGCTGACGGTCGAGCTCTTCCTGTTTCTGACGAACGTCTTCTTCTCTGATTTCCTGAAGTCTTTTCTCAAGGTCGCTAGCAGAAAGTGAAGCGAGTTGCAAGAGGCTGTCGTTGCGTTCAATGACGTTGAGGTGCTCTACCAGTTCATCGAGACTTTCTGCCTTGTTGGCGATGTCTTTGTAGCGCTGATGCTCCTCGCCAATCATCATTCTTGTGCTGTCGTAGTATGCCTGAGCCGGCTGGTACTCACGTTGCTCAAAGTAAAGGTCGGCAAGCCTGATGAGTGATTTTACACGCTGTTTTTGGTTACCATCGTTTTTCTGAAGCGATTCTTTGAGGTGATAAATTCCACGTTCAAAGTTTCTTTCTTCAAGAAATATTTCAGCCAGTGCGTAGTGAATTTGATCGCGATACTCGAGGTTTTTGTCATCATCGAGCATCTCGTTGAGCGTGTTCTTTATCTGAGTGGAGTTGTCTCCCCTTCTGCTGAAGGCCATCGCCTGGTGGATGCGAGAGTAAAACTCCATCTCGTACTTCGGCTTGTACTCCAGCACCTGATCGTAAGCCGCAATGGCTTTTCCAGAATCGTTGATTCGCTGATAGAGCTGAGCAAGGATGAAAGTTGGCCTGGCCTTTTCTTTTTTCTTATCGATAAAAGGGATAGCAATTTCTACGTGCTTGGCCGCCTGAGCGTATTCTTCTGTGTAGATGTAGTACTGAGCCCAGGCCAGGTTGTATTCGGCTTTCAGCTCTGTGGGAAAGTTGCGCTCCTGTGATGCTTTTACCAGCGCTTCGCGAGCTTTGTTTTCCTGATCTCTTTGGATGAAAGTCCGCGCAAGCCAAATGTTTGACTTGATCTGCATTTCTGGAGATTCGTACTTCTTTCTTACGAACTTGAAAAACTCCTCTGCCTTGTAATATTCGCGCTTGTAGAAATGACCAATCCCAATAAGCAGGTAGTTGTCGTCAATCCACTTGTTCATTTCGGGGCGCTCCATTTTTTTCTTGTAGCGTCCAGAAACTTTCATTGTGTGCTCATCCACCACTCTGGAAGACTTTTCGATCACACGCTCCATCTGCGGATAAATAGTAGAAGCGGTTTCTTCCGTTCCATAAATGTAGATCGGAAGAATTTCATCGTAGTTATCCTGATGATTCTCTTTGAGTTTTTCCCTTCCTTCTCTCAGACTTTCTTTGGCATAGAAAAATCCGTTGTAGCGTGCTGTCGTGTTGTGGTAAACTCTGTGAACGAAGCTATCTCGTTCAGTAGAGCAACCCGCAAAGAGAGTAGTGAGTAACAACAGCAGTCCTGAAAAGTAGAGAGTATGACGTTTGATTTTGCTCAAGTTCTTTAATCGTTAGCTTTCGGGCTTTTAAAAACTGAAAAGAGACAAAAATATTTCATTTTTCTTGAAAAGAAAGGTGAATCCCGGAAATACCACTAATGACAAATCATTCGGTAAGAATTTCGGATATTTGAAATTCCATTTTTTCGACAAGAAGTGAGCAAGAAAAAGAAGAAGAAAAAAGTGATACATCGCCTGCGGATTCCCTACCGTTTGGTGATTTTGAATGAGGGTAGTTTTGAAGAGCGATTCAGGCTTCGACTCACTCCACTGAACGTGGTGGCGAGCCTTGTTTTTGTGACTGCTCTCTTTATTGGCATTTTTTGGATGCTTGTAAGTTTTACTCCCTTGAAAGAACTTATTCCCGGCTATGCCGACACGGAATGGCGGCAAAACGCCAATTACGCTCGCGCTCAGGTAGACTCTTTGAGAGAAATCAACCAGCAACAAGAGCGTTATCTGGAACACGTGAGACTCATCCTTTCTGGGCAAACCATCGACCAGATTGACAGCCTGAAAAACGACAGTGCCGGACAAAGAACAAGACAGGAAACCGAAGACCTCAACTTCAACGTTTCACCAGCCGACTCAGCGCTGCGAGCGCAAATTTCTGAAGAAGATCAGTTTAGCCTAACCATGGAAAACCCTTTTTCAAATGCTTCATCGTTGAGCAAGTCGCTACTTTTTAAACCACTTGAGGGAACGGTTTCGTCTGGATTTGACGCCAAAATTGGACACTACGGCATCGACATTGTGGCTCCGAAAAACGAAGCCATAAAAGCAGTGATGGACGGCTCTGTCATTTTAAGCACCTGGACATCCGATGCAGGTTACGTCATTCAGATCCAACACGATTTCAACCTTGTGTCGGTATACAAGCACAACTCTGCACTTTTCAAAAAGCAGGGCGATATGGTGAAGGCCGGAGAAACCGTGGCCATTATTGGAGACACTGGCGAACACACCGATGGTCCTCACTTGCACTTTGAACTTTGGAAAGGTGGAGTTGCAGTAGATCCGGAATTGTATTTCCCTTTCAACAAAAACTAAAAAAAGCCCTCCACAGTCGGGAGAGCTTTTCTAATAAAATTCCTTTTAGGAGAAAATCCTAGTTATCTACCAGAGCGATGTCAAAATCAACAAGGCTGACAAATTCCTGAATTCGGGTATCGATTTCTTCCTGGGTGAGGCTCATTAATCTTTCGGTTCCGAATTTTTCGCAAGTAAAAGATGCCATTGCCGAACCGATAATGATTCCGCGCTTCATGCTTTCGAAAGAGTGATCCTGAGCGTGGGCCAGGTAGCCAACAAATCCGCCCGCGAAAGTATCTCCGGCTCCGGTTGGGTCAACTACATCCTCGAGTGGGAGCGCAGGAGCGAAGAAAACGCGGTCACCGCGGAAGAGCAGAGCACCGTGTTCACCTTTTTTAATGATTACCGTTTTTGGACCCATCGTGTAGATCTTTCGGGCGGCTTTCACCAGTGAGTGTTCGCCAGATAGCTGACGAGCTTCTTCATCGTTGATGGTAACCACATCCACTTTGGCGAGTACTTTTTTGAGGTCATCCAAAGCTGAGTCCATCCAAAAGTTCATGGTGTCCATCACCACGAGGCCGGGGCGTTTTTCCATTTGCTCAAGTACAGAAAGCTGCACCTGTGGAGCCAGGTTCCCGAGCATGACCACGTCAGGGTTTTTCCAATCATTTGGAACTTCTGGTTCGAAGTCTGCCAGTACGTTGAGCTCAGTGGCTAGTGTGTCGCGCGAGTTCATGTCGTAGTGGTACTTGCCCGACCAGAAAAAGGATTTTTCGCCTTTTTTGATTTGGAGTCCACTGAGATCTATGCGTCTCTTTTTCATCTCGTCCATCATGTCCTGAGGGAAATCATCTCCCACAACGGAAACCAGTCCAGAGCGTTCTACAAAAAAGGAGGCGGCAAGGCCGATGTAAGTAGCAGCCCCACCGATAATTTTATCGGTTTTTCCAAAAGGCGTTTCTATGGCGTCAAAGGCAACGGTGCCCACTTCAACTAACTTCATGCTGTAAAATGTTTTTTTTGCGTTGGCAAGCACATCGTTTCGCGGCTTGCTGTTCAGTTTCTCCGGCAAAGATATTGTTTCGAATCGAAGTGAGGGAACCAGTGGGACAGAATCAAAAAAACCCGCTACTCGAAAGCAACGGGTTTTCGTTTTAAGCTCCTCAGGCTGGACTCGAACCAGCGACCCTCTGATTAACAGTCAGATGCTCTAACCAACTGAGCTACTGAGGAATGTGTTTTTCCAATTTTTAGAAGCTATTTCTGCTCCCGAAAAATGGAGTGCAATATTACTGCAATCATCCAAACTGTGCAAAACAAATGGAAAATATTTTTTATCCTATTTTTAGCACTCTACACAACACATTTAAACCATGAGAATATTTTTCTTCCTCCTTGCCATTTTGATAGTCTGTCCGGCTGCTTTTGCCCAAACTAATTACACTGATCTTCAATCCGAAATCACAGCGGTGTGCGGAGTACCGAGCTATGATAGTGTTGTAGCTGACAAAGAGTTTTTAGACTCACTGAATGTGAATGAAATTAATGTCGGTCTGGAAGATTTTTTGCTTGACAAAGCGTGGGTCTACTATTTGAGCTACGGTTTCAATCACAAAAAAGATGATTTAAAAGAGAGCTGGTCCTTGTTCGAACGATGCTGGGAGGAGTTTCAAAACAAAAGAGCGCTCTACAATCTGATTGTCCTAAGTCGCATTCAAAACAATTGCGAAAAACTGGATAGCCTTTCGAATCTTTTCAAAGAAAAATTTTCTGATTTAGAAGATGTAGCTTCACACATTGAGATTAAGCGAATGAGGGAGGAATGCCAGTAGCTTTTTTGCTGGATTTGTATGATCCCTAAAAATCTCATTTTCAGCTAATTTTGTTCCCCTACGAACTATACTTCCCGATCAGTCAGTATTTCAGGTTTGAATTTTACCCCGATAAGCGATATATTGCCGGCTGTTTTACTACCGAGCTATAAAAATGAAGCCTTCTATTCTAACCTTTTTCTTCTTCTTATTCTTCTCAAGATTTTTTTTCGCACAGGATCTCTATCAAAATTTTATCCCCTGTTTTGATTACGAGCCTACAGCGGAAGAGTACACAAACCTTATCAATGCCTTCAACGAGATTGAAGTGACATTTCCTGAGATGCAGAGAAAAACTCGCAAGGAATACGAAGAGCTGCTTTTAAATAGAAAGGAAATGGTTGAGCGAATGAAGGAGCGCAGTTCGTTGATGACGAGCGATTCTTCTGGAGTGGTATTAAAAGAAATGCTCAGCCACATTGTGGCTTCCAATCCAGGGTTACTGACAAAAGAATATCAAATTTTCATCTTGCGAACCTTCAGGGTTAATGCCTTCAATATGGGTGGAGGTGTGGTATTTATCAGCGAAGGGCTCCTAAGTCATGTGCGGTCGCTCGATGAAATAGCTTTTGTGATTTGTCACGAGCTTGCACACGACATTGAGCAACACACGATCCATTCCGCACGCAAGAGAGCGCAAATCCTGACCGACAAATCTTTTAAAAAAGAAGTTAGGCGGATTAAGCGAATGAAATACAATCAATCATCCGCTATAAGCGAATTTTCACTTAGCCTTCAGGCCGACATTTACGAAAAGTCTGTGGATAAAGAACTGCAAGCAGATTCACTGGGTCTTCAGCTTTTTCTAAATACAGATTACGACTATTCTAAGGTGATTGATGTGATGAACACACTCAGCCTTTCAGATTGGCCTATTTATCGCGATTCGATTCAACTGGATAAACATTTGTCGTTTGATGATTTTCCTTTTCAGGATGATTGGACGAAAACTCATTACGAAACAGACATCGGAGGGAATCTTGAAAAACTTTACGAAATCCCCGATTCACTGAAGACTCACCCAGATACAGAATTGAGGATTGAGGAAATCGCTAAAACACTCAATCTGGAACTGAAAGAAGCTCCCGCGGACTCTTTTTACACAGACCTCAAAAACCTGTCGCCCACTCTTCTTCGTGCCAGATTTGAAATGCTTCACTTGCTTGCGAAATACGACAATCGGGACTATCAACTTTACCACTCCCTGCAGCTACTTGAACACTTTCCAGAAAACCAGTATTTGAAAAACTCGGTAGCTGAAGCCCTCTACGAAATTTATGCTGCAGCACTTGAACATGAGTTTTCGGCTGTAGTGAATATGCCTTCGAGCCAGTACCATCCTGCTTTCAATCAAATCGTAAATTTTTTGCATTCCATCCGCACTTCTGAGATCAAGGAGTTAGCAAAAATCTACGCAAAACAGCATGTGGCTCCACGACAAAAGGATGATGTGTTTTCAGGATACGTAATGCTTTTGATAAACAGCATGGACCAAAGTGAAAAAGAACGAGCCGAACTAGCTGCCACTTTCAAAAAACAATTTGACAACGAAGAGTACCACTCCAAATTGAAGAATAAATTCATAACCAAATAATTCAATAATGAAAAACCTAGTTTTAACCTTAACCATGCTCATAGCATGTTCTGTATCACTGATCCAGGCTCAAACTACCAGCATCACTGGAGTAAAATCATTTCAGTCGGGTAACTCAGGATCAATCTTCGATAACAATGAAGTTCTTGGCTATTACTCATTTTACGTGACAGATAAAGTGAGTCGAAGAGAGAAAAAATACCTTCTTCAAATTATGGACAACAATATGAAGGTGAGCCACGAAATCGAGTTTGTGAAATCAAAATATTACTACTTCCTCGAAAGTGCTTACAATGGTGAAGCACTTTGCTTTTCGTTTTACAATGCGCAGTTTAGAAGAGTGGAGTATCTGCTCTACAGCAGAGAAGGCGAAAAGCTGGGTGAAACCAATACCAACGAGCTAAATTCAGCTGAGATTGAAATGATCTTCCAGGTAGTTGGTGATGAGGATAATAATTACTCTGGTGGTCTCACAGCTATTCCAAACGAAGGGTTTGTGCGCTACGAAATGGACTACAAAAAAGGAGTTTGGATGAAAATGGTAATGTTCGATAATAATGGTAAGCAACAATGGATTGCCGATTCGAATACAAAAGCCAAAAAAGCATTTGAATCTGGAATTCCGTTCTATTCTGATGAAAATATTGTTGCTACTTTCTTTAGTACCCGCTCGAAAAGAATGAGCGTCAAAGACCAGGTCTCAATGATCTTGTTTCACGATGCTCAATCTGGTGACCTGCTTTTCCAAAGCGAACCAATAAAAGCGAAGAAAAAATTTATGCCTAATGGTGTTTCGTATGACGCCATTTCAAATGCCTACATGGTGTATGGAGAGTACTACGACTTTACAGACCGGATAGGAAAAGACGAAAGTAAGGGACTCTATTTTCAATCATTAAATGCAGACGGAAAATTGCAAAGCGAAGGGTTCGCTTCGTGGAAAGAAGACATTTACCCGAACTTACCTGCCGGAGACGATCTTTATGACAAGGACGCGAACCTGACCATCCACAACATGCTGAGAACTGCAGATGGAAAGGTGTTTGCTGTTGGTGAGCAGTTCAAAAAGACTGCCAGTGCTCTTGGAATTGCCGGGGCAATGCTCGGAGGTGAGACTGCTCTTGTTCAACTCACTATCCTAAATCTGGTTGTATTTGAATTTAATGATAACCTCGAGGTACAAGACATCAAGGTATACGAAAAGGATAAATCAAGAGTACAACTTCCTCAAGGTGCAGGGCTGAACAGCCCAACAGCGCTGGCGTATTTCGCAAGGTTCTACGGTGCATTCGATTACAGATACACGACCACGGCCAACAACTTTGAAACTTTTAGTGTGGCGTACATTAACTTTGACAGAGAAAAAGGGGAAAAGAACAATTACGTTGTAGGTAACCTCTTGTACGATTCAGAAAACCAGGAACTCGTTAGCGATTTGATGAAGCTCGATGATCGTCCTTCTTCATTTGCAGTTTACCCGGCAAAACCGGGATATTTTGGCTTGATCAAATACTATAAACGCGATGATCGCCTTCGCTTCTCACTTGAAAAGATGAATCTCTAACCTGATTTTTTATCAATTAAAAAAAGGCTGTCAAAAAAATTGGCGGCCTTTTTTACGCTTTAGCCTCAGACCTGTATAGTCACTTTTACAACCAAATGAAAATGCAATAAAACTGACTGGTTCAAGTTCTCATTATACCTTATTTCTCGTTAAATAAAAACTAATCTATTGTGAAAACAATCAAATTATTATCTCTGCTTTTAGTCTTCTTTATTCTTGCCTCTTGCTCTAAAGATGAAGAGGTCAACAATTGTGAAAATCCTCCTAATTCAGAAAACTCTATTCAAGGATACTGGAGTCAAACCATGATGGCTAATGGATTGGCAGGGTATCAGGAGTTTGAACCAGGTGAAATTATATGGACGTTTAGCTCCAACAATCAGGTGACTTTAGAATTCAATATTCCTGATTCAGAAGTTGAACAAAATCTTCCTCTTGAACCAGGCACACACACTTACACGATTGAAGACGGTCAGGTAAAATTTGCGGATCAAACGAGCTGGTACGACTACTATTTCGAAAATGGTCAGCTCATTATCGAAAATGATCCTGAGGCGGATGGTCCGAGGATGGAGTTTGAGGAGTTCTGATTAACTTCGGAGCGAAATCAAACAACACCATCATGCCAACAATTAATCCCTATCTCACCTTTTTAGGTAACTGCGAAGAAGCGTTCAAATTATACAAAAAGGTTTTTAAAAAGGAATTTGCTCACATTGGGTATTTCCGCGATATGCCTCAGGATGAAGCCAATCAAATGCCCAAAGAACAGCTCGACAGAGTGATGCATGTTTCGTTGCCAATTAGCGAAGAAACCGTGTTGATGGGGAGTGACACCGGTGGCGAATGGGCCGATAACACGGTGATTGGAAACAACATTACCATTTCGATAACGGCTGAAACCAAAGAAGAGGCGGATAGAATTTTCACTGAACTTTCGGATGGTGGAAAAGTGACGATGCCAATGGAAAAAACGTTTTGGGGAGATTACTTCGGGATGTGCACCGACAAATTCCAAATCAACTGGATGGTGAGCTGGAATGAAAATGCTGGCTAATTAAACCCTCACTCCTACAACACAAACATCGTCAGTTTGTGGCGTTTCTCCCTTCCAGTCGAAAAAAGATTTTTCGAGTGTTTTTTCCTGAGTGATCGCGTTGTGATTGGCGATTCCTTTAAGTAATTCTCTAAAGCGTTTACGACCAATTTTTTTGTTTCGAGATCCGCCAAACTGGTCGCGGTATCCATCGGAATAAAGATAGATCATGCTGCCTTTTTCAAAATCAATTTCCTGACTTTCGAATGGCTGCATGTTTTCATCGCCAATGGCTCTTCGATCGCCTTTAATGTCAATCGTTTCCGATCCTTTCACAATTGAAATGGATGAATTGGCACCTGCAAACTGCAGTTTGCTATTGGCCCGATCAAGAACGATAAATGCCAAATCCATTCCATCCCTAATGTCATTTTCTCCATGGCGCTGGAGTTCCTTTCGGATTTGGTTTTGGAGAGAATCAAGAATCTCGTTGGGTGTTTTCAGTTGTTGCTCCTCTACGGCCCTCGCGATGGCCGTGTGGCCCATCAAACTCATAAAAGCACCCGGAACACCATGGCCGGTGCAATCGATCACTGAGATATACTCTAAGCCTTCTCTTTCGTAGATGTAGTAAAAATCTCCGCTGACAATGTCCTTGGGTAAATAGAATACCGCAAAAGTGTTTTCTTTGGTTTGAAGAAATTCCCTCGAAGGCAAAATCACTTTTTGCAGTCGCTCTGCATAACGAATGCTCGATTCTATTTCTTCGTTCTTCTGCGAACTTTCTTTCAATAGATCTCGAATTTTTAGCTCATAGCGATAATTGCTGTTTTTCAAAAAGATCATTCCCAAAATCAGAGAAATTCCGGCAAAAGACGAGGCAATTGAAATGAAAAATTGATTGGAAATATAGATTCCCAGGTCTTCTGGTGCGGCACCGAGCAGGTCATGAATGGTGTTGTAGAAAATCAGAATTGCCAGATTCACAGCCAGACTGAAAATCAAGCTCGCTCTTTCCTTTATGTGAAAGATCATTAATGGAATGAATACAAGTCCTATGAGGAAGTAGCGCGGGTTGTAGTAGCTTCCGGGATGGATGAGTTCGGGCTGGCTCACCTTAGATTGAATTGTAGCAAAAAGCGCAATGAGCGGCAGACCTATCGACAACAGAATTCGAGTCACCTTATTGAATCCAAAATAATTGAGTGCCAAAATGGTGAACAGCAAAACCTGCAAAATGAGCAGCCAGCCGATGACAATTTTGTTGTCTGGGAAGATGAAATAAAAAGTAACCAGGAGAGCTACAGTAAGCAATAAAATGGACACACTCAGTTGGTTAGCGAGGACTAGATTTCTGCGAAGAGAATTCGATTTGTCCTGATGAACTCCGGCATTGGAAATAACTTGCCAAACGTGTGCGAGCATAGCTTTACTGAATAGGTAAATTGTGTGAATTACCTACGGAAAACGCACTGCCAAGGTTTTATTTAAAGAAGTTAGGATTGAGCTCAATAGAGCAAGAAGAAAACCCCGATACGATAATTGAGTTGGTTGGTCCTACTTTCAAAGGTGCCTTCATCCAAATTAGATTGGAAAGCATCGGAGGCTGCCATGTTGCGGTAACGGGCTCTAGAGCCCGGCATGTATGAAGCTGAAAGATCAATTCCGAAATCACTGTTCTTTCCAAAGGCTATCATAACCCCAGCTCCAAAAGAAGTGTGGAAAGCGGTGCCGTGAAAATCTGTGTCTGTAGGATAGTCATCTACGTATTCCTCTTGCTCATCGCCAGATACCATGATGGTAGAAAAGAATGAAGTACCGCCAATTTTGGCTTCGGCATAAGGATTAAACATAGCTTCTTCAAACAAAGTGTATCGCACCACTCCCTGATAAGTGAAAAAACAATCCTCTTCAAATACCTCAACTTCGTGATGTGCTCCGTTGATGATAATTTCCTGATTGTAGGTTTCTCCTGAATACATGGCTACACCGAGTTCTCCTCCTACTCTCCACTGCGAATTTTTGATCTGATAAAGACCTGCGAAAGAAACTCCCTTTGGAGCAGCGTCCACATTCTCATTGAAATCGTCCAGCGTGTTGAAAATATTGAAATTTACTCCGCCAATGGATTGAGTGAATCCAACCGCAGTTGCCAAAAAGAAAAGCGCTATGGATAAAAGTAACTTCACTTCAGCAAGTTACAACAAATTTATTCTCGATGCCAAAGCTTCCTTGTAAGAGCCACCGATGGCAATCTCCTTATCGGGATGATCTTCCATTAGTAGGTTGTTATTCTGAATCGCTTCGATCTTATCCATGTTCACGATGTAGGATCTGTGAACCCTCAAGAAAACATTGTCTGGAAGTTTCTTTTCAATGTCTTTCATAGTGGAGTGAATCGTGTAGGTTTCTCCACTGGTGTGAATCATCACGTAATCTTTCAGGGCTTCCACGAAGTAGACTTCATCGGTTGGCAATTTCACCAGTTTTCCCTGGCTTTTTACGAAAAGATAGTCGGCTGTGTCTTTGTGTTGCGCGAGTGATTTTAGAAGGTCGTTTTCGAGTTTCAGCTCGTTTTCTTTGCCGTGTTTGTGGATGGCCATTTCGATGCTCGTGTGCACATCGATTTCCTTGAATGGCTTTAGAATATAGCCGTGCGGCTCAGTAATCTTTGCTTTCGAAAGCGTCTTTTCATCAGCGTAGGCTGTGAGGAAAATAATTGGAATATCGATTTCCTTCTTGATTTTCTCCGCAGCTTCAATACCTGTCATATCGCCTTTGAGCATGATGTCCATCAGGCACAAGTCCGGTTTTAGCTCCAGGGCAAGAGAAATGGCTTTCTCACCGGTGTCGACAGAACCGACCACGTTGTATCCCAGTTTTTTCAGACTTCTTTCGATGTCCTTTCTAACGATGCTTTCGTCTTCTGTTACTAAAATATTGATTGCCATTTTTTATCCTATCTATTTAGTAGTAAGTGTTTTATTTCTTTTCGAGCTGCTCAAAAGTAATCAAAAACGAGGTGCCTGTATCGTTGCCTACTTCGAGTTTTGCATCGAGCTGTTCGGAGAGTGTGTAAACCAATTGAATACCGAGTGAATCCGATTCTTCGTGCTTAAAATCTTCTGGCAGCCCCACTCCATTGTCGGCTACCAACAGTGAAATCGTACGTTTATTTTGCTTCACATGGAGTTTGATTGTGTTGTCTCTGCTTTCATCTGCTTCTGGAAATGCATATTTGAGTGCATTACTCACCAACTCGTTTACGATCAGCCCACATGGAATAGCCTGATCGATAGAAAGATAAATTGTATCAAAATCAGTATCCAGCTCTACAGGGCCGGTTGTGTAGCTGTAAGAGTGAATCAAATTTCTAGAAATCGTTTCGATATACTGAGTAAACTCAATAGACGAAAAATCTGTGGTTTGGTAAAGCGACTCGTGAATGAAAGACATGGATTTTATCCTGTTCTGACTTTCTTTGAGAATGTCCAGTGTGTTTTGATCTTTCACGTAGGACGACTGCAGATTGAGAATGCTTGAAATCACCTGAAGGTTGTTTTTCACGCGATGGTGAACTTCCTGCAGCAGCACTTCTTTTTCTTTCAGCGAGTCTCTAATCTTTCTGTCAATTTCCTTACGCTCTGTAATATCATAAGCCAGACAGCTTATTTCATCAAAGTCGTTTCCTTCAAGGTAAACCGGATTGAGGAAAAACTGAAGCCAAACATTGTTTCCATCTTTGTCTAAAAGTGGTAATTCGAACTGTTGGGGTTTTCCTTTAAATGCTTTCTTGATGGCATCGAGCTGACCCTGGTAAAGATCTTTGTTTACCAGTTTTTTGATGATGGTTATAAATGGCTTTCCGAAATTGAGCGACTTGTCGAAAAGCTCTTTCATGTGCTTCACAAAGTTGATGTTTGTGGAAGTTATCACATGCTCCCTGTTGAGCGTCCACATCATCATATTCTCAGTACTATTGAAAATCGACTCGAGCTTGGCCTGCTGTTGGATGGCGGCTTGCTGGTTTATTTTTGCTTCGGTAACATCCCTCAAAATTGCCCGAATGGCGTGAGGTTTTCCACCTTTGTATCGGATACTGGTGTCGCCTTCCACTAAAATCTGATCACCGTTTTTGGCTACAAAAATGGTTTCCAAATCGTCTGAAACAAACACATTGAAAAGATCTTTGGACGTTTCCACTCTCGGATCGTCCGCAATGTCGAAAATGGTCAGCTTTTCCATTTCCTTTTCGGTGTATCCAAGTGCGTGGAGAAAGGCATTGTTGAAATAAATTAACTTTCCTTTTTTGTCGATACTTAGAATAAAATCGGTTGCATTTTCGAAAATATCGCGGTAGCGTTCTTCACTAGCCCGAAGCTCCTCTTCGGCCTTTTTCAATTCGGTGATATCTCTCGAAACGCCCATTGAACCGAGGATTTCTCCCTCCTGATTTTGAATGAGAGACGCTGACAAAAAGGAGGTGAACATCTCTCCACTCTTCTTTTTGTTCACAATTTCACCAGAAAATGAAGCATTTTTATCGAGCTCCTTTTTGACCTTGTCAAAATCAGACTTTCTTCGATAAAGCATAGAGGCTTTTTTACCCAGGACCTCATCTAGTTTGTAGCCAAAAAGTCGCTGAGCCGCTGTGTTGAACTCTGTGATGATATCATTTTCATCAATGGCGATAATCATGTCAATAGAACTCTCAATGATATCGCGCACGAAGTTTTGAGCCTCCTGAAGTTTTTGTTGCGTCTTCTTATGCTCCTCAATTTCGTGGCGCAGAATAGTGTTGAGCTCCTCGGCAATATTGGCCCTCACCTGCTCTTGCATCAATTGCTTCCGCGTGCTCAAATTGGTGATCGTCACCTGAATAGAAGGTTTTCCTTCAAAAACCGTAAGCGTTGCTTTGATCCCAACTTCAATTTGAAATCCTTCTCTGTCCTGAAGTGAAATTTCACTGTAGTCAACCTCTTCTCCTTCGCGCACAGACTGCAGATTATCTTCCACTTCATCTTTAAATCGATCACTTACAAATTCGATGAAGTTGGTTCCGTAAACATCGTCTTCATCATCAAAACCAAGCAGTGTTAATCCCTTGTTGTTGGTGTATTCAACCTTGTTGTCGATGAGAATGTAAACACCATTCGGAGAGTTTTCAATCAGACTTTTGTAGAGATCGATGCTCTGAAAAAGCGCTTGTTCCGTGCGTTTCCTGTTGGTTATATCATAAAAAAGGACGACAATTACCTTTCGATCGTGATACTGAATATTAGAAGCCGAAGCTTCCAAATACTTCATCTTGTCGTTTTTGGTGTAGGCTCTAATTTCTGTTTTCAATGCTCCACGACCACTGGTGTAGAGTCTGTTGATATCTGTTGTGCGGATAAATTCTGTAATGTCTTTGCCAATTACTTCATCTCTGGAGTGGTAATCCAAAAGTTTGGCAAACTGATCGTTGCAATCAATGATGCTGTTATCGTCAACAAAACAAATACTCTCAATTGCTACGTTAGAAAGCAGTTTAAATCGCTCTTCACTTTCGCGAATGGATTGCTCAAAAATTACCCGCTCAGAAATGTCTTTAACAACTACCTGCAGATAGGATGCATTTTCTACAACGAATGGAATAAGGTGAAACTGGGCGTGAAATTCTTCTCCGTTTTTTCGAGAACAGTTTTTGTAAAAGTCGCTTCTCTGTCCACCCAGCGCCTCCGAAACCTGGCGTGCTAAGAAAGAACTTGTTTTATCCACCTTGCCAGCAATAGCATCGCAAAGTTCTTGAGGCAAACAGCTCTGCATATCTTTGTTGTCGTAGCCGAAAAGCTTGCTGGCGCGTTGATTAAACTCAATGAGTTCCCCTGATTTGAAAATGAAAATAGCATCTGAAGAGGCCTCAAAAATCTGTTCGAACTTTGCTTTTTCCTGCTCAATATCTCCAATAGGATCCGGAGTGTGTCGAAGGAGAATTTGATCCATGCCCTTGTAGACAATTTTCTGAATCAGAATTCTTTTTCTTTCATCGTGAAAAACAGTTTGATCTGAAAACCAATTTTTTACTGAATCCTCATTAATTTCCAATCCATAGAAATCCGTCAACACTCTGTCTTCTCCAATTTGATTTTGAAGCTCGCGCTTCCCGGCACTGTTTAAATCAATGACTTTTAGTGATTTAAATTCCAACAGCACCAGGATATCCACTGGATGATCAAGGAGAGAATAATTGACAGATTGCTGGGTCATGTCCAAATTTACTGAGTTTCTGCGGCATTGGATTTCGATTGCTCCACTTTTACACCATTGATTTTGTATTCGACCCCGTTTTTGTAGCGTATTGTTAGAAAGAGAATTCCATCGCTACCGTAGTATTTCCAGTCACCGCTCTTCACACCTCCTTCGTATTCTCCTTGTTTGGCTTTGTTTCCAGTTGGGTAGTAATAGGTGTGTTCACCAACGGGCATTCCATTCACGAACTCTCCTTCAAATTGCTTTTTGCCATTATCATAAGTGTGAACCCAAACACCGTGTTTTTCGCCATCCACATATTTTCCTTCTTCTTTGTGATCACCCACTCGATACATCCACTCACCATTCTTAAATCCGGCAATGTATTCTCCCTCATGGATGACATTTCCTTCTTCATCGTATTCAACTGACAGTCCATCTTCTTCGCCTCTTCTGTAATATTCTTCCCTTTTCAATGAGCCATCTTCATAATACCACTTCCACTTACCTGTTGGTTTGTTTTCAGAATATTCACCTTCTTGTTCGAGAGCTCCAGATTTGAAATAAAATTTCCAGTCGCCAGTTTTCATTCCGTCCTGGTATCCACCTTCCGATCTTATCTCTCCAGTTGGGTAGTACATTTTCCAACTTCCCTGGTAATCTCCACTTTTATCGACCAGTCCTTCTGCTGTTTTTACGTTGTTTTCATAGATGTAAGAATTGACAACGTTTCCTTCGTCATCATACTCTCTGAAAATTCCCTGTTTCGATCCGTCCTGGTAACTACCGCTTAGTCGGAGATTACCTTGCTTGTCGTATTCTTTCCGAATGTCGAGCATCACAGTTTCTTTTGACTTCGAATCTTTCACCAGTTCACCACCAACGTATTTTTCTACTGTGAGTAGTTCTCCTTTGCGATTGTAGGTTTTAAAAATTCCGTTTTTCAGTCCGTTGTTCCAAACACCCTCTTCTTTGATGTTCTCGTTGTCCCAATAAATAACCCAGGGACCCTGTCGCTCGTCTTTTCCGTTGTAGCGATTTACTTTCTGAATACTATTGATGTAACCATCTTCAAAATTGAGAAATGTAATTATTCGACCGTCTTTGGCATACTCAAATCCTTTTCCCTCTTCCTTTCCATTTTCGAAAGTCACCTTTCTGTAGAGCTCTCCACTTTCGTAATAAAACCTCGCTTCACCCTGCTTTTTACCCTCTTCGTAGTTGTACTCTTCAATGAGATTTTCATCTTCAGAATAAACAAGCTCTTCACCGTGTTTCTTGCCTTGTTGGTAGTTCATTATTTTTTCGAGTGAACCATCTTTACGATAGAACTTCCAGGTGCTGTCGAGTTTAAAATTCTCACGGTTTCCTTCGGTTTTAAGTTCTCCGTTTTCGTAGTAAGTCTTCCAATAGCCTTCTGGCTGGCCATTTTCCATAGTTCCTTCGCTGGAGATAGTGCCATCGGGATATCTAAAAATATTGTAGCCATTCGGATCTATGTCCTCTTTTTGAGCATACGCTGAAAGAGTCAAAAGTAGGACAGAAAATAGGAGCAGACTCCGAATAGTTTTCAAACACTTCATCTATTAATCTTTAATTTTTTTAAAAATATTGTTGTTGTTTATTAGTGCGTTCATTCTGTTTAGAAGAATTGGCTTCGGGGTTTTGAAATTACAGTTTTAAACAAGACTTACCTACTTATGAACACGATGTTACCAGTAAAACGATTGATTTTAAAAATATTACTATCGTTTTTAACAGCATGTTGAGAAAGTGAAGGTTTTACAAGTCACGTTTCAAGTTCGCGTTTTTGATGTTCACAAGGATGTCAAAATTCGGTGATAAAATTCCGGTTTATGCGCTTTGAATTTTAAAAGATCTGCGCAATGGAAAAATTTGGTTCGCTTCGACATCATTGTTAAGAAATAGTTATTGACAAGTTGAATAGGAGTTAACAAAAAGTGTGTTGAAAAGTGAAAAAATTTAGTGGCGCCAACTGGGACTTTTTAGAAGGTGATTTTCGACAATGTTGATAAAATGTGATTTCTGAAACTGGTAAAATCCACTCGAAATTAGTTTGCTTTCAAAACGTCTTGCATTGTTTGGCAAGGCTTGTAGCTGTTGGTGTTTGCACCCGATCGAAAGTATTATCTTTGGAACTGCTATTAAGTAGACAAACATGGAAATAAAAAGTTTAGCAATTGGATCAGATCATGCCGGATATGATTTGAAGGAATACCTCAAGAAGTATCTGGAAATGTGGGGGTATGTGGTAGAAGATTACGGAACCTATTCTAGCGAGAGCGTGGACTATCCAGACTTTGCTCACCCAGTGGCCAAGAGTGTAAATAGCGGAATGCATACCACAGCCATTTTAATTTGTGGAAGCGGGCAGGGTGTTTGCATCACTGCCAATAAATACGAAAAGGTGAGAGCAGCACTGTGCTGGACAGAAGAGCTCGCAGAGCTAACGCGCCAGCACAACAACTCTAACATTCTTTGTCTTCCTTCTAGATTTATCGATGAGAAAACAGCTTTGAAAATTACAGAGAAGTTCCTGAAAACCGATTTTGAAGGCGGACGTCACGATAGGCGAGTTCGTAAAATTGCCTCACTTAATAGTTAAACGAAACAACGATCATGAAATTAGTCAATCAACTTGCCTTTATCGCTTTTGGAATTTTGTGCTTACCGCAAGGCGTTTTTAGTCAGGATAACCAAAAGGCGGAAGAATATGCCAGGACCATTAATCCAGAGGATCTAAAATTTCACATCGACACTATTGCCTCGGATTACATGGAGGGAAGAGAAACCGGAATGAAAGGTCAAAAAGCAGCGCGCGATTACATCACTAATTATTACGCAAATATTGGAATAAACCCAATCGGTGACAGCACTTATCTGCAGACGTTTCCTCTAAAACGCGTTTCTTCAACAGAATCTACAATGAAATTAGGCGATAGCGAATTTCACTTTTTGGAAGATTTTTACTTCTTCGGTGGTTTTTTTGCAGATTCTATTAGAGCTGAGGAAATTGTTTTCGCTGGGTTTGGAATAGAAGACAGTAGCTACAACGATTACGAAAACCTGGAGGTAGAAGGAAAAGTTGTTTTGATGCTCAGTGGAGAACCTGTGGATAGACGAGGAAAATCTCTCATCACAGGTGAAGACCACCTTTCAGAATGGAGCGATCACTACCGCATGAAACGGGAAACTGCGAGAGAAAAAGGAGCAAAGGCAATTTTGGTAGTCAATCAGAATTTCGATCAATACGTTGGACGAATAAAATATTATCTCGAGTCACCAAGAATGCAGCTCGATGACGGATTTCAGGGAGAGGAAGTGCTACCGGCATTTTTCATTTCTCCAGAAGTGGCAGATTTTCTTTTCAGTAAGGCAAAGAAGGGATCTATCGAAGAAGTAGCTGAGAAAATTTCCAAGAAGGAAGGCTCTATGAACTTTGATATTAATTTGCCGTTGCAGATCGATATTCAACGAAATGTTGAGCATTTTACTTCTTCAAATATTCTGGGATATATTGAAGGTTCGGATTTGAAAGATGAGCTCATTGTCATTTCAGCACATTACGATCACATAGGTGTAAACGAGGATGGATCAATCAACAATGGCGCAGATGACGATGCTTCTGGAACTTCTGCCGTACTTGAAATGGCTCAGGCATTTAAGAAGGCGAAAGAAGAGGGGAACGGCCCCAGACGAAGTATTTTGTTCTTGCATGTTTCTGGAGAAGAAAAAGGACTTCTCGGTTCGCAGTATTACACAGACAATCCCTGGTTTCCACTTCAGCAAACCGTGTCAAACCTGAATGTGGATATGATAGGTCGTGTTGATGAAAAGCACAAAGATGACGAAAACTACATCTACGTGATTGGTTCCGATAAATTGAGTACGGATCTGCACGAGATAAATGAAACAGCTAACGATACTTACACGAATCTTGAGCTAGATTATACTTACAATGATCCAAACGATCCCAATCGTTTTTACTACAGATCTGATCATTACAATTTTGCTAAGTACGGCATTCCAGTGATTTTCTACTTCAGCGGAGTTCACGAGGATTATCATCAACCTACCGATACTCCAGAAAAAATCATGCACGAAAAAACAGCCAAAATAAGCCGCTTGATTTTTCACACTGCATGGGAACTGGCCAATCGCGATGAGCGAATCGTTGTTGATGTAGAAAACGACTTCAAAGAGAAATAATCACTGGCTTATTGCTATTCTTTGGACAGGAGTTCATCGATAAAAGCTTCTGTGTTTGCTGTGTATTTATCATACCAGTCGCCAGTTCCAGGTCCGTAAAATCCAGTGTGAATTTTTCGAATCTTCCCTGATTTGTCGATGAAGATACTTGTGGGGAAACTCGATACATCGCTTAAGAAAGGAAATTTTTCCAGGGCAACGTCTTTATCCGCTTCTCCTCCAAGATAAATGTCATAAGGAATTTCGAGTCTTTCTTTGTGGCGCTCCAGGTAGTTCAATCGCTGTTCTGTGGATTGGCCTCTTTCGAACCCTACTGGAATTATTTCCAATCCTTTCTCATGGTATCGCTCGTACAAATTCTTAAAGAACCTGGTTTCATCCAGGCAATTTGGACACCAGCTTCCCATAATTTGAATTATAGTAACCTGACCCTGAAAGTCCTGGTCGTTGAAAGAGACCTCTTCGTTATTGAGATTTGTGACCGAAAACTGAATGGAGTCTGAAATCGCTTGAGTCAGGGAATCGGGGTGTGTGAGTTTTACAGAACTATTGCGCTCACCTATGAAAGTTTCCTTCCATTCTTTGCCGGCCAGGAATGTGCCTGCAACGCTATCTCGCGAAAAAAATCCTTCGAAAAAAACCAGGTGTCCACCGTCAAAAGCGCTCATCCAAAAAGTATTGTCGTCATGTTCTCCTTGAAGAAATCTTGAGTCACCCATTTGTGTGAGAAATGTTCCTGTAAATTGATTGTTGTCTCTTTTATTGAACTGACCGATTGCTGGATACGGATCGTATCCCGGAGCAAAAAAAGTGACATCGTAGCGTTTCGGATCTTGAGAGGATTCCGATTGAATTACTTCAAATGCATCTGATTCGTGGACGGCATAAAATGGAATCATGTAGTCGGGACCGGAAGTGATGCGATGCCAGCTTCCAGAAATTGAATCAGGGGTATGGATCTTTGCTTTACCGAGATTTTCAAAAACTGGCATTGCGAATTGTAAACTATCACCAGAAAAAGTGATGTCTTCCACACCAATTACTTCCAGAGAATTGTAAAAAGTCATTGAGTCATTTTCAACTTCAAAGCGAACTGGAATAGTGCCGTTTTCATGTGAAAAGTAAAGCATCCACTGACCATTTTTGAGATGTGAATTATCTGATGTTTGATCAGAATTATTCTTGGATTGGTTGTCACATGAGAGGAGTAGGAGAGCTAAACTCAATGCCAGTAGGAGAGAAGGAAATTTGAAAGACATTCGAAACGAGGGTTAGTAAATAAAAAAGGCCCATTCCAATTTTGGAACAGGCCTTAAAAGTAGGTATTTTATGCTATTCCTTACAGGTCAAATTTAATGCCCTGCGCCAATGGAATCTGGTCAGAATAGTTGATGGTGTTGGTCTGTCTGCGCATGTAAACTTTCCATGCATCAGAACCAGACTCGCGTCCACCACCGGTTTCTTTTTCTCCACCGAAAGCACCACCGATTTCAGCTCCTGAGGTACCAATGTTTACGTTGGCAATTCCCGTATCTGAACCTTCGTGAGACAAGAACATTTCAGCTTCTCTCAGGTTGGTTGTCATAATCGCTGAAGAGAGACCTTGAGGAACACCGTTTTGCTGAGCAATGGCATCGTCAAGATCAGTGTATTTCATCAAGTAGAGGATAGGTGCGAAAGTTTCGTGCTGAACGATTTCGAAATCGTTTTTAGCTTCTGCAATAGCTGGTTTTACATAGCATCCGCTCTCGTAGCCTTCGCCTTCCAGGACTCCACCTTCAACAACCATCTTTCCGCCTTCTTGCTGCACTTTCTCAATAGCATTCAGGTAGTTGTTGACTGCGTCTTTGTCGATTAGTGGACCAACGTGGTTGCTTTCGTCTAGTGGGTTACCAATTGAAAGTTGCTTGTAAGCGTCCGCTAATTTCTGTTTTACTGTGTCGTAAATAGATTCGTGAATGATGAGCCTTCTTGTAGATGTACAACGCTGACCACAAGTTCCAACTGCTCCAAACACAGCTCCAATAATTGTCATTTTCAAATTTGCATCGGGAGTGATGATGATAGCGTTGTTACCACCAAGCTCAAGAAGTGACTTACCAAATCTTTCTGCTACTGTAGTTCCAACTTTGCGACCCATTGCTGTAGATCCGGTTGCAGAAACCAAAGGAACTCTCTTATCGGTAGTGAGGAATTCTCCTACTTCGGCTCCTCCAGTAAGCATGCAAGAAATTCCTTCAGGCATGTGATTTTCAGCGAATACGTCTGCAATCATTTTTTGGCAAGCTACTGAAGTAATCGGAGTTTTTTCAGATGGCTTCCAAATGCAAACGTCTCCACAAGCCCAGGCTACGGCTGTGTTCCATGACCAAACTGCTACCGGGAAGTTGAATGCTGAAATAATTCCAACAGGACCAAGCGGGTGGTACTGTTCATACATGCGGTGATCGGGACGTTCAGAGTGCATTGTCAATCCATAGAGTTGACGAGAAAGACCAACAGAGAATTCGCAGATGTCGATCATCTCCTGAACCTCACCATAACCTTCTTGAAGTGATTTACCCATTTCGTAAGAAACGAGTCTTCCGAGAGGCTCTTTCATTTCTCTCAAGCGATCACCAATTTGACGGATAACATCACCGCGTTTTGGTGCTGGAAGTTTTCTCCAGTACTTGAATGCGTCTTGCGCAGTTGAAATTACTTTTTCGTAGTCTTCTTTTGTGGTGGTAGAAGTTTTTCCAATTGATTTACCATCCACTGGCGAGAAGGACTCAATAGGTGCTCCCGAGCCGAAGTTGTTCTTTCCGGTGGAAGTTCCGTGATTGGTCTCTTCAATGCCGAGCTTTTTCAAAGTTTCAGCAATGCTGAATTTGTCTAATACTGCTTCTGCCATTTCTTATTTTTTGTTTTTTGCAAAAGTAGCAATTCATACAGGATTGAAGGTAACCTGGGTTTAAAGAATTGAAAATCAGCCTTATTTCGGAAATGGAAAGTTTAAGTTACAGGTAATCAATCAGTTAAAATTTTGCTATAAAACCACCCAATTTTATGAGATCTAGGATTTTTGGTATAGAGATATGTTCTTTTTGGTGATCGTTGAAATTTGAGGCCCTTTTAGCGATTTTTTAAGTGAATAAAGTGATTGCTCGTTAAAAAACTATGTGATCGGATTTCTGCTCGGTACTCGGTGGTCAGAATTCGTGAATGATCTGGAACTTATTTTTCTCCTTTAAAAAGTACACTCGAATTTTTCGAGTCTGCCATCTGATCTTTGAATAAGTGCAAAGCCATTTTTTACTGAATGCGGGATGACTGTAGTTTTAAGTCCAGAGCTTATTGGTGGTTTTTATAAACGGTTAGTAGGAGGATAGCTCTTTCGAGAAATAGAAAAAGCGCGATTCAATTTCCAGAAAGAAATCGAAACGCGCTTTAATGCTTTATCGTGGTTAGAAATGTTCCACGTGGAACATTATCGTCCGAGGTAGATCAAGAGCACCGAAATATCGGATGGGTTTACACCGCTAATTCGGGATGCCTGGCCTAGAGTGGTCGGTTTTACGTTCGATAGTTTTTGAACTGCCTCAGCGGAAAGCGAAGAAAATTTGCTGTAATCGAGGTCGATCGGAAGTTGAACTTCTTCGAGACGCGAAAGCTTGTCAGCCATTTCTTTTTCCTTATCAATGTATCCAGAATATTTCATCTGAATTTCTGCCTGCTCCAAAACAATCTCTTCCTGGTCTCCGAGTGTGGATGCAAATTCTTTAAGTGAATTGCTGACTGGAAACAGGTCATCCATATTTATTTCTGGTCTTGCCAGTACGGAATGAAGTTTTACTTTTTGAGAAAGGGGAGCAGATTTTTTCTCTTCAAGAAGAGGGTTCACATCTTCCGGAGCAATGCTCTGATCTCTCAAAAAATCTTTGACCAAATTGGTTTTTTCCATCTTTTCCTGAACGCGTTTTAGACGTTCATCTGATGCCAATCCAATAGCGTGAGAAAGTGGAGTTAGTCTTTCGTCTGCATTATCCTGGCGAAGCAAAATCCTGTATTCAGCCCGCGAGGTAAACATGCGATATGGCTCTTCGGTCCCTTTATTAATAAGATCGTCAATCAATACTCCGATGTAAGCTTCAGATCTCTTCAGGATCACTGGATCTTCTTCGTTGATGTTTTTGTGTGCATTGATGCCTGCCATCAATCCCTGGCAAGCAGCTTCTTCGTATCCTGTGGTTCCGTTTATCTGTCCAGCAAAAAAGAGGTTTTTAACGAGCTTCGTTTCCAGCGTCAGCTTTAATTGGGTAGGAGGGAAGTAGTCGTATTCGATGGCATAACCTGGGCGAAACATTTTGACGTTTTCGAATCCAGGAATATGTTTGAGTGCTTCCATCTGGATTTCTTCCGGTAAGGAAGTCGAAAAACCATTTACATAAACTTCAACTGTATTCCATCCTTCCGGTTCTGCAAAAATTTGATGCCGTTCTCTTTCTGCAAAGCGTTCGATTTTGTCTTCGATTGAAGGACAATACCGTGGACCTTTTGATTGAATTCGACCATTGAACATCGGAGATCTGTCGAACCCATCTCGTAGAATTTCGTGCACAGTTGGGTTGGTATAGGTAATGAAACAGCTGCGTTGTTCTGTGAGTTTTTTACCCGGCATAAATGAGAAATGTCCCGCAGGTTCTTCACCTGGTTGCTCTACCATTTTGGAATAATCAAGTGAACGACCGTCTACTCGAGGAGGCGTTCCCGTCTTCATTCTACCAGCCTCAAAACCTAGCTTAATCAAATCAGCAGTAATGCCTGTAGATGCTCTTTCGCCCGCACGACCTCCGCCAAAGTTTTTCTCTCCAAGGTGGATCAAGCCATTTAAAAATGTCCCGTTTGTGAGCACAACACTTTTCGCTTTTACCTCGATTCCCATGGAAGTTTTTACACCAGTAATACGATCATTTTCTACTATCAATCCGGTCACCATATCTTGCCAAAAATCGACATTGGGTGTTTGCTCCAGCATCAGTCTCCATTCTTCGGCAAAGCGCATTCTATCGTTTTGCGTTCTGGGACTCCACATCGCTGGTCCTTTGGATCTGTTGAGCATTCTAAACTGGATGGCAGATCGGTCTGCTACAATGCCTGAGTAGCCTCCCATGGCATCAATTTCACGAACAATTTGGCCTTTGGCGATTCCGCCCATAGCGGGGTTGCAACTCATTTGCCCGATGGTGTTCATGTTCATGGTGATCATGAGCACTGATGATCCCATATTTGCGGCAGCAGCTGCAGCTTCGTTGCCGGCATGTCCGCCTCCAACTACGATTACGTCATATTCTTTCAGCATGAAGAATGGGGTTTTGTTCCACGTGAAACATTCGAGATGTAACTACAAGGTAGTCAATCTAAAAATCGCGCAAAGATAGGCAAAAATCCTCTTTTTGTCGCATTTCGACCTTGTCCTCCGGCTGCTTGTCAGAATAGCCAAGAAGGTGCAAAACACCGTGAATAATCACACGGTGGAGTTCATTTTCGAAAGTCGATTTGTGCGTCTTGGAATTCTCTTCAACGCGATCTACACTAATGAAAATATCACCGCTGATGGAGTCATCTTCCGAATAGTCGAAAGTGATGATATCGGTGAAAGTGTCGTGGTTGAGATGCTCTACATTGATTTTGTGAAGATAGTTGTCAGAGCAAAAAATGAAATTAAGAAACCCGATCAAATGGTTTTCTGACCGGGTTGTTTTTTCGATCCAATCGGAAACTTGTTCGGGATTGGAAAGTTGAAAGGAAATGTCTTCTGAGAAAAACTGAATGAGTTCTTCGTTCATTTAAGAGATGGCTTTAAACTCGAGTTTTACGATACGACCGTCTTCTTCAAATGAACAACCATCAGCCAAATTGCGCATCAGAAATACACCTCGTCCATTTGGCTTTTCAATGTTTTCGGGAGCGGTTGGATCGGGAAGATTGTCGTAGTCAAAACCCGGACCTTCGTCTTCAATTTCGAAATTGAGTGTTTTGTTGGTTGATGTAAATCTCACTTTCACCGATTTCTCCGGGTCTAGTTTATTGCCGTGAACGATTGCGTTGTTCACTGCTTCTGTTAGTGAGATAAGGATGTTTCCGTAATGTTCTTCACTGATTTTATATCGCTCACAAATTTCGTCTACGAGTTGTTCTGCAATGGCGATATTTTCCGTCTTCGAAGCAAAAGAAACTTCTTTTTCAGTTTCCGTCATGAGTTCCTGTTTCAGATTGTCAATCATCTATTCGGCTTCTAATTTATTAAAATATTCGTTCACCCTTTCTTTGTAGTAGGGTTTGAGACTTGGAGGCATTGTTTTGAGCAACTCAACCTCTTTTTGCTGCTGTTTCTGATACTCCAAATAATCCAAAGGGTTACTTTTCAAACTTTGATCACCGGTTAGAGATTTGCGCTTTTCATCCATTTCTCGTTCTCTTTCAGCGTTTTCCGCTTTTAGCAATCTGGAGAGAATTTCCTGCTGGCGATTCATGATCTCAGTGTCGAACTTTTTGTTGACCATGTCTTTTTCCTGCTCCTCCATTTCTTTGGCAATCTCTTTTAGGCCGTTTCCTTTACCGGAACCATCCTCGTTGAGTTCTTCAGCCATCTTTTCAATTTCCTTGCGGATAGCTGCTTGTTTGGCTGCCATTTGAGCGATTTCCTTGCTCATTCCACCACTGCCTGGTTTGGGCTTACCGTCTTTTCCTTTCTTGCCCTTGCCCATTTGCTCTTTCATTTCCTGCAGTTGCTTACTGAGGGCTTCCTGCATTTTCTTGATGTCACCGGCAGAAGGTTTTTTGCCACTGCCTCCTGGCTTCTCACAGTTTCCTTTTCCGGGCTGCTGATTGGCCATTTGCATTTGCATTTGCTGCAGAGCCTCATCCAGAAGAAGTGCCAGATTGTTGAAAGAAGTCATCACATACTGCTGGTGAGTTGTAGCTTCCGGAGTTCTCCGTTCACCGATTTCAGCGAGCGCTTTTTTCATGTTTTCGTTCACCTGGTTAATCTCGCGGTTGACGATTGACTGGATTTGAGTGACGCGTTTACTCAGTGCAAAAAGTGAGTCCTCAACCATTTTCGCATCATCCTTAAGTTTTCGCTGCTGCTGGCCGTACTTCACGTACTTTGGATCTTCAGCTTCGATGGATTTTAAATCGTCCATCAATTCTTCCTGATCGAAAGAAAGCTGGATGATGTTCTCGAGCAAATCGCGAAGCGCATCCATGTCTTCCTGCATGCTCTCGGCTTGCTGCTGCTGCATCATCATGTCCATTTTCTGAGACATCTCCTGCATTTTTTCACCTGCATTCTGCTGCGATTCGGATGCTTTGTTCTTGTTGTTTTTCTCTAGCTCTTCAGAGCTCTTTTCCATCTCCTCCTCAACCTCTTTTTGATCTTCTTCGGAGTCAGGCATAGAGTTCGGATTCTCGAGTTCTTCGTTCATCTCTTCGAGTTTCTCCAGATCTTCTTTCACCTTCTCGAATTCTTCGTTGAGTTTCTCCTGTTCTTCCTTGAGCTCTTCACTGTCGCTGTTTTTCTCTTTAGATTTTTCAGCGAGCTCCTTTTGTTTTTTACCGAGTTCGTCAAGCTCTTCGATGGTCTCTTTCATTTTTTGCTCCCACTCAAGTTGCTTGAATTGTTCGAGAGCACGGTCGAGTTCTTTCTCCACATCCTCGTTGGTGATGTTCATCTCTTCCATCTGCTTCTGGAGTTCCTCTTTGTCCATGTCCTCCATCAGCTTTTCGAGCTCCTCGTACATTTTCTTCATTTCATCGGTCATCAACTCATCAAAGAGTTTTTGCAGTTGTTCCTGCTTTTCTCTGATCGACTCTGACTGCTTTTGGAATTCAGAGCTCTTCTTGTTGTTCTGCTGGTTTTGTTTCTGAATGTTCTCAACGTTTTTCTGCAGCTCTTTTTGGCGCTTCAGCAGATCGTCAATCTTTTGCTTGTCCTGCCAGCTCAGTTCTTGCTTTTGGAGCATTTCTCTTCTGGCCTCATCGAGTTTCTTTTGAATTTCCTGAGCTTCCTTGATGTTCTTCTCGAGGTCGTCTTTCAGCTTTTCGTTTTCCTGCTCTTCTTCGCGGTCGAGTTCTTCTTCGGTAGGAACATTAAAGCTTTTGGTGGTGGTACGGCTCGCTTTGCTGCCGTTCACTCCGTCATTGTCGCGCACCTCAAAGTAGTAGTTCAACTGGTCACCCGGCTGAAGATCAACACCTTCGAGGTCCCAGTGATAGAAAAACTGATGGGCAAGAACGTTTCTTTTCACATCGAGCTGAACAGATTGAGGATCGCCAACCTTTTCACCTTCTTCATTGATTTTGAAGTAGTTAAAAGTCAGTGAGCGAAAGCCATAATCGTCTTTCACCTGACCGGTGAAGTAAAGGTGCTTTCGACTTGTAGAGTCGCGTCTTTCTTCAACTGCGATTTGCGGATACGCATCCGGAATTACATTCAGCTGGTAGACGATGCTGTCGCGATTTTTCAAAAACTCGTTGCTCGAGTGAAGCGAATAATCCTGACTTTGCGTGAAAGCGTTTTCGTAAAAGTACTCATCAGGTCTGTCGCCTTCGAGCTGAACCGTGGTGTCGGGAAAGGCAATTGAAAACTGCTCTGTGTTTTTAGTTTTAAATTTCCAAACAACCTGTGTTCCTTCTGGGATGGTGAGATCACCAGTGTTTTTGACTGTCTCGTCTTTCTTCTGCGTGTAGTCGGGATAGTCCAACTCAACTTCGAAATTCAGCAAAAGAGGTGTTGGCAGTGTGTTCAGGGTAAATTCCTGAGAGTAGAACCCTCCTCCGTAAAGTTGAAAGGGTGTGTCTTTTTGAACGTTCTTGAAGGTATGCGAGAAAGTGACGTTGTTTTTTCGTTCCAGCTTAAATCGCGATCCATTCATCACGATGTACATTTTCTCGGGAATTTCATTTCCAGACAATTCAACTTCGAGTTGAAAATCTTCATTTTCTGGAACGTCCAGGTTTTCGTTGAGTAGGGAAATGCTGTAAGGGGCTTCAGGTACGATCTCCTCGTTGAACTTAACGAGCCTTCCTGTAGATTCAGTAAGAATTGTTGGTCTGGCAAAGAGCAAAAGAATGATAAGTGAAGCTGGAATAATGGCGAACTTCAAGTACTTCTTGTTCTGCCCAAAATCGATGGCAGAAGTAAAAGGAACCGGTTTTAGATCATCAATTTTCTGATTAATCCCCGCCTCAATCAATTCTGCTCTGCCGGGGTTCATGGCTGCCTGCTCTTTGAGCTGAAGTGTGTTGAGAAGCTTATCCTTGATTTCAGTGAAGTGCGTTCCGATAATTCGCGAAGCCTGTTCGTGGCTAATGGTCTCTCCCAGACGGAAGAGTTTAAGCATTGGCCAGGCGATAAACCTAAAAAGCACTGCACCGGCAGAAAGGATGAAGAGGAAGAAAAAGACTGTTCGCACAGTCGAGTTGAATCTTCCAAAATATTCGAGCAGCACTAGTAAGATGTAAAAACCGAGCAAGATGGCAAGGCTGTAAATCACGCCTCGGATCATCTGGTTTTTGTAGTACTTCCGGATGAATTCATCCAGTTTATTTATGAGTAATTGATATCCCGTTTCCATAGTGTTTTTTCCTTCTACCTCTTTTTCAGTACAATCCACTCAAGCAACGGTTCAACCGAAGCGCCTATTGCCGAAGTCGGATCGATACAAATGATCTCAAAGATAACGAATTGTTGTGCCGCTTTGTAGGAGTTGATCTGAGCCTTCCTTCTGCTTTAAAGAAACTTAACGTTTAGAAGGGGTCAATGAATGACCACTTTTCGGTAAAACACCCCGAGTGAAGAGTGAACCCGAAGGGAGTAAACACCCTGATTGAGAGTTGGAGTGCGAATTTCAAAAATACTTTTTTGGCCCTCGTGCCTTATACTTTTTGAAAGAACCAGCGAGCCCTTTGAGTCATAAAGCCGAACCGTCAGCTTTTCGCCCAAATTGCTTTTCCACTCGAACTGAAAGTCACCATCAGATGGATTGGGAAAAACCTTCAGCCCGACAATTTCCAGGAGATTTTCTACTCCCAGAATGAAAACCTCTGAAAGCACCTCGCATCCGTAGTTGGTGGTGATTTGCACAGAGTAGTTACCCTCGGTCACCGGAGTGATGGCGTTTTCCGTTTCGCCCTCGATTGGTGTACCATCCAAAAACCACTGGTAAGAGAGAAAGCCCTCGGTCACAAAAAGCTGATTGTTTTCTTCATCGAATTGAATCTGTGGATCCGGGCACAGCACAAATTCCTCCGAAGTAGCCGAGCAGCCGTAGAGGTTTTCCACTACCGCTGTGTAAACGCCAGGGTTTTCGAGCGTGAGAACAGAATCGCTTTCTTCAGTGAGTTGCTGACCATTTAAAAACCAGTAAAAGGTCGTCAAGGTGGTGTCAGAAAAAGTAAGTGTGTTGTCGTTTTCATCAAATTGGAATTCGGCATCTGGCAAAGGGAAAACGGTTACGGTTTCTTCGTTGTAGAAACTGTTGAGGACTTCGTTTCCGACAAAAAAAGCACCTTCGGTTCCACTGTTTGAAAAATTCTGACTTCCAGAAATAGCCGAAAGTGAAACGGTTTCTATGAGATCGTCTGACGAGAGTTCATCGAAGTCGAAAAACTGGACGGTGTAAGGTGGATTATCCAGTGGCAAATCGATCCCTGTCCAGAGAAATGAATTGACGTCTTCTTCGCTAAAGGAAGTGTAGACGCTGTTGTTATCTCCATCCCGCACCACGAAGTAAGGGTCTGGGTAGTAAGGAAAGAAGTCAAACGGTTCTTCCAGATCTCCAGACCAGCCGCTGCCAATGTCGGTGAGCTGCACCGATTGAAGGATGGGCTGAACGACTTGAGTTTCCAGACTGGCGATGTGTTCGCCCGGTTCTGTGTAAAGTTGCGTTGGCGGATTCGGCAGGCTGCTCGTGTTTCCGTTTCCAAAATCCCAGAAGTAGAGCGTTTCGTTGGGTGATCCGTCAATCGTGGCTTCAAAGTTTACCCACAAACTGTCGCAGGCAGCCAGGTTATCGAATGAAAAACTGGCGTTCGAAGATTCCCCGGGCAGCACAGTGAAGGGACCTGGAAATGATTGGCTGACCTGGGACTCAATTGAACCAAAAACGATAGCAGTAGCCAGAATATTCGTTTGTGTAATGTAGTCACCGGCAACGAGCGGAGTTCCGCAAACCGTGGCGCAACCGTAGTTTTGTCCCTCATCGGGCTGATAGATTCCATCTTCATCATCCAGCGTTACCTCCAGGCCAAAAGGCAGCCCCGTGATTCCCTCAAGTAAAACTTCTGTGAGTTGCACATCCAGCCCAGACTCGGGGTCCTGAAAATTTTCCGGCAGATAAAAAGTGAGCGTTTCTTCGTAGTACTCCCCCGCAGTGGCCGGAGGAAGTATTTCTGGACAGACGGTGGGAATGTCGGACGTTTCTCCACAGTCCAAATTTGGCTCACATTGAGGACACTGGGCCTTTGCTGACAAAAAAGCAAAAAATAGCACCACTGTAAAGCCGATCCGTGTTTCCATTTTTCTTTTTGGTTGGTGTAAGAATGAAGACAAAAGGTAGCTTAAATTTAAACGAGTCAGAATTTCGGGGACTAAAATTTTGGTCAACCTTGTTCTATAGAGTAATCTAAAAATGCAAGCCAAAACTGTGACGAGAGGAAAGTAAACCTCAGCCAACAAACGGTTACCCTCCATCCCAAGCCAGGCAGAAACTTCTAATGGGATGATTTAGCACAAGGCATTGGGTTTTCAACCTTTGCGCTACTATTGTCGTGAACCTCAAAAGAATCAACCAGTTATTAGATGGATTGAAGTTGATGACATGAAGAAAATTTATCTCCGACATTTTATGGCCCTGCTGGCGACTTTCTTCTACCTGAGCATGGGGTATTCTCAAGATTACGTAGGAACAGACTTCAGGGTAGCCTATCTTAAGAACGTTAACCCCATTTTTAACACTCCGCCAAAATTTGATTTTTCTATCGAGGCTCTCGAAGATGCGCAGATCTTAATCGAATATGGAACTCCAGCCGATCCCTATTATGAGACTTTGGATCTTTTCCTTTTAGCTGGTGGCCAGGGAACGCTAACTTTTAATACTGGCGAAAGCCTCAATCAGGAAAATTTGGGAGTAGCTGAAACCAGAGTCTTTCATGTTACATCAACGGGCGACATTAGAATCAACACTGTACACAACAGGCTTTATTTTGCAGATGGCACATCGGTTTTGCCCACCAGCTCGCTGGGAACCGAGTACAGAGTGATGTCTGTCGGAAACTATTCTCAAATGCCTACTCCTTCGTTGTTTAATATCGTGGCTACTGCAAACGGCACAGAAGTGGAGGTTACTACCACTGCCGCCACATCGTTCGGTCCAGCAGGAACAACCTTTAATTTAACACTGGACGAGAACGAAGTGATTTCTATTGCTTCCGATGATGATCTCACTGGTTCGCAAGTAACTTCTTTGAATGGAAATCCAATTGCAGTTTTTGGAGGCAGGCAGAACACGGTGCTACCAGCTGGATGTTCGGCCGACAGTCATCTTTTTGATCAAATGATACCGCTGGAAGACTGGGGGACGGTGTACTCCATTGTGCCCCTTCAGAACGGAGGAGGAGACTTCGTAAGAATCTTAGCATCTGAAGACGACACGGAGGTTTTCTCAGGTTGCGACCTGATCGCTACCCTTGACGAAGGAGAAGTTTACGAAGGCTTTTTTGACGAGGCGACTTTAGTTTCTTCCAATAACCCTGTTTTGGTGGCCGCATACCTGGTTTCTCTGAGCTGCTCCAATACGAATTCGGGAGACCCCAACATGAGGATTTTACTTCCTCTGAATCAGGCCAATACCAAAATTCAGTTTCGTACAGGCCTGGATTTTCAGGGATTGGATGATGATGATCTCAAATTGCGCTATTTCCATGTTGTGATGCCATCTGACATCGCAGGGTCACTTTTTTACAATGGCACTCAGGTTGGCGGCTGGCAACCCCTTCCAAACTCCGAAATGTCATTTACCCGAATTGAAATTAATTTAATGACAGATCTGAATGTGTTGGAATCGGCTTTTCCCTTTTGGTGCGAGTTTGTGGGGATTAGCTACGCTGATGCTATAACAATGAACCTTGGCGCTTCAACCACAATGGAAGTTGAACCTCCAAACAATGTAACTGTGGATCTCGGACCAGATCAAGGCCTTTGTCCGGGAGAAACCATTGTGCTGGACCCGGGCCTGGAAGATGAAGGTGAGTGGCAGGACGGATCGGTTCAGCAAACTTTCGAGGTCACTGAACCCGGAGTTTATTCGGTCACTTTTCAAAATGCCTGCGGTGATGGCACAGATCAGGTAGAGATTTTGGAAGCCGAAGTTCCAGAGGTCGATCTTCAAGAAAACTATGATTTGTGTGATGGAGAGGAAATAGAAATCGGAGTGGAACCGGAGCCCGAATATGAGTATCTATGGAATACAAATCAAAGTACCCCTTCCATCACAGTGTCTGCTCCCGGAACTTACACCTTGGAGGTTACTACAGGCGATGGCTGCAGCCAAGAGGCGAGCACGGAGGTTCAACTTGCAGAAACGCAGGAAATCAGCATTTCAGGCCCTGATGAACTTTGTATAGGAATTCAGGACACCTTGAATGCTTCAGGACCGGTGGGCGATTTTACATGGGGTGACGGAACTTCTGGTAATTTATTGGTGATCAATGAGCCTGGTGTTTACGAGGTTACCTGGGTTGCTGATGGAGAATGCGCTGTGACTGAAGAGATTGAGGTTGAAATCGCTGATGGTCCTCTCTTGAGTTTGGAGGGCCCAGAGGGTCTTTGTGAAGGAGACACGGCTATTATTGAAGCAACAGGCGAAGAAGGCTCAATTAATTGGAGTGACGGGAGCTCCGGACAAACCCTTCAGGTGAACAATCCAGGAGTTTACAATGCAACACTAACAGCGCCATCGGGCTGCGTTACTTCAAAAAGCATTGAAATTGATCCTTTATTGACTCCGGTTTTGTCTCTTAGAGATACGGTGAAGTGTCAGGGTGATGACGCTGTGATTACTATTCAATCTTACAATTCTGACGTCTTCTGGCCTGAGTTTTCGGAAAACAACACAGCTCTTATTTCTCAGCCAGGCATCTACGAAGTTATCGGGAGCAATTCGTGCGGAACCACTTCGGGATTTGTGAATGTGGAAGACGAAGACTGCGACTGTTCCGTGTTTGTACCCAACGCCTTTTCGCCCGATTCTGACGGAATCAATGAGGTATTTAAGCCCATCTTTTCCTGCACTCCGCAAGAGTATCAGCTGAAGATTTTCGATCGATGGGGTCAACTTGTGTTTCAAACAGCCGAATTTCAAAAATCTTGGAATGGCTCTGGAAGTGCCGGTAGCGACTACTTTGCTCCCAACGGAGTTTATACCTATCAGATTGAGTACGATAATCCAAAAAGACCTGCAGAAGATTTGCAGGTTTTAACAGGGCATCTAACACTAATTCGCTGAGGACCCAATTATCTGCATTGAAGTTCTTTCCGAACTCCGAATTTTTTTTGGATTCTAACAATTGTGCAAAACGAGGAACTCAACCGATTGATAATCTGCACGGGAAAGAGTAATTTGCCTGTTTGAAAACAAGTCAGGCGCCTTTTCTGTAGCTAAGTTTAACCCAGCGTTAAAGTTGACGGCTGTCAGAAATACTAATTTTGGCGCTGCAAATTCAAATGCTCAAAAAAAAACGTACTCATGAGAAAAATTTTACCATTAATTTTATTTGCGATGTGCAGTTTTGGCCTGATGGCTCAAAACCCGCAGATCGTCATGGTAGACGCTGTGAACAATCAGCTCACCATCAAAAACTTTTCAGCAACGTCTGTAGACATCTCGTCTTATCAGCTTTGCTCAAACTTTCAATACACGTCAATTTCAGTTGCTACTATCGAATCTGGTGATCTCGATTTGGCACAGGATGAAGAAGTAACTCTGAGCTGGGCTTCAGGTTCAGCGATGGTTGAGTTTGCTTCTGATTTGGCCATTTACAACTCTTCAAGCTTTACCGACCCTTCGAGCATGCTAGACTTCGTTCAGTGGGGTGAAGGTGGTCAGGCTCGCGAGAGCGTTGCCGTTTCCGCTGGAATCTGGACTGCTGGAGAGTTTGTAGACCAGGCTTTCCCGATCGTTTACACTGGAAATGGTAACGAAAACGGCCCAGAATTCTGGGAAGCTGATACTTCTGGTGACACTCCAATTGTGATCAACGAAGTGGATGCCGATACTCCGAGTAGTGATGTTATGGAGTTTGTTGAACTTTACGGACCGAGCAATGCACCACTTGATGGCCATGTGCTAGTAATGTACAATGGGAGTAATGATCAGGTTTATGGAGTCTATGATTTAGATGGATATACACTCAACGGACAGGGGTTTTTCGTAGCAGGAAACGAAGCTGTACCAAATGTTGATCTGGTTTTTCCAAGCAATGGTCTTCAGAATGGAGCCGATGGAGTTGCACTTCACATGGGTGAACCAACAGATTTTGAAGGTGGCACAGTGACTAACACTGGGTTAGTGGATGCACTTGTTTACGGAACGGGTGACTCTGATGCCACTAGTCTTTTGGATGTTCTTACCCCAGGTCAGCCTCAAGTGGATGAATCTTCAAATGGACAATCAGACTTGGATGCCAACGCGCGCATTCCTGACGGTGGAACTCCACTTGTAACGACTTCTTACGTGCAACAAGCTCCAACTCCAGGAATGCCAAACCAACCAGCTTGTGCCGGTGGTGAGGTAGGAATCGTGAATAGCGAAGAGACTTCATTGACGCTTTGTATTGATGAAACGCTTGATGTAATCGAACTGGAAAACACCGGTGGTGGTTCTGACGACACTTACGTTTATGTTGTTACTGACGAAAACAACATCATCATCGAAGTGCTTGCAGGAGCTTCTGCAGACTTCAACGGAGACAATGCGGGAATGTGTCGCATTTGGGGTCTTTCTTACTCTGGAACACTAGATGCTTCTACTGCAGAGCCAGGCGATGATGCCACTATGGTGCAAACAGATGGCGAATGCCTGGAGCTTTCTTCAAACTTTATCGAAGTAAACAAAATCGATTGCTCAGTGCCAGTTTGCGATGGAGGAGAAGTAACTTCCGATCAGGGCAACGAAGTAATTGTTTGTCTAGATGAAACTCCAGACGAACTTAACTTCTCAACTACATCTGAAGGAGTTTCTACCGAATATGGTTACGTTGTGACTGACGAAAGCAACCTGATCGTTGAAGTTTACACTGCTGGTGTAATCGACTTCAACACTTTCGAAGAAGATGTTTACCGCGTTTGGGGTCTTTCTTACGATGGAACGCTTGACCCATCAACGATCGAAGTAGGTGATGATGCTACCATGGTAGCTACTGATGGAGAGTGTCTCGAGCTTTCTTCAAACTTCGTGACAGTTACCACTCAGCCTTGTGATGTACCAGCGGACTGCGGTATTTTCTTCTCAGAGAACATCGAAGGTGGAGGCTTGAACAAGGCTCTTGAGATTTACAACCCTACTACAGTTCCAGTTGCTATGGCAGATTACCAGTTGGTGAACTGCTCTAATGGATGCGATACTCAGGGACAGTTTGATTTTATCAATGACATTTTCGGTGTAGATGACGTTATCATGCCAGGTGATGTTTACGTAATTGCTCACCCAGATGCGGATCCGGCAATTCTCGCTGAAGCGGACATCACTTTCCAGTTCCTAGGAAACGGAGATGATGCATTCGGTCTTCAGCACATTGCTTCTGGTGAAGTTGTTGACCTCATTGGAACACTTGATGAAACACCACCAGCAGGTGGTGGTTGGACCGTTTCTGGTGTTGAAAACGCAACTCAAAACCACACAATCGTTAGAAACTTTGAGGTGACTCAAGGAACTGACGACTGGACAGTAGGTCAGGATCAGTGGGAAGTTTACGAGCAGGATGACCTTTCTTTCCTAGGTAGCCACAACGGAGCTTCTTGCGTTGCCAGCGATGCTACAGTAGTGAGCTTTGTAACTGGTGGGCAAACGGTAACGGAAGATGCCGGTGAGGTGACTTTCGATGTTGAGGTAGAAAACCCAGGAGAGTCAGAAATTACTGTAGAAATTGTACTCAACGGTGGCTCAGCTACACTTGGTGATGATTTCACGGGATCGTTCCCAATTTCACTCACTTTCCCAGCTGGTTCAACTGATCCAATCACAAGCTCTGTAACAATTACAGACGACATGATGGAAGAAGGCCTTGAAACCATCGAGCTGATGCTCAATGGTTCTGAAGAGGGTTACGAATTCGGAATTCAGATGCACACCATCACCATCGAAGCGAGCGATGTGCCTATCGATGTTTACACAATCGGTGAGGCCAGAGCCAACGATGAAGACGGTGTTCCTGAATTGATCGACACTCAAATGGAACTTCGTGGAATCGTTCACGGGTCGAACCTTAACCCAGGTGGACTACAGTTCTCATTGATTGACGAGACAGGGGCGATCACTGTATACAGCAATGAGGCACTCGGATACACAGTAACTGAGGGAGACAGCATCCATGTAGTTGGAACACTCGACCAGTTCAACGGACTTGCGCAAATTGCCGCTACCGAAGTTGAATTGATTTCTTCGGACAACGAATTGGTAGAGCCGGACCTCGTTACTGATTTGAATGAAGTGACTGAGTCTGACCTCATTCGCATCAATTGTGTTCAGCTTGTTGATCCACTAGAGTGGACCACGGGAGATGGAAACGGTGGCTTCACTGTAGAAATTAGTGATGGCGACAATACGTATTTGCTTAGAATTGATTCGGCTGTGGACCTCTACAACGAGCCTGCTCCAACCGGAACATTCAGCATTATTGGAACTGGTGGTCAGTATGATACGAGTTCCCCATACGATGAAGGTTACCAAATTTTGCCACGCTACTCGGCTGATATCTTCAACGAAATCAGTGCTTCAATTGACGCTCCGGCAACGATTGAAATTCCAGAAGGTGGTTCAGCTGATGCAGATTTCATGAGCACCGGTTCTGGAGCTTCTTACGAGTGGGACTTTGGCGATGGAAACACTTCTGACGAAGAAAACCCAACTCACACTTACGAGTATGATGTTGAAGAGCCAGCGAGCTACACAGTTTCGCTCACAGTTACCGATGCAGAAGGTATCTGCTCTGTTTCAACTTCTACTGTTGTAAATGTTGATTACGTGGTTTCTGTAGGTGAAAACGAATTTCAATTTGATGTTTATCCAAATCCATTCAAATCTGAGTTCACTATCGAATCAAACCAGTCGGTAGAAAAAGTTGTGATCTACGATGCAGTTGGTAAAATCGTTAAAACGATTAACCAAAAGTCAACTGGCAAAACAATCGTAAACATGAGTGACATGAACGCAGGAATCTACGTGATTCAGGCGCACTCAGGAGGAACTGTTAAAACAGCCCGCCTGATCAAAAAGTAATATTACCCTGTCGATAGACAGTTCTTTAAAAAATGGCCCGCTTTCGACCTCGAGAGCGGGCTTTTTTCATGTTTATTCTGGCGAGTAGCAAATCGATTTCAAGTTTGATCGCCTAACTTTACACTCATCTAAAAGCACAGAAAAATGAAAGAATCACTACCAAAACGGATCCTCAATTATTTTCTTAAAGGACTGCTCTACACGCTACCCATCACCATAGTTATCTACATGCTTTACCAGATCTTTGTCTTTCTGGATGATTTGATTCCACTAGGCGATAAGTTTCCAGGCGCAGGTGTTTTGCTGTTGCTGGTAATCATCACCTTTTTTGGAGTTCTGGGCTCTACTTTAATTGCCAAACCGATTAAGAGCTGGTTCAACAAAATCCTGGACCGGGCTCCACTTTTGAGAACCATCTACATGGCAATCAACGATTTGCTATCAGCGTTTGTGGGGCAAAAGAAATCGTTTAGTAAACCTGTGCTGGTGAAGATGTACAAAGGAACAGACATCGAAAAACTGGGTTTTGTTACCGATGAGGATCTGAGCGAACTGGGCGATAAAACCGGTAAGGTGGCCGTGTACTTTCCACACTCTTTCAATTTCTCAGGGAACCTCTACATCGTGCCCCGAGAAAATGTAACCCCCGTTCCTCGCAATGCTTCTGACATTATGAAGTACATTGTTTCGGGTGGTGTGGCCGACATTCACGAACGTGAGGATTAGGTGCAGCGTGAGCCTTTCATAACGCACTAAATAATGGGAAAACAGAAAGATTTCTCACAATTACTAAATTGTGAAAGATTCTACTACCATAGTTATGAGAATATTTGTGTTGTCCTTTTTCATTTTGCTTTCGAATTTGAGCGCTCTGGCTCAAATGGAAACCAGCGTCATTGCAGGAATCAACATGGGCACACATATTGAAAAAGGAGGCCGACAGAGCAGTGACATCTCTATTGACTACAATCCGGGTTTTAACATTGGTTTTTCCGCTGTCAACCAGGTAACTGACCAACTTTCTATCGATTGTGCCCTACTATTGGAGCAGAAAGGAGCTACTCGTGAAGAGGTGATACCACTTGCATCTTCCAGCATAATAAACACAAACGATGTAAGACTCTACTACGCTACGGTGCCACTGAGAGCTCAATTTCGCCTCGAAGTTTCGGAGGAAAACTTCTTGATCGTTGGAGCGGGCTTTTACGGGTCCATCGGGCTGCTGGGCAGAGGAGCTTACACCACTAAAACCAACGATGACGAGATCACTCGAAACTACAAGGTGGACTGGTGGAGTGGCGATGTTAGAAGCAATGATGAGTTTTCGAATCTAGACTTTGGGCTTACAGCGCAGCTAGGCTTTCAGTTTAAGAGAGTTCGCATCGAATTGAATTACGACCGAGGTATAAGAAATATCTATTCGGCTCCTACCAGACAATTGCGCAAGTACAATCAGACTTTCCGCTTGAGTTTGGGATATGAGCTAAGGCTCTGAAAATTGAACTAGAAAAGTACGCAGATATGAAGAATTTCCAGTTTTATTTCAATTTCGCTTTACTCCTGGGGGTGCTTTCAGCTCTGGCTGGTTGCGAAAAGGATGATGAAAACAAAGAGGACACAGAAGACTTATACGAAACCTATTTCGTGGGCAAGGTAAATGGCGAGAACTTTGAAACCTACGGCTATTGGAGTTGTTCGAGCATCTATGGAACCTACTATCCAGATGGCTATCTGGATTTTGAGAGTGGATTTATGACTTTTACAGCAAAAAACTGCAACACAAGCCAAAGTGTTATTATCGGAAAGGTGTCAAATCTGGAAGAAGGAGTTTTCACTTCGACTGATACTTCAGACATTGAAAGGCCCTGGTGCACTTTTGCGGATTTGGACTACGACTTTGAAACACCAGAGGGCGAATCGATAAACCTGAGTGCAAACCACCGTAAACAGATACGGCTCGAGATCACAAGGTTTGAGCAACTGGAAGACTTTGGCAACTACTATGTTGAGGGAAAGCTCGATGCCATTGTACAGGACACTGTGATCGACAGTACAATTGTCCTTTCCGATGTAAAATTCGGCTATGAGTTTTAATGACTCACCTGAGAAGGAAATTAAGTATTTCCGCGGTTTGATCACTATATTTACCTTTAACTAATACGCCTTAATCTATGAGATTTGCTTTAACTGTTCTTTTCTGTCTGAGTGTTCCGTTAATCAGTTTCGGTCAAAATTATTATCTGGCAGGTGGACTCAATGTGTCTAGCTATGTTCGCAACACTTTTGACCCTGACGGAGATGCCGTGTTCAACTTTCGCCCTGGCTTTCACCTGGGCATTATTGGAGATACTTATTTTTCTGAAAAACTGTTTGTAGAAACCGGTGTTGTCTTCAGTCAAAAAGCCTCTCGCTTGCAGGTGACGAGAACACTCACGACTTCCAAATTATACACCGATGATCGATTGACCTTGCATTACCTCGAAGTTCCACTTCGTATTGGATATGAAGTGAAGCATTTTGAGGAGGTAACTTTAATAGTGAGTGGAGGGATTTTTGGGGGAATGGCTCTTTCTGCCAGAGGCACATATGAGACCAGAATTCATGACTATGAGTTTGAAGAGCGATACAAAATTCCCTGGAACGACTTGTTTGGGAGCCAAAAGTTCAACAGCCTGGACTACGGATTAACTGCGAGTGTTGGGGCATCACACAAAGACTTTCAACTACACCTCTTATACGCAAGGAGTATGGCAAACCTGGCGCTTCCAATAGGCTTCAACCAGTGCTTTAGAATATCGTTGAGGTATCAATTAAACAACCAATTATGAAAAAGACAATAAGCCTCTTTGCTCTCTTATTCATTTTGATAGGCTGCGGAAGTGAGGAGTTCGATTATCGAGAATACTTCGAAGCGCGAGTTAATGGAAAGGAATTTCATCCAAAAGGTCAATTCTGGGTATGCACGGCCATTTCTTCAAGAGGGGGCAAGAATGGGATATTCATTGAAGCTGAGAATTGTGATACGGACGAGAGTATCATCTTAAGGAAGTCGCATCAATTATCGGAGACGGTCTACACCTCGATTGACACTGCGGAAGCTTCAAGGCCTGGTTGCACTTTCTCTAACTGGAATGATGACTTAAGCGCCAACCAAGAGCAGGAGATTCGCCTTGAAATAACCAACATAGAATATATCGAAGGCGATGATCTTTATTTCATTGAAGGTGTTTTGGATGCAGTGCTTTATGATCCAACTCTGGATAGCACTGTCGTTATTTCTGACCTTCGGTTTGGACGTAAATTTTGAACCCTACTCCACCGTCACCGACTTCGCTAAATTCCTTGGCTGGTCTACGTTGCAGCCTCGCATGAGCGCAATGTGGTAGGAGAGCAACTGGAACGTAACTACGGCTACCAGTGGCACTAGCAAGTTGTCCGTCTTAGGAATTTCGATGATGTAGTCGGCAAGTTTCGGATATTTGTTAATATTTTAACTAAATGAGTTTGTCGTTGAATTCCCTTTTAAGTATCACTTTGTTCTGTACAATAGTATTTGGGGCTTTCGTTTCATGCAATAAGGATGACGCTCAAGAGAAAAGAAATTATTTCAGAGGCCGAATCAATGGCGTACAGCTGAGACCTGGGGGAGAATTCAATTGTACAACGGTTTCGGGGACTTATTATCCTGAGGGATACTTAGACTTACAGGAGGGTTTTTTAATTATCATGTTGAGAATTGCAACAACGGAAAGGCCTTGATTTTTGGAAAGGGGGCAGATCTTTCTGTAGGAACTTTCACGTCAGCAGACCCAGATGATTTAAGTGCCCTTTCATGCAGCTTTATTGACTTTGAGAGCACCTACCTACTGCCGGACGGAGAAATACATAGATTGAATGCTAATGTTGTTGAAGAAATTCGATTAGAAATTGTGACACTAGAATTCCTCAATGAACATAACCTTGTCTACATAGAAGGGTTTCTCGATGCTGTGGTGACTGATACAATGTTAGACACCACAATTATCGTTTCAGACATTAAGTTCGGTCATAACTTTCAAATACCATGAACGAGCGAAATCAAACTGTCATAATAAACCTCAAGACTGTTACTCTGGCCTGTTTGTTCTTTGTTTCATTCTCAACCTTGGGGCAAGGCAATGGAATTGTTGGTGGGTTTAGCTATTCCAATCAAGTTGAAGTTGGCACTGCAGCATCAACAGATTTGAGAATGAGGTTTATTCCCGGTTTTCATTTGGGTTTTACAACGAGCTTGCAATATTCTGATCACTTATTTTTTGACGGAGCTTTACTATTTGAACAGAAAGGAGTGGTGAGAAATGAGATAAAAAAATTATCATCGACTTCCCTTACCATTGAAGATCGGGTCAGACTTTATTACTTGAATGTCCCGGTACGAGCTCAGTACAGGTTTTCCGTTTCCGAAAAATCAGAACTGCTTTTAGGTGCAGGAATATATGGGTCTGTAGGCACACTTGGGAGAGGAAAGTATCGGTCAGAAGTAAAGGGTGAAACGCGTGAAGTCATGTACAAAGTGGACTGGTGGGACTTTGACATTAGGAGAAACGACTACTACTGGTTGTTGGATTTTGGACTTGCAACTCAAGTGGGTGTTGTGTTCGATAACTGGAAAGTAGAAATCAATTACGACCGTGGTTTGATGGATATTTCATCATTGCAATCTGGAGACTACAAGCTTTACAACCAGAGTTTTCGTCTCAGTGTGAGTTACAAATTTGGACCGTAGTTTCTTTCAAGGCCGATGAACTCCTTTAATCTCTGAGACAACAACTTTTATTCAGGGTGTAGGTTAACTACTCCACCGTCACAGACTTGGCCAGGTTTCTCGGCTGGTCTACGTTGCAGCCTCGCATGAGCGCAATGTGGTAGGAGAGCAACTGGAACGGAACTACGGCTACCAGTGGCACTAGCAAATTGTCCGTCTTAGGGATTTCGATGGTGTAGTCGGCAAGTTTTTTAACCTGTTCATCACCGTAAGTCACAATCGCAATCACTTTCCCTTTTCGGGCTTTTACTTCCTGAATGTTGCTAACGATTTTCTCATAAGACTCATCCTGGGTGGCGATCACAAACACAGGCATATTTTCGTCAATGAGTGCAATTGGGCCGTGTTTCATCTCCGCAGCTGGATAGCCCTCAGCATGGATGTATGAAATTTCCTTGAGCTTCAGAGCTCCTTCAAGAGCCACAGGGAAGTTGTTTCCCCGTCCAAGGTAAAGAGCGTTTGCCACGTCTTTATAGATCTCAGAAATCGATTCAATCTGATCGTTCGACTCCAACACTTGCTCCACCTTGTCTGGCAACGAGTTGATTTCGGCCATCAGTCTGTAGAGGCGTTCGTTCGAAATCGTCTCACGCATCTGTGCCACAGAAAGAGCGATAAGTGATAGCACAGTGATCTGCGCAGTAAATGCTTTAGTTGAAGCAACACCAATTTCTGGCCCAGCGTGGGTATAGGCTCCGCTGTGAGTGGCACGAGAGATCGTACTGCCCACCACGTTGCAAACTCCAAAAATGTGAGCGCCTTTTTTCTTGGCGAGCTCGATAGCTGCGAGTGTATCTGCAGTTTCTCCAGACTGGGAAATCGCAATCACAATATCGTCCGGATAGATGATCGGGTTGCGATAGCGGAACTCCGAAGCGTATTCCACTTCAACCGGAATTCGCGCCACATCCTCAAACATGTACTCAGCCACGAGTCCCGCATGCCATGAAGTTCCACAAGCCACAATGATAATTCTTCGGGCGTTGATCCATCGATCTTTGTTGTCATCAATCCCGCGCATCTTGATAAAACCCTTCTGGAGGTTCATTCGCCCGCGGAAACAGTCTTTAATCGACCTCGGCTGCTCGTAGATCTCCTTGAGCATGAAGTGGTCGTAGCCGCCTTTTTCGAGCGCCTCGAGCTGCATTTCCAGCTCCTGCACATAAGGAGTTACCTTTTGGTTTTGCAGGTTCATGATTTTGAGCTCCTGGTCGCGGTTGATCACGGCAATTTCCTCATCTTCGAGGTAGATCACATTTTTGGTGTACTCCACGATTGGCGTAGCGTCAGATGCGATGTAGTAATCACCGTCTTCGCCTATTCCGATTACCAGTGGGCTACTCTTTTTAGCAGCTATCAACTGGCCTGGGTTTTCGCGATCCATCACCACAATGGCGTAGGCACCGACAACTTCGTTCAGCGAAATCCGAACGGCTTCTGCCAGGCTTACATTGGCGTGGCGATAAATGTCCTCGATGAGGTTGACCAGTACCTCGGTGTCCGTCTCACTTTGGAAAGTATGACCACGATTGATCAGCTCCTCTTTGAGTGTGCTGTAATTTTCGATAATTCCGTTGTGAATAATCGCGAGGTTGCTCTTGTTAGAAAGGTGTGGGTGAGCATTCTCATCGTTAGGCTGGCCGTGTGTAGCCCAGCGGGTGTGGCCCATGCCAATGCTACCATGATGGCTGTTTTTACCAACGTGATCTTCAAGCTCAGAAACTTTTCCCTTGCATTTGTAGACCTGAATGTCGCCTTCGTCAATCAGCGCAACACCGGCACTGTCGTATCCGCGATATTCGAGCCTGTGAAGGCCTTTTATTAGAATTGGGTAAGCTTCTTCCTTACCCAGGTACGCTACAATTCCACACATAATTTTTCAGTCGATTGTTTCAGATTAGCGAAGGTAACGAATCAGAAGTTTAATCAGTGTAAGTGAGCACCAGTCGAGGACGATTTTCTTCGTCTTCCAGACCGTTGATCACACTCCTGCGCACATCGAAAGGAACACTTGAGCGGGGTGAAGTAGTCCCAAACCTAGGGTGTTCTGCTTCCAGGTAAATGACGCTGTTTTCTACAGTCCCTTCGAATACGCCTTGTATATGCCTTGTGATATTGAATCTGTATTCGTGTTTCGTTGTATCGTAAAGCATATTTACATATTGAGCTCCTGTTGGTGCGAAGAAATCACGAATTGGCAGTTGATCTTCGCCATCATTGTAGTCGGTTAGAGGTACAACTTTAATAATAGGGAAGTACGGCTCTTCCGTTCCCTCCTCGAGGGGAATCACGAGCTCTGCGCGGTTGATAATTCGGGTTGAAGGATCCGCGTAATCCATCAGATTCGGGAATGAAATTTTTGTTCTCACACCACCTTGAGACTGAATGTAAAGTCTTTCAGCTCCAGAAATAGAATCCTGCCCATTTTGCAATGGTTGCAAGTCGGTGCCAGAATAGTCGAACTCCACATTAGTGAAGTACGCACAGTTGGAATTAATTAGGAGCTCAAACTCGAGTTCTGTCTCCGGCTCTTCGTCACCTAGATCACGGTAGTGCATGGTTATGCTCGACCTGGTGCTTGTGGGGCTAATTTCGAAGGTGTTGGCTGCTTCAGAGTTACTGCTAATTCGAATACCGTTAAAAAACTGGATAAAGTTCTCGTTGTTTTGCAGGTCTTCAGTACCGCTTGCGTCCAGAAGTACTTGAGCTAGTTCATTGGTAAGGTGAAATCTAACCCGAATAAGAGTTTGATCATCAACAACCTCAGTATCAGCTGTATCAACAGTTTGAGTTATCCAATTGGGGTCAATTAGGTTGTTGCCAGTAACCGCTAACTGAGATTCTGTAGTATAACTGGAGTCAATTGAAAGTGGTTCGGTAACTCTTTCGACCACAAAGTCTTGAGGAACAATGTCACCGTACATTTCACCTGTGAGAAGAAGCTCCATCACAACGGAATCCACGACTATGTTTGACACATCGCCAAAATCAACATTGTTCGTTGACAGTCTGAGCTGAGTGTAGGTGGAGGTCTTTACACTTCCGAATATAGGATCTACATAATTTCCAATCAGGCTTCCGAAAATACTGCTTTCATCTGTGCGAACGGGCTCCACACCCTCAGTCACCATCTGCAACGTAGTTGTGTCGGTTGTTGTGAGGTCTATGTTGTCTTCCTCTGGCTGCACGCCTATCCCGACCTCGTTTTCTGGTTTTTCGCAGCTGCTCAAAACTGTCGTTAGTGCAGTTAAAAAAAAGAGAGCGGCCAAAACTGGCCGCTGTCCCTTAAAAATACGATATGTCATTTTCATCATTTTCATCACTCTTCAACCATCACCGACTTTCCCTCCAAAATCGAATCGTAGAATTGTGAAATTTCACCTACGTAGGCATCTTCGCCTGGGAACTCGAGTGTTGGCTTGTCAGTTTTTTCAGAGAACGTCTTAAACTCAGCCGGTACATCTTCAGTACCCATGATCACCGCATCTGAGTGCTGGATGGCCAGTTTGTTGATGTTTTCAAAAGTAGGATCGGTAATTACATCCATTTGGTCTTTGTCAATCCCGTCAAATGCAATCTTGTCGATCAGGTTCTTATCTAGTGTACCCTCGAAGCCCTGGTCGTATGCTGAGTAAACCACTTTGGTATCAGCAAAATGTGGATCTTCGTTGTACATGTTTTTTACATAAAGCGGCATCAAAGCCGACATCCAGCCGTGGCAGTGGATGATGTCCGGTGCCCATCCCAGTTTCTTCACGGTTTCTAAAACTCCGCGAATGAAAAAGATTGAACGTTCGTCATTGTCTTCAAACATTTCACCTTTTTCGTCTTTCAAAACGGCTTTTCTCTGAAAGTATTCTTCGTTGTCGATAAAGTATACCTGCATGCGTGCAGTTGGGATAGAAGCTACCTTTATTATTAGTGGGTGATCAGAATCATTGATGATCATGTTCATCCCAGAGAGGCGAATAACCTCGTGGAGTTGGTGCCTTCTTTCGTTAATTTTGCCATAACGCGGCATGAAAACACGTATTTCTTTTCCTTTTTCGTGGATCCCCTGTGGCAGGTTTCTGCTGATTGAAGAGATTGGATTCTCTGGTAAGAATGGGGTTATTTCCTGGGATACATAAAGGATTCTTGCTTTATTCATAAAAGAGGAGTTGTTTAGGATACAGTTCGCACAAAAATTCAGGCAAAAATACGAAAAAAAGCCCCAGGGTTCAAGTAAAACTTTTAGCTTTGACAGCTTTTTTCAATTCGAAATGAGCCATTGAGGCATGGAAAAAATTGAGCAGATAGACATATTGCAGGAGCGGATAAGTCGCTTTAGATCAGCGGGAAAGAGGATCGGCTTCGTGCCCACCATGGGCGCTCTCCACGAGGGTCATTTATCTCTCTTAAAAAGTGCTAAAGAAAGCTGTGATGTGGTAGTCGTGAGCATCTTTGTGAACCCGACTCAGTTCAATGATCCTTCCGATTTTGAGAAATATCCCCGCGATTTGGAGCGTGACCAAAAGCGCCTCAGCGATAGTGGCTGCGATGTGCTTTTTGCCCCGAGCCGAGAGGAAATGTATCCTTGTGAATACAAAGAATCGTACGATTTTGGGAAACTGACTGAAGTGCTCGAAGCTGCTTACAGGCCCGGGCACTTTGATGGAATGGCAACCATCGTCAAACGACTACTCACTGTGGTGAAACCGGATGCTGCTTTCTTCGGAGAAAAAGACTTTCAGCAGTTGGCAATTGTCCGCTCGCTGGTAGAAAAGGAAAACCTGAAGGTCGAAATAATCGGCTGTCCAATTGTTCGCGAAGAAAGTGGCCTTGCCATGAGTTCTCGAAATGAAAGGCTTTCGGCCACCGAAAAAGAAACGGCTACAGCGCTTTCTCAAACTCTCTTTGCCATGGCTGACATGGTGGGAGAGTACTCACCTGAGGAGCTTCAGGAGTGGGGACGAAGCCAACTTGAAAACGCACATGGTTTGCGACTCGAATACCTCGCTGTTGTGGACGGCACTACTTTCAGCCAACCTCAACACTGGAGCGATGCCAGCGAGCCAAGAGCCCTTGTTGCTGCCTATGTGGGAGAGATCAGACTCATAGACAATTTGAAACTGAGCCCCGTGACTGAAAATTTTGAAGCTGTTTCAAATGCTTAAAAAAGTCGCTGTGCAGTTAAAAAATGTACCTTTGCCGCAAAATCTAATTTTATAAGTTAATCAAAGAACTAGTAGTTTTATGGGAAGCATTGGACCCTGGCAAATCGTTCTTATCGTTCTAGTTGTGCTGTTGTTGTTTGGTGGAAGAAAAATCCCCGAACTTATGAAAGGACTTGGAAAGGGAATGAAAGAATTTAAAGATGCCACAAAAGGCGATGAAGACGAGAATGGAAATTCGAACAGTTCTTCGTCTGACCGATCGAATTCAGAAAACAAGAAATAACAGCCTCCGAAGGCTTGTAAAGAAAATTGGGCACACCCGAATTTATTTTCGAGGTGTGCTTTTTTTTGTTGTACTCTCAGCGCTTTAAGGAAATCTAACGCAACGTTGATTACAACAAATCACGACTTCTTTCCGTATTTTATAGATATGTGTCCGATTGAACAGATATTTTCAATCTTGTTTTATTTTCGTGGGACACCTTTTAGGAAATAAATGACCTTTAAACACTCAAAATTCATGAAACTCCGATTTATTCCGGGAATCATTTTTTCAATCACTTTGGCCTTGCTGTCAACCGACCTCAGAGCACAGGAAGAAAGTAATGAAGACTCACTGACCATTGCTCCAGACGACCCGGTAGTTGCAATGCTGGATAGCCTGCTCTATTCGGGATACTGCAATGCGAATTGTTTTTCAGCCGACACAGGTGTTTTAAATGTCTATGGCTATGCACCCGATTCTGTTCCGGAGTTTTCGGAAGAGGTGCTTCGCCAAAGGCTGGAAGAGCTCAACAGGCTCACACCCATGGAGATCACATACAATCGTGACGTCCACAACTTCATAAACCTCTATGCCAACAAAAAGAGAATTCTCACAAGCCGTGCCCTGGGATTGAGCGAGCTGTACTTTCCGATGTTCGAAGAGCTCTTTGACAGGTACGACATTCCTTACGAAATGCGCTACCTTGCTGTAGTGGAGTCGGCACTAAACCCAAGAGCAAAATCCTGGGCCGGTGCAGTTGGAATTTGGCAGTTTATGTACTCTACAGGAAAAATGTATGACCTAAGAGTTTCATCTTACTACGATGAACGCATGGATCCTTACCAGGCTACTGAAGCTGCGTGCAAATACCTCAAATATTTGCACAGTCTTTATGATGACTGGAACCTCGCATTGGCGGCCTACAACTCAGGCCCGGGAAATGTGAACAAGGCAATTCGGAGATCTGGTGGAAAGAAAGATTTTTGGGAAATTCAAAAAAGACTTCCCAGAGAAACTCAGAGCTATGTGCCCGCATTTATTGCTGTAAACTACGTGATGCACTATGCCTCGGAGCACAACCTCTATCCGATTCCTCCGGACATGAGCTATTTTGAAACGGATACGATTTACATCACAAAGGAGTTGAAGTTCGACCAAATTGAAGCGTTCACCGATGTTTCGGAAGAAACTCTGGCGATGCTCAATCCTAGCTTTCGAAGAAACGTAATTCCGCAGGACGGCTACCGACACATTCTCAGGCTTCCGTACGATGCCGTTGGAGATTTTATTGCCAACGAGGAGGAAATCTACAAGTACAATGAAGACGAACCACAGGCCGTGGACGGTTACATCACTCGCGAGGAAATGATTTATCACCGTGTTAGAAGTGGCGATGTTTTGGGCGTAATTGCTGAAAGATACGGTGTTGGACTGAGTGAATTGCGCTCCTGGAACGGTATCCGTGGCAACATGATTAGAGCTGGAGATCGCCTGGTGATTTACAAGGAAACGAAGATAAAAGTAGAAGACGCGAGGTCAGAGGAAAAAGAAGAATCAGAAGCTACAACAGAAAATAAGACTTCTACAGAGGAGAAAACTTCAGAGAAAAACACAGTTCAAGCAGAGGTGGACGACCCTTCGCAGTTTAAGTACCACACTGTTCAGCAGGGTGATACGCTCTGGGATATTGCCAATAAATACGATGGTGTTACAGTGAATGATTTGAAGCGATTGAACGGTGCAGTCAACACCAAAAGACTTAAATTGGGTCAGAAAATTAAAATTCAAAAGATCTGACTCAATGAGCCGTACCCTTTTTCTTTTTTCAATTGCATTTTTTTCCATCACCTTATTTAGCTCCTGCGATGAGCAAGCCGCGCAAGGAAACGGTAATCGAGCTTACCTGCCATCTTACATCGGACAATCTGGCGAAGTAGCTATAATTGTCGAAACCGACCTGTGGAACGGTTCGGTTGGCGACAGTCTTAAGAAAGAGCTCAGAAGGCCCATTCCGCTAATGCCGGCATACGAGCCGATGTTCGATTTGTATCAGCATCCGCCAAGCACGTTTACCAAAACGCTCAAGCCTTTTCGGAATATCATTCACATCGATATTGCCGACAACATTAACTATAAGGATCCGCAGCTAAAAGTTGTTAAGGAGAAATACGCGAAGGATCAGCTGATGTTCAAAATTGGCGTGACTTCAAAGAAAGCGTTTCACGAGCTTTTCCAGGATAACGTAGACGAAATTATCCGCATGATAAACGAGGCTGAGGTCGAGCGTACTATCAAGTATTTCAAGCGCTTCAACAATGCTGAAGTGCGCGAGAAAATTGCCAAAGATCACAATGTCAGAGTACTGATTCCAGACAACACAGACTTGCTGGAGAACAGAGAAAATTTTGTGTGGGCTTCGCGAGATATGTCCAGGAACAAGGATGGCCGAATGCACGATGTGCAGCAGGGTATTTTGATTTATCATTATCCATACGTGGACGACAGCACATTCACTAAAGATTACTTGCTCAATGTTCGCGACTCTGTGCTGAAAGCCAATGTTCCGGGTCCGGTCGATAGCAGCTGGATGACGACCTCATACGTCTACGAGCCGGCTTATGAGCCAATTAATCTAAACGATAAATACGCGACAGAAATTCGCGGACTTTGGCGGGTTGAGAATGCTTTCATGGGTGGTCCGTTCATTTCTGTTTCGCAAGTAGATGAAAAAAGAGGCCGCGTAGTCACCGTAGAAGGATATGTTTTCGCACCCAAATTTGACAAGCGAGAATATATGCGTGAGTTAGAAGCTGTGGTGAAAAGTATTGAGTTCGAAGGAGAATGACTACTTTTGCACGCTCAAATAAACAGCTGAATTTATGAAGATTGAAAAAGGAAAACTAGTAGAGCTCGAGTACAGTCTTTTCCTGGACGGCCCTGATGGTGAGTTGGTTGAAGAGACAACGGATGATTTGCCATTCACTTTTGTTTTCAAGGTAGAGGCGATGATCGGCCGCTTTGAAGAAGAGTTGGAAGGCAAAGAGCCGGGAGATAAATTCAGCTTCGAAGTTCCGTGTGCTGAGGCGTACGGTGAAGAATCCGAAGATTTTATTGTTGAATTTCCAAAGTCTGCCTTTTTGGTAGATGGAGAGCTCGATGAGGAGGCCATTGCTGAAGGAGAAGTTGTGCCGATGACTGATGAAGAAGGCAATATGCTGGAAGGAGTCGTTGTTGAGAACAAGCTCAATTCAGTAATCATCGATTTCAATCACCCGCTTTCAGGAGAAGACCTTTATTTTGATGGAAAGGTTTTGGATGTTCGCGAACCGACAGAAGCCGAATGGCCGCACCTGAATGGCGCCAGTCAGAATTGATCACTCCGCTTCCCTAAAATGCTCCCAAACGGTCTCGGCAATTCTCTTGTTGACGGCCTGTTGCAGCTCTTCAAGAGTGGCCGTTTTCACGTTTTGAACTGTCTTAAATTTCCAAAGAAGCTGTTGTGCGGATCGAAATCCGACTCCTTTGATGTCGGTTAGCTCAGATCGTAAGGCAGCTTTGCTTCTTCTATCCCTGTGGTGCTTTAGACTAAAGCGGTGAGCTTCGTTTCGAAGCTGCTGAATCAATTTCAAAGATTCCGATTTCTTATCGATGTAGAGCGGATACTTATCACCGGGGAAATAAATCTCTTCCAACTTTTTGGCAATGCCGATAATCGTCATTTTTCCACGCAAGCCAAGATCGTCCAATGCCTTCACAGAAGCCGATAGCTGGCCTTTGCCTCCATCGATGATGATCAGTTGAGGAAAACTCTGCTCCTCATCACGAAGGCGCTTGTATCTGCGATAAACAACTTCGTACATCGAGGCAAAATCATCCGGACCTACAACGGTTTTGATGTTGTACTTCCGATAATCTTTTTTACTTGGCTTTGCTTGTTTGAATACCACACAAGCCGAAGCCGGATTAGTTCCCTGAATGTTGGAGTTGTCAAAGCATTCGATGTGTACAGGTAAGTCTTTCATTCGCAAATCCTCCTGAAGAGTGCGCATAATTCTTTGCTGATGCTCCTCGGGGTTCACCAGCGACTGTTGCTTGTGCTTGTCGCGCATGTAGTAAGTGGCGTTGCGCTGGCTCAGCTCAAGGAGCTTTTTCTTGTCGCCTCGTTGGGGGACGTGAAAGTAAACTCCCGGTAAATCGATTTGTGGTTCGAAAGGAACGTAAACCTCTGAAGACTGGCTGTTAAACCGGCTGCGCATCTCCACAATTGCATACTCCAGCATTTCCTCATCCGTTTCTTCCAGCTTCTTCTTAATCTCCGAAGTGTGCCCCTGAACAATTGTTCCGTTGTTGATCCGCATGTAGTTCACGTAGCCACTTTTGTGATCGCTCACGATGCTGAAAACATCCACATTGTGAATGTTGGGGTTGACGATCGTGCTTTTTGCCTGGAAACGCTGCAGCACATCCAGCTTGTCTTTTAGCTTTTGGGCATCTTCAAACTCGTACTTTTCAGAGTGCTCGGCCATTCTGGACTTAAGCTCGCGAATGAGTTCGGAGAGATCTCCGCGAATAATTTTTCGAATTGCCGCAATGTTTTCGTTGTGATCTTTTTCGGTTTGTTTGCCTTCGCAAGGGCCGAGGCAGTTTCCCAGGTGATATTCGAGGCAGACCTTAAACTTTCCTGCTTCTACGTTTTCTTTGCTCAGGTTGTACTTGCACGTGCGGATTGGATAAAGCTGGCGGACCAGGCCGAGGATCGTATTCATCATCTTCACCGAAGCATATGGACCGTAGTATTCCGAACCATCCTTAATCACATTTCTCGTGGAGAAAACTCTGGGAAACCGCTCTTTTTTGATGACAATCCACGGATAGGTTTTGTCATCCTTCAGCATCACATTGTAGCGCGGCTGGTGTTTTTTTATTAGGCTGTTTTCCAGCAACAGAGCATCGAGCTCGGTGTCGACCACAATGTATTTGATGTCGGAGATTTTTCTTACCATCAACCTCGTGCGCCCACTCTCGTAGCGGTTTTTATTGAAATAAGAAGAAACCCTGTTTTTCAGATTTTTGGCTTTGCCCACGTAGAGCAACCGGCCATCTTTGTCGAAATGCTGATAAACACCGGGCTTCTTAGGCAGGCGCTTTAAGATTGATTGTATGTTTTCTGGAGTTTCCAAGGCTGGTTTCAAAGAAAACAAAAAACCATCAGTGGAGGTTTGGTAATTTCTGAGTAAATCGGTTGTGACTGAGAATGAAGTGAATAATAATCCTTTGAATGCGGAATCCTCGATTTTTGTAACTATTTTGGAGGAAAGCTGTAAGAATAATCCTACAACCGATAGCGTGTGGCTCTTACTCCTTGTAGCAAAAGGAAGAATAGCTTTACAGTTGAAAGACAGACAATTATATTAACGATGAAAAAACGAATCCTCCTAATTGACGATGAGGTGATCACCCTCAAAACAACCAAGATGCTCCTCGGGCAGCGCGGGTTTGAAGTGGAGGCAGCTCAGAATACTTCAGAAGCAATTTCTGTTTTGACTTCTACCAAAATCGACATGATTCTGCTCGACATTTCTATGCCGACCATAAGTGGATTCGATTTCATTAAATTGATGAAAGCCCTGAGAATAGATGTTCCAGTAGTTTTTCTTTCAAACCACACTGACGAATACACTCGAAAAATGGCCGAATCGGAAGGTGTGAAACGCTGCATCAACAAAGGCGAAGAGTTTCAAATGCTGCCTCAGATTGTGGAAGAGCTCCTCGCTCAGGAAAAATAAACCGAAAACGATTCTTCACTTTGACAAAACAAGATAGCCAGAAACTAGCCACCCCTCAATCTGAGTTCGATAAATTTGTTTACGCTGTTTCCCACGATTTGCAAGAACCTCTGCGCGGAATCAGTGCATTTTTAAAGTTGCTCGATCAAAAATACTCTGATCAGCTCGATGAGCAGGCAAAAACTTACATCAACTTTACGCTCGAGAATGCCGAGAAAATGCGTCAAATGATCTACGCCCTGGTAGATCTATCGAGAGTGGCTAGAAACACAGATGAAGCTGAAAAAATTGACCTCAATGAATTGGCCAACAATGTGTGGCTGATGTTTGCTAATGCTCCTGCAGCAACTGGAGCTGAATTCACAGCGGAAAACTTGCCGACTGTGAAAGGCAGTTTGTCACAAATGGTCCAGCTGCTTCAAATATTGCTTCAAAATGCTGTTGATAACAAGGGCGAAGATCCGCTGCGCATACACCTGAAAAGCGAAGAAGAGAAAGATTTCTTCAAACTATCTGTTAGAGACAACGGCCAGGGCATTCCAGAGGCATATCGCGAAGGTATTTTTGAGATTTTTAGAAAAGCAGATCCCAAAAGCGAAAAGGCCGGAGCAGGGCTCACCATTGCCCGCGCCATTGTGGAAAAACACGGTGGAAAGATTTCACTAACTTCGAGCGAAGGCGAGGGAACAACTGTGTACTTTACCTGGCCAAAAGAAAGCAGTTAGATTAAATGGATTTTCACAAAGTCAAGATCCTCGTTGTTGAGGATAGCATTCAGGATTTTCTCATTTTCAAAGAGCTCATTAGTCAAATTCGAGAGTTCTTCGTGGAGCTCGATCATGCTTCAGACATGGCCGAATCGCTCGACCTGATCGGCAAATCACACTACGACATTATCTTTTTGGATCTTTATCTGCCCGATAGTCAGGGTGTAGATTCTTTCCAACGATTGAGCAAGCTAGTGGCAAGTACACCAGTTGTTATTCTTTCTGGCCTCAGCGATAAAAGTGTGGCCCGCGACATTGTGAAAATGGGAGCCCAGGATTTTCTCGTTAAAAATGAGTTTGATGGCAAGCTCCTGGAGAAGGCCATAACGTACAGTATCGAGCGGAAGAAATACCAGGAGATCTTGCAGAAAAGCGAAATGCGCTACCGTACAACTTTCGAATCGGTGGGCGTTGCAATTGGTGAATACGACTACAGTGAACTAAAGCTTTTTCTCGAAAAAAGGCGACAAGCGGGCGTGACGGATATCCTAAAGGACTTGTCACTTACGCTTACCAACGCGATGGACTATCGCGACATGATACAGGTGGAAAACGTCAACAACGAAGTGCTTCACCTTTTTGAAACGAAAAGCCTTGCCGACTTTAAGAAAAACGTGAACCTGATTTATACGCAAGACTCGGTTAGCCATCTCGAAAGACTCATTCTTGCGATCTGGAACAACGAAGACTACTACGAGAAGGAGACTACCTACAAAACCATGTCGGGCAAGGTCGTACAGGTTTTGAACCGCATGAAATTGCTCGGAAATGATTCGGGCTACTACAGAGCTTTGATTAGCGTGGTGAACATTTCGAGGCTGAAGCAAACGGAGCAGGAAGTGAGAGACCAAAGCAAGCTGTTGCAGGCAGTTTCAGAGTCTGCAGCGGCAATGTTGAGCTCCGATGATTTTGACGATGGAATCGACCTGGCACTTTCGCGAATTCGGGAAGGGATGAATGCAGCTGCGGTTGTTTTTTATTCGGGCACTGAGTCAAACGAAGACGAACTGAAAAGACTTTCACTTCAGATTTCCGACAAGGATTTGAAATCGTACATCCCGGAAAAATGGGATGTGAAAAACACTCCAAAACCGCTTGATGAAGGAACTGGGGCAAATTTTTCAAAAGGGAAAAACCGAAAGATTGACCAGCTCTTTCTAACAAACTCGTTTCTGCATGTCTCGATGGCGCCTGTGGTGATCTCCAACAAAACCTGGGGAATGATGGCCGTGCTAAGAGAGAAGGACGAAGCCTTCACGTCTTTCGAAAGTGAAAGTCTGCTGACTGTAGCGCGAAACCTTGGAGCGGCTTTCTCGCGACATGAAGCCCGCCAGGAACTCGAAGAGCTCAACGAAGAGCTTGAACAGCGCGTGAAAGACAGAACAGAGCAGCTAGAAAGCACCAACAAAGAATTGGAGTCTTTTAGCTACTCGGTTTCTCACGATTTGCGCGCTCCACTGCGTGCCATCAATGGGTTTACCAGTGTGCTTGCAGAAGAGTATGAGTCTGTTTTTGACGATCAGGGGAAGCACTTTTTGAAAAATATCCAACGAGGCGCTGAAGACATGTCGAGCCTAATAGAAGACTTGCTTCAGTTCTCCAGACTGGGCCGCAAACCCATTCAGATGTCGCCAATTAATATGGATACGCTTGTGAAAGACGCGGTGGAAATGATGCAATCTCACCAACCCGACAAAGAAATAATATTGGATGTGAAGGAGCTTGAGCTCTGCAAGGGAGATCAGTCAATGATACGCCAGGTTGTTACCAATTTTATAGGTAACTCGGTGAAATACTCCCACAGCGACAAACCGGTGAAGATTACGGTTGGCTCCCAAAAAAAGGATGACTTTGTGGAGTACTACATCTCCGACAACGGAGTAGGGTTCGACATGAAATACGTTGACAAAATCTTCGGAGTGTTTCAGCGACTACACCAGGACACGCAGTTCGAAGGGACAGGTGTGGGGCTGGCCATCGTGCAGCGAATTGTCACCCGCCACGGAGGCCATGTGCGAGCGGAGAGTGAAGTCGACAAAGGAGCCACTTTTTATTTCTCTCTTCCTGCCATCGGCAGCGATCCTATGCTCATAGAAGGTGATGAACAGAAAATGGAGCAGAGTGCTTAGGGCAACAGGTCCAGTTTCTGCTTAATCTCATCAATTTCTTTTCTGGACTTATCGATTTTTCTCTCGTATTCTTTGCGGAAAGAACTGGCTCCATCACCACTGAGAAACTCCATGTTGTTCTCGTACTGAATCATACGTTGCTTTAAGCGGTCGATTTTGTCGTGAAGGAGTCTTTTCTCTTTTCTTACCAGGTGATCCGAGTCGGGCGATTCACTGATAGAGTCAACACGTTGTTTGTAGCTCAACATGGTCTTTTCCTTCTTGTCGAGGTCTAGCTTGTCGTACTTCTCATCCAGCGCTTTGTTGTAGCGATCGTAAACCTCCTGAAGGTTTTTCTTCGGCACAAAACCAATCTCGTTGAAGCGTTGCGAAAAATCTTTCATCATGGCGATGTCTTTTTCCTTCTCGCCAGTGAGTTCTGCTTTTTCGATTTCCGCGATCAGATCGTTTTTCTTCTTCAAGTTTTCTTCCTGACGTTCGTCCATTCCACTGAAGAAGTCTTTCTTGCGGTTAAAGAAAGTGTCGCAAGCTGCGCGGAATCGCTGCCAGAGCTGTTGCTCATCGCGCTGAGCGGCAGCACCAACTTCCTTCCATTGCTTTTGCAGGTCGATGAGTTGCTTGGTAGTGTTTTTCCAATCTTCGCTGTCTTTTACTTCTTCGGCTTTGGAAACGAGCTTTTCTTTTTTCTGCTTGTGAACGTCTTGCTCAGCACGTCTTTTGTCGTAAAATTCGCGCTTGTTGTCAAAGAAAGTATCGCAGAGTCCGCGGAATTCTTTCCAGATAGTTTCGTTGTGTTCGCGAGGTGCAAAACCAATGGTTTTCCACTCTTTCTGCAGGCCAATCACCTCGTCAGTTTTCTTCTTCCAGGTCCCGTGGTTTTTGATTTCCAGAGAGAGAAGTTCTTCCATTTTTTTCACCAGAGCCTGCTTCTTAACAAGATTCTCTTCGTGTTCCTCGTGAAGCTTGTCGTAGTGCTTCTGAATTTCCTCAAAAATCTCGCGACAAGTACCGAAAAACTCATCGGCCATTTCCTTGTAGGTCTCGCGAGGCGATGGACCCAGATCCATCCACTGTCGCTGATAAGTCTTCACCAGGCGCTCACGTTCTTTGATCGACTTGAGGTCTTTCACCTTCTTTACCTGATCAATGAGGTCCTGCTTGCGCTTTTCATTGATGTGAAGGTCGTGTTCCTTCAGCTGTTTGTAGATGTCTACGTTGTAGTAGAATTCGTCTTTTAGCTTGTGGAAGGCGTCTTGTACATCGCGGTACTGATCACCGGGGATGTGTCCAATTTCATTCCACTTGTCCTGCAGTTCGTTGAAAACTGAAAACAGCTTGCCGATGTTCTCCTCCTCTTTCACAAGGGCTTCGAGTTCACTAAGCACCTTCTTCTTCTCCTGGAGATTGCGCTCGCGCTCGGCTTTAACGCGCTGGTCGTGCTCTTTGATTTTGTCATTCACCTGATCGAGCAGCTGTTCAAATTCCTGGTCTAGAGGATTTACTTGCGGGAAAAATTCATCTTCTTCATCGTGCTCCTCGGCCTCCCACGCTTTTTTCTGCTCGGCTATTTCCGCTTTTGTGAAGTCCTTAAAAGTGCGTTTGATTTCGCGCATCTCTTTGCGAATGGCTGGAGCTTCTTCGGTTGCCAACATTTCTCTCAGTTGAGAAATCAGCTCTTCTTTATCCTTTGGATCAGGACGTTCCGTGGGTTCTTTTTTGGCCTCAGTTTCTTTCTTTTCTTCGGTAGCTTCGCTGTGTTGTGCGGGCTTCTTTTCTTCGTCTGAAACATCGCTTTCACTGACCAGCTGCGGTTCCTCGTCTTTCTCCGATTCTATCTGATCGTGCTCGTCTACTATTGGGTCCGCAGCGTTTTTGTTGTCAGGTTCGTCTTCAGTCTTCACCGCCTTTGGTGCTTCTGCCTTAGCTGGAGCTTTCACTTCCTGCTTTGGCTCCTCTACTTCTTTACCGTCTGAAACATCGCTTTCACTCAGGAGCTCCTTGTCTTGCTCATTTTCCGAACTGTTGTGCTCGTGCTCTTCCACCATTGCGGTCTCAGTGTTATTCTCTTGTTTCACGCCAACGATTTCACCGTCAGTCTTTTCCCGATACTGCTTCAGAAGAGCGGAAAAGGTTTCGTTCAGAGAGTCGTCTCCCTCGGCATTTTCAAATTCCTTAGCCAATTGGTCAACCTGTGCACTGGCTTTTTCAGGAGATTCGTTTTCGAGGATAGATTTCAGTTTTTCGATGATTTCAGACTTCATCACTTTTGATTTAAGGAGTTTTGTAGATCTCAGCTTGTCTGCAAAAATAAGAATTTCGTCAAGCGACTGAGCTTTGCGAAGGCGACTGTTTTGGCCACTTTCTTTGGAGGCTGAAAAACGGAACTCAAGTTGAAAATGTTTCTGTTAGTCACTGATTTTTTCCAATCTTTAACACACGTCTAACTCTTCGATTAGAAAACTATTTTTGCCTCATGGCTAAACGCCCGAGAAAATACCCGCCACTGGAAACTTACCAGCGCATCAAAAAATGGTGTGACCTGCGCGAAAGATGCCAGAGTGAAGTTCGCTCAAAGCTTTACGACTGGGGGCTCTACAGCGATGAGGTAGAAAATCTGATTGCCAAACTCATTAGCGATAATTACCTTGACGAGTCGCGTTTTGCCAGCGCGTATGTTTCTGGTAAATACCGCATTAAACACTGGGGGAAAAATAGAATTGTTCGTGAGTTGAAACAACGAGACATCTCGAGTTACAACATAAACGCAGCTCTTAAGGAGATTGATGAAGACGAGTATTTGCGAATTCTCGACTATCTGATTGAAAAGAAAGTGGAACAGGTGGAAGGCGGCAAGAGCGAGTTTGAGCGCAACGGTAAAATCGCACGTTTCTTAATCAACCGCGGATTTGAACCCGATTTGGTCTGGCAGAAAATCAACAGCGACTAATCCAAAGCTCTGAATCGGATCTGCGCAGTCTGGGATTTGATGCTTGTATTTTGGAAGTTGTGGTTTGCTTTTTGAAACTTTAAAAGTTGCCAGTGTGTCAAATCTCTGCCTGCTTTTTCAAAACTTCGGCCTCTTCGCTGCTGCGGTCATCCAGACCAACAATCTTTTCATAGGCGGCAAAGTAGATCAGATATTGCAAACTCATGGTTACGAAAATGCCGATTCCAAATGCAATAATGCCGGCCTCTGCGATGAATCCCGCAACTATCGACAGCAGCAAGAACCACCAGAAATTCTTCATTACCACTTTTCTACTCGCCTCCATTGCAGGCCACGAGCGCATTTTTCCGATAACGATAAACGGCATAGCCAATAAATAAACCGTTGCGACAAAGATGGCCAGCACAAAAAACAGAAGATAACCGAATGGAAGGAAAATAATGAATATCTCACTGATGAGTGCAGTGCTCAAAATGTTCCCCACAATCAATATAACTGCGGGAACCAAAAAGAAGGCGATGAGAATCAGGTAATGCACCAGCAACTCTTTGAAGTACTGAAATCCACCAAAAAAATCTCCGAACTCGTGATCTTCTCCACGGGCAATCTTATTGGCTACTACAATGTAGCCCGCCATGAGAGGTCCACCAAGTAGCAAAGGTCCCACAAGTGTGAAAATGGAAAAGAAGATTATCACTGCAGAAAGCAAGGCATAGAGTGAAAAGCCCACGATGTCTTTTTGCCAAATGGCAAATGCTCTTTCTATCGCATAAGCGAAGTCAAATTCGTAGCCATTGTCTATCAAATCTCTCAGAGAGCGTTTGTCTTCAGAGTTATGATTTTCTTCTGAGTTGTCGAGGATCTCGTTCATTTTTATAATTCTAAAATCAGGTTAACGATCTATTGGAATGGAAAAGTAGGAATATCTCCCGGATGAAAAGATATGAAAGTGGCGAGTGGTAGAATTACGTGGTAAATTTTACTTTTGCGGGCATGACATCAAAAGAGCAAGTTAGCGAACTTAGTGGGCGCCTGGAAGCGCTAAGGGGGTATCTTTGACATCGACAGCAAGTTGATGCAAATCAAAGAAGAAGAGAAAAAAACTCAGGACCCTGGGTTTTGGGACGACCCCGACAAGGCAGAGACAGTGATGAAGCAGATTCGCAATAAAAAAGTGTGGACTGAAGCTTATGACGCTGCAAAAACTGCCATTGATGAGTTGGGCGTTCTCTACGAATTTTATCAGGAAGACGAAGCTTCACCGGAAGATGTTGACGCGGCCTACACAGCAGCACTCGAAAAGATTGAAGACCTCGAGTTTAAAAACATGCTTTCTGCTGAGGAAGACAGCATGGACGCAGTGATGCAAATCACGGCTGGTGCCGGAGGCACGGAGAGCTGCGACTGGGCAGGAATGCTCATGCGGATGTACATCATGTACGGTGAAAAAGCCGGCTACAAAGTTTCGGAGCTCGAAATGCAGGAAGGCGATGTGGCCGGAGTAAAGCAGGTCACGCTGGAGTTTTCCGGAGAGTTTGCTTTTGGAATGCTCAAAGGCGAAAACGGAGTGCACCGACTGGTTCGCATTTCACCATTCGACAGCAACGCGAGAAGGCACACCTCTTTTGTGTCAGTTTACGTCTACCCGCTGGCCGATGATTCCATCGAAATTGATGTTAATCCCGGAGAGATTTCCTGGGAGACGTTCCGATCGGGTGGTGCCGGTGGACAAAACGTGAACAAGGTAGAAACCGGGGTGAGACTTCGTCACAAGCCCACTGGAATTGTGATCGACAACACCGAAACGCGCTCCCAGCTCAAGAACAAGGAGAAGGCGATGAAGCTGCTCAAGTCTCAGCTTTACGAAATTGAGCTGGCCAAAAAGCACGAAGCCCGGGATGAAATTGAAGCAGGAAAGAAAAAAATCGAGTGGGGGTCGCAAATTCGCAACTACGTGATGCAGCCCTACAAACTCGTGAAAGACGTCCGCACCGGTCACGAAACATCCAACGTGGATGCCGTGATGGATGGCGACATCGAGGGCTTCTTGAAAGCCTACCTGATGGGCCAGGGAAGTGGAGCGGAAACACAAGAATAAAAACGAAAATTATGAGCGACTACACCATTTTTCACAATCCGAGATGCAAAAAGAGCCGCGATACGCTGGCCATTTTGAAAGACGAAAATGTGGATCCCGAAATCGTGGAGTATCTCAAAACACCTCCTTCGGAAAAAGAGCTGGAAACCATTTTGGCGAAGCTCAACTTGGGACCACAAGACATTATCCGCAAAGGAGAAACCATTTTCAAAGAGAAGTTTAAAGGCAAAAATTTCACAAACGGAGAATGGATCACGATTTTGGTAGAAAACCCAAAACTCATCGAACGACCTATTGTTGTGAAAGGAAACAAGGCCGTGATCGGCCGTCCACCTGAGAATGTGAAAGAATTGATTTAAAAAGACAATCATGGAATACCGCATCGAAAAAGACACCATTGGCGAGGTGAAAGTGCCTGCCGAAAAATACTGGGGCGCACAGACGGAGCGCTCTCGCAACAACTTTAAAATCGGCCATCCGGCCAGCATGCCACTCGAAATTGTTCGTGGTTTTGCTTACCTGAAAAAAGCCGCAGCCATCACCAATTGTGAGCTTGGCGTGCTCGAAGAGGAAAAGAAAAACCTCATCGGAAAAGTTTGTGACGAAATCCTGGAGGGAAAACTCGATGACCAGTTTCCGCTTGTGATCTGGCAAACGGGCTCTGGAACGCAGAGCAACATGAACGTCAATGAGGTGGTGGCCAATCGCGCCCACGAAATTGACGGTGGTAAACTCGGTGAGGGCGAAAGAAAAATTCACCCGAATGATGACGTCAACAAATCGCAGTCGAGCAACGACACCTTCCCAACCGGGATGCACATCGCCTGCTACAAGATGGTTGTGGAAACGACCATTCCCGGAGTGAAACAACTTCGCGACTCTCTTCAGAAGAAATCAGAAGAGATGAAAGAAGTCGTGAAAATCGGCCGAACGCACTTTATGGACGCTACGCCACTTACGCTCGGACAGGAGTTTTCAGGATATGTTTCTCAACTCGACCACGGATTGAAAGCGCTTGACAACACACTCGATCACCTTTCTGAAATAGCCCTTGGTGGAACAGCCGTAGGGACTGGAATCAACACGCCAAAAGGCTACGCCAAAAAAGTGGCTGAGACCATTGCTGACCTCACCGGATTGCCATTTAGAACAGCTGAAAATAAATTCGAAGCACTTGCCGCCCACGATGCCATCGTTGAAGCGCACGGTGCGCTGAAGCAAATTGCTGTAGCACTCTACAAAATTGGAAACGACATTCGCATGCTCGCTTCCGGACCGCGTTCGGGAATTGGTGAAATCACCATTCCAGCCAACGAGCCCGGATCTTCAATCATGCCCGGAAAGGTGAATCCAACACAATGCGAGGCGATCACCATGGTGGCTTCTCAGGTGATTGGAAACGATGCGGCAATTACATTTGGAGGAACTCAGGGTCAGTTTGAACTGAATGTCTACAAGCCTGTGATGGCAGCCAACTTCCTCGAGTCGGCCAGACTGATTGGCGATGCCTGCGTTTCATTCACCGAAAACTGTGTAGATGGAATCGAAGCAAACAAGCCACGCATCAATGAATTGTTGAACAACTCACTGATGTTGGTAACTGCGCTCAACACGAAGATCGGCTACGAGAAGGCAGCAAAAATTGCGAAGACGGCCCACGAAAACGGAACAACTCTGAAAGAAGAAGCGGTAAACCTCGGCTTCCTCACCGAAGAGCAGTTCGAAGAGTGGGTGGATCCTAGTAAGATGATCGGAGAACAAGAATAATTTCCTGTGTGCTGGCCGGTTGTTGAGCTCAGTCGAAACAGTGGGTAGATCCGATGAAAATGATTGGGGAGTAGGTGCTTGGGGGATTCGGGTAATTTAGGGATTGAGGAACTGAGGTGATTTAGTGACTCAGGTTGATCGCGCCTTTGAAATTTGTGATTTGGTGCTTGGGTTTTTAGAGATAAAGTGGCAACAAGGTTGAAATAAAGTTGTGGGCCAGTTCATCTTACTCACACTTCCAACTATGTGCCTCTTCCCGCAGTTGTAAAGTCTACTGTTTCTATGTGGTTTTAACTTAGCTGCTGGAAATAGTGACAGGACTTTTGGCTTGAGTTTGCTCGACAGAACGAAGTCATTGAGGAGTTAAGGTTATTTAGGATTGAGTTTGCCAGAGCTTTTGTCTTTTGGAATTTGGAATTTCTGACCATTGCCCATTGCTAACCCCCTTTCCTTAATTTTAACACGCTTATTTTTGCGACAATGAAAAACCTGATTTTGACTTTTGGCTTTTGCGCTGCTTTGTTTCAGCTTTTTGGCCAAACGACCTACCCCAACCTTCACACTCGCTCAAAGGATGTGGTGTACACCGCGATCACGAATGCCACCATCCAGGTAGATCCTGAAACGAAGATTGAAGGTGGAACGCTCCTCATGGCTGGCGACAGCATCGTGGCTGTTGGCAAAACCGTGAAGATTCCCAAAAACACTGAAGTGATCGACCTGAAGGGTAAGTTTATTTATCCGGCTTTCATCGACCTTTATTCCCAATACGGAATTTCGAAAGTTGAGAAGAAAAAGCGCTCGCCACGGCCGCAGTACGAATCTGAAAAAGAAGGCGCATTCGCCTGGAACCAAGCTATCAAACCTGAGGTTGACGCATCTTCGATGTTTACCTTCGATGAGTCAGAAGCGAAGTCTTTTCGCAAAATCGGTTTTGGAGCAGTGCTCACTCATCAGCAAGATGGGATTGTCCGTGGTACTTCAGCTCTTGTTACCCTCGGTGAAAACGAAAACCTAAACCTCATTCGCCCGAAAGCTGCGGCTCAGTATTCTTTCAGTAAAGGTGTATCGCAACAGGCTTATCCGAGTTCGCTAATGGGGGCGATTGCACTTTTGCGCCAGACGTTTTACGATGCGCAGTGGTACTCCTCTCCGCTCAACACCGAAGAGAAAAACCTGTCACTGAATGCGTTTAACTCTTCAATGGAGTTGCCACAAATTTTGGAGAGCTACGACAAGTTTGAGTTGCTCACTGCAGATCGCGTTGGCGATGAGTTCGACACGCAATTTATTCTGGTTGGAAATGGAGACGAATACCAGCGACTGGAGGAAATCAAAGCAACGGAAGCGTCACTGATCATTCCGCTTGAGTTTCCAAAGCCCTACGATGTTTCCGATCCGTTTTTGGCCCGCATGGTTTCTCTCGAAGAAATGAAGCACTGGGAGCTGGCACCAAAGAATCCGGCTTTTCTCGAAGAAGCAGAGATAGAATTCGCCTTCACCACACATGGACTCGACAAGAAAGACAAGTTTCTCGAAAACCTTCGGAAAGCAGTCGAGTACGGACTTTCAGAGAAAACTGCGCTGGCCGCTCTCACGACCGTTCCCGCTGGGTTGATCAACTCTACAGATGAGGTTGGATCACTCGAAGCGGGCAAACTGGCAAACTTTATCGTCACATCAGGAGATATTTTCAAAAAGGAAACGAAGATTCACGAAAACTGGGTTCAGGGTCAACCATTCGTTGTCGAAGCGAGCGATGACCTCGAGGTTTCCGGGAAATACAACCTCAACCTGAAAGGCCAGCCTTTTCCTTTTTCAGTAGAGAAAAAAGGAGATGACAAGTACGAGGCTTTCATTCAGAAAATTGAAAAAAACGCTGAAGGAGAAAGCGACACTACCAAAGTGAAAGTCAACTTCCAGCGCGAGAATCAACTGCTGACGATGTACTTCCAGCTCGACACCGATCAGTTTCCAGGAATTACAAGGCTCGGTGGAAACATCACCAGCAAGAGCCGCATCTGGGAAGGAAAAGGGGAAACCGCTGACGGCCGCTGGTTTGACTGGGCAGCCATCAAGCAAAGTGCTGAGCCTGATTCGACAACTGCAAGTTCCGACTCTACCGAAACGGAAACTTTGGAACTCGGAAACGTGATTTATCCCTTTGTAGCCTATGGTCGCGACAGCATGCCCGAGGAGAGTGAAAACCTCTGGATCAGAAACGCCACCATTTGGACTTGCGACTCAATCGGCACTATCGAAAACGGAGAGATGCTGGTTCGCAATGGGAAAATCGTTGCCGTTGGCCAATCGCTCAGTCCGAATTCCATTTTCCCAAAAGAACAAATCGACTGGCAACAAGTCGATGCCCGTGACAAGCACATCACACCCGGAATCATCGATGAACACTCGCACATAGCCATCAGGCGAGGAGTGAATGAGTCGGGCGAGGCGGTTACCTCGGAAGTGCGAATTGGCGATGCGATCAACGCAGACGACATCAACATTTACCGACAGCTGGCAGGTGGGGTCACTACTTCACAACTGCTCCATGGTTCTGCCAACCCAATTGGCGGTCAGAGTGCCATCATCAAGCTGCGCTGGGGAATGGCGCCCGAAGAAATGAAATTCGACAGTGCTGCTCCGTTCATCAAATTTGCCCTCGGGGAAAATGTGAAACAATCCAACTGGGGAGATTACTACCGAGTGCGTTTTCCACAGACCAGAATGGGCGTGGAGCAGACATTCTACGATGCTTTCATCGCGGCCAGCGAATACGGAAACGAGTGGAGCGAGTACGAGAGCAAACTCGAAAACAGAACCTGGATAGACAAATTGCGCAAACGCTCACCGCAAGTTCCAAGGAGAGACCTGGAACTGGAAGCACTTTGGGAAATCCTGAACAGCGAGCGATTTATAACCTGCCACAGCTACATGCAGCACGAGATCAACATGCTGATGCACGTTGCCGATTCGATGGGCTTCACTGTGAACACGTTTACCCACATTTTGGAGGGCTACAAACTGGCCGACAAAATGGAAGAGCACGGAGCTGCGGGATCTACTTTCAGCGACTGGTGGGCTTACAAATTTGAGGTGAACGATGCAATTCCGTTCAACGGGGCATTGATGTGGCAACAAGGCGTTCTCACAGCCTTTAACTCCGATGATGCAGAAATGGCGAGAAGACTCAATCAGGAGGCTGCCAAGGCCGTGAAATACGGTGGTGTGCCCGAAGAAGAGGCGCTAAAGTTCGTCACGCTGAATCCAGCTAAAATGCTCCACATCGACAAATGGGTGGGAAGCTTAAAGGAGGGCAAAGATGCCGACTTCGTGATTTGGAGCGGACACCCGCTTTCGGTTTATTCTAAAGCGGAAAAGACCTACATCGAAGGCACTTGCTACTACGACAGATCGGAAGAATCGGCCGAGGCCAAGGCGATTGCTCAGGAGCGTGCCAGATTGATTCAAAAAATGCTGGATGCCAAAAAGAACGGAGCGGAAACGCAAAAGCCGAAAGCTGAAAAAGACAAGCACTATCACTGCGATACCTACCACGATGAAGGTGGAGTGCAGCGATAGTTTTAATAAGAATTCACAATGAAAAATTTTCTTTCTATAACTCTTCTTTTGCTCGTTTCTCTGGTGCCGGCTGATTTGTCTGCGCAGCGCCCAACCCCTGCACCTGCGCAGTCTGAGTCAATTTTGATCCTCGGGGCCACAGCCCATGTGGGAAATGGCGAAAAGATGGAACGTAGCGCCATCGGTTTCGAAAACGGCAAAATCACCTACGTGGGCTACGAAAGTCAGGTAGACGTGAAAATGTGGGATCGTGTGATCGATGCTCACGGCAAGGATCTCTACCCAGGCTTTATCGCTCCCAACAACACTTTGGGTTTGGTAGAAATCGGGGCGGTGAGGGCTACGCGAGACCAACGAGAAGTTGGAGATTTCAATCCTCACATTCGATCGATCATCGCCTACAACACAGATTCGAAAATCACTCCAACCATCAGAACCAACGGAGTTTTAATGGGACAAATCACTCCACGAGGAAATGTGGTGAGTGGAACTTCTTCTGTCGTGCATTTCGATGCCTGGAATTGGGAAGACGCAGTTGTGAAAATGGATGATGGTATTCATCTCAACTGGCCGCGGGTTTATGAAAAAGAAGAAGAGAAAGGCCCGAAAGTGGAGCTGAAGGTAAAAGACGACTATGCAGAGGAGAAGCGCGAAATCATTGCCTTTTTCGACAAGGCCAGAGCTTACTCTAAGTTGGACAGTCCAAAAGAAACCGATCTTCGGTTCGAAGCGATGCGCGAGATTTTCAGCGGAGAAAAGAACCTATACATCCACGCCCACGATGTGAAACAAATTACTGAGGCCGTCAACTTCATGAGAAATCAGAACATTCCCAAGCGCGTGATCGTTGGCGGCTACGATGCTCATCTGGTTGGCGACATGCTTCGCGACAACAACGTGTCGGTGATGATTCGCAGAACCCACGAGCTGCCGAGATTTCGCGGAGACGACATCAACTTGCCGTACCGTTTACCTAAGCTTTTGGCCGATGAAGGCGTGATGTTTTGCTTCGATAGCTCAGGGGGAATGGAACAAATGCAGGCGCGAAACCTTCCCTTTTGGGCGGGCACTGCTGTAGCCTTTGGTCTGACCTACGAACAGGCTGTTCAGGCACTAACGCTGAACACCGCCAAGATCCTCGGAGTGGACGATCGCTGCGGATCGATTGCTGAAGGCAAAGACGCTACAATTTTCATTTCGGAAGGAGATGCACTCGACATGCGAACCAACGATGTGACCTTCGCCTTTATCCAGGGACGTGAAATTGCCCTCACCAATCACCAGATTCAGCTCTACGAGCAGTACAAAGAGAAATACGAGCGTTAGCCCATGGTTGAAACTGTGGGCTTTTGTTTTGATCGTGGATTTTGAATTCATCCAACGATCAGTAACGCCTAATCGACCTTAACGGTGTCGCACCTTTGCGTGCTTGGCGCCTTCGCGAGATAATACCATAATGTCGTCCCTTTGGGACTTTGCTGAAACAACGCGTCAATTGGCTACCAAAATGCCGCTCCTCTGGAGCTTCATCCTCCAAAACCACCTTCCAGATACCCAACTTTAACCCTCACTCTGTCGAGGACTTTTCTGGCTGTTTCACGGGCTTTTTGTGCTCCGTGCTGCAGATGCAAATCGATTTCTTCGGGGTGCGACATGTACTCATTAAAGCTCTCTCGTTCCTCGTGGAAATTGTCAACAATCGCTCCGAGTAAATCCTTTTTGGCGTGGCCCCAGCCGTAGCCACCAGCCCGGAGTTTGCTGGCCATTTCTTCTACCTGCTCTTCTGTGGCAACGAGTTTGTAAATCTGGTAAACAGCCGATGAGTCCGGATCCTTTGGCTCTTCCAACGGTGTCGCATCGGTAACGATCTGCTTATTAATCACCTTTTTCAGCTCCTTTTCACTGGCAAAAATGTTAAGGGTGTTTCCGCGCGATTTGCTCATTTTATGACCGTCTGTGCCGGGAACGTACATCGTTTCTTCTCTGAGCATTTCCTTTGGAAGCACGAGCGTTTCACCCATTTTGTGGTTAAATCGTGAAGCGACATCCCGAGTCATTTCCAGGTGTTGGAGTTGGTCTTTTCCCACAGGCACCAGGTCGGCATCATACAAAAGAATATCCGCGGCCATCAGCATCGGGTAGGTGAAAAGTCCTGCATTCACATCCTCCAGTCTGTCCTGCTTGTCTTTGAAAGAATGCGCGAGTGTCAGCCGCTGGTAGGGGAAAAAGCAGCTCAGGTACCACGAGAGCTCAGCCGTTTCGGGAACATCGCTCTGACGGTAAAACACGGTTTTGTTTGTGTCCAGTCCAAAAGCCAACCAGGCAGCAGCCACGGCATAGGTGTTTCTTCTCAGCTCACTGCCATCTTTAATTTGCGTGAGCGAGTGCATGTCGGCAATAAAAAGAAACGACTCATTCGACTGGTCGTTGGCCATTTTGATTGCCGGTCTGATCGCCCCCAAAATATTTCCGAGGTGCGGTGTTCCTGTACTTTGAATTCCTGTGAGTATCCGTGCCATCGTGCTGTTTTGTTTTTTTGACTTCGCCTTCAAAAGTAGAAAAACCGAATGTGATTTAAATACCGATCGGCCTTCGCTGTAGTTTTTATTTTAGCTTTACTTTCCCCGCGTTGTCGTGAAGCTTCTCAGAGTCATCATATCGCCATTTTTCCTGATCTACAAACTGTGGATTGGCCTGTGGTTTTGGCTTACTCTGCTGCTGCTTTACCCTTTTTTCAGAATTCTTATTTCTCGTAAAAAATGGTTTCCGAAAGTCTTTTGGCTCAAGCGGTTTTGGTCCAAAATGCTGCAGGTGATTTTCTTTTGTCCGGTGAAGTCGCGATTCAAAGCCGAACTTCCCGAGCCGCCCTACATCATCTGCTCGAACCACAGCAGCTACCTTGACACGGTTTTTTTCTTCAGCGTTTTCAGCGACTACTTTTTGTTTATCGGCAAAGGTGAATTGCTGAAGTGGCCGCTTTTCAGGTTGTTCTTTAGGCGGATGGACATTCCCGTGAATCGCGAAAACTTTCGTCACGCCTACGGTGCTTTGCAAAAAGCCTATGAAGCGCTGGATGAAGGAAGTTGCGTGGCGGTATATCCAGAGGGAACGATTCCGCTGGACGCCCCGCGGATGCAGGCGTTTAAGAAAGGAGCTTTCAAAATGGCCATCGACAAGCAAGTGCCGATTGTGCCAATTACCTGGCAGCAGAACTACAAAATTTTGGGTGAGCCGACCAGACTCTTTAGCCGATCGCATCCGGCTCTGGTGAAGGCCGTGGTTCACAAGCCAATCGAAACCAAAGGGTTGGCCGAAAAGGATTTGAATGATTTACGAAGAAGAGTTTTTCAAACAATTGATTCGGCTTTACCCGAGAAGTTTCAAAAAACTTCTCGAAAATAAATTCCTGCGAACAATCCCCACTGTCTGCGAGTTAATCAACCACTGTAATGCGTCAACTGGCGCATATATGGTTAAATCGTTGATCAAATCAATATCGATGCGAGAGCATCAGAAAAGGCAGGCGTAAACGGCTTGCCTTTTTTTGTTTTTAGGGTAGATGAGGTTTTAGCTGTATGCATTTTTGACCGGAACTAAAACTTTTAGCGAGTGATGATTTAGCTATCTTTTCATCGTAAACTAAATACTTGACATCATGAAAACCTCTACCCTGCTGTTTTCCTTTCTTTTTCTCGTATCGTATTTTTGTCAATCCCAAAGTGAGTGGGCGCCAGTTGGAGCTCAGTGGCACTACGAAAGCAAGTTCGTGAGCTTTTCCAACGGTGATGAATATTACGCTCCTATGCTTTTTACAGTCACAGCCGACACAACTGTAAATGGACAAACTTGCAGCAAGGTTGTGCAAACCCTTGGGGATTGTTGCTCTAACCTTTCGTCAGCAAATCTGGAAACGGATGAAGGGCTCACCTTTCTCACCTACGCTGAAAATGACTCGATTTACTTCTACGATTATCACAATGAATCATTCAAGTTGGTAATGGACCTCGGGATGCAAGTTGGTGATACACTGACCTACACCTTATTTTCGACAATTGGAGGCGAGAATCCTTACGAGGTCGAAGCTGAACTGATAGTGCTCGATGAAGGAGAGGTTATGGTCAACGGAAATGAACTTAGACAACTCACAGTTTCAGCACCAACCTTCACAGGTGTAGAATCAATCACTTTCACAGAAACGTTGGGTTTTAGCCACTTTTTCCTGGTCATCCCAGAAGTGTTATCCGGTTTTTGTGATGGGGAATACCCAAACCGATTGCGTTGCTACAACTCTCCAAACTTTGGAATGTATGAGGCTGTGGAATACGAGTGCGACACATCCTTTGTGATCACCGACATCTCTGAAATTGACTCTCCCAGAATTAGCGTTTATCCGAATCCGGCTGATGAATCGATTAGTTTAGAGATCGAAAACTTACCTACCGGAGATCAACTAGATGTGTCAATTCTGGACCTTCAGGGAAGAGAGGTGAAATCCGCAACACTCAGGCAAAACCAAAACTCTCTTTCGATCGACAGTTCGGACTTGCCCAATGGAACTTACTTTTTGAGTTTGAAAACCGGAGCTATTGAAAGGACTCAGAAAATCATTGTTCAACACTAAACTTTACTAGCTATGAGACTATTTTTTACTTTGCTCATTTCACTTCTCGCGCTCAACGCCTCATCACAAGATTTTTGGGAGGTACCACCCGAGGGCTCTGTTTACACTTACTACGAGACATTTTGGGGTCAGGATGCTCCTCCGCTGCATTACACCTGGGAAGGAACTGTTACTGCAGACGGACACACCTGGCGTGAGCTTTTCGCTCCTTATTCGCCAAATGATACAGACGGTCCGACTCATCTGATCAGAGCTCAGGACGGAATTTGGTTCCTTAAAACTCCGGAATGGAGCAGTTCAGAACTAGCTGAGTATCCTCTTTACGACTGGAATGCAGAAGAAGGAGATACCATCATGTCAGCTTCACTTGATCAATTGGACCTTGGCATCGTGCGTCTTAAAGTTGACAGTATCCACCTTCAGACCTTCCTGGATGGATCCGAAAGGAAAGTCTTTCACCTCTCTAATATTGATTTTGATGTGAATCAAGAGATAATGTGGATCGAGGGAATTGGAATGATAAATGACCATTTTCAAAACGCAGCGGGAACGTCAATAGCAGATGCCGGGTCCAGATTAATTTGTGCTCATTTTGATTTGATGTGGGTCTATGAAGCAGAGTTTTCTGAGAACATACCGAAGTACAATGAATGTGATTGGGTACCTATTTCTGTGGATGAAAAGAATCAGACTACTTTCTCTATTCATCCCAACCCAGCCGATCAAAGCATCCACCTCGACTTTGAAAACCCGCAAAAAACAGAATCGCTGCAAATCTCGATTTTCGACCTGCAGGGACGCGAAGTCAAAAGTGTCCAAATCACCACTGTGGGTGAAGCTGAAATTTCTGTAGATGAAATCCCAAACGGTGTTTACCTTCTCAAACTCTCAGGTGATCAATTTTCTCACACGCAAAGATTGGTGGTGAGGCATTAAGAAACGGGCCTTGAGATTTGTCTTAATGATCTAAATCTGGGTGTCATTTTACCAGTAGATGTGATTGTTGTTTTTGCTTTTTTCCTTGATGAAAAAAGAAAGAAAAAAATCAAGGCTGTGACCTCTACTCAAAATTTTGCTTCATCTCAACTAACTTCGACCGAGTGATCCTGTCGGCTTCTCGGTCTGCGTAAGTTTCGATTTTGAAAAATTTTTGCGCGAGCTCAAGGCCGGTCCCCAATCATGCTGCGGCCTTTGAGTGAACTTGATCAACCTATGAGCTCACAAAACGCAAGGAGGAATAAAGGCTAGTCCTCTCCAACCCATTCTTTCACATCCTCTAGCTGAACGGCCGGGATGTCGAGTTTGTTCTTTTTGCGGAAGCCGTTGAGCTTTTGGTGGATTGCTGTCGCTTTGGTTTTCTTCAATTCGCCAACAGTATCAAATCCGGCATCAACCATGTGCTCTGCCCACTCACCTGGAACACCAATTTTCTCAAAATCAGCCGGTGTGGCTGCCTGCTCAAATTTTTCCGGACGCATCTGAGGGAAAAACAGCACTTCCTGAATAGACTCATTATCGGTCAAAAGCATTACCAGTCGGTCGATCCCGATTCCCATTCCACTTGTTGGCGGCATTCCGTACTCGAGTGCACGCAAGAAATCCTGGTCGATAAACATCGCCTCGTCATCGCCTTTTTCAGAGAGCTTTAGCTGCTCCTCAAATCGCTCGCGCTGATCGATCGGATCGTTCAACTCAGAGTAGGCGTTGGCCACTTCTTTCCCGTTTACCATCAGCTCAAATCGCTCCGTAAACTCGGGGTTGTCGCGGTGCGTTTTACACAGCGGAGACATTTCTTTTGGGTAGTCGGTGATGAAAGTCGGCTCGATGTAGTTCGGCTCGCATTTCTCGCCAAAAATCTCATCGATCAACTTTCCTTTACCCATGCTCGGGTCGTGCTCAATTTTTAGCTTGTCGCAAGCCTGGCGGAGCTCATCTTCGCTGATACCGGCAATGTCAACTCCTGTGTGTTCGAGAATCGAATCGCGCATGGTCACGCGCTGAAATGGCGCCTGGAAATTTATTTCTTTGTTACCGAGCTTCACTGTTGTGGTGCCGTGCAATTCGGTGCAAACGCGCTCCAGCATCTCCTCAGTGAAGTTCATCATCCACTTGTAGTCTTTGTAGGCTACGTAGATCTCCATTACTGTAAACTCCGGGTTATGGGTTTTGTCCATTCCCTCGTTTCGGAAGTCTTTGCTGAATTCATAAACGCCTTCAAAACCGCCAACAATCAGTCGCTTGAGGTAGAGCTCATTGGCGATTCGGAGATAGAGCGGAATGTCGAGTGCGTTGTGGTGAGTCACAAATGGACGCGCTGCAGCTCCCCCTGGGATTGGCTGCAGGATGGGCGTTTCCACTTCGAAGTATCCTTTTTCGTTGAAGAAATTGCGCATCGTGTTCATCACCTTTGTGCGGGCAATGAAAGTTTCCTTCACTTTGTCGTTTACCACTAGATCAACATAGCGCATGCGGTGACGAAGCTCCGGATCCGTGAACGAGTCGTAGCGCTTTCCTTCAGCATCTTTTTTCACAACCGGCAGTGGGCGCAGCGTTTTGCTAAGCACGGTAAGTTCGGTGACTTTCACTGAAATTTCCCCAACCTGAGTTTTGAAGAGCTCGCCCTTTACTCCGATAAAATCACCGTAGTCGAGCAGTTTTTTGAAAACCGTGTTGTACATGGTTTTGTCCTCTCCGGGGCACAGCTCATCGCGGTTCACGTAAATCTGCACGCGACCCGAAGCGTCCATCAACTCGGCAAAAGACGCCTTTCCCATTATCCTGCGGTTCATCAACCTTCCGGCAAGTACCACTTCCTTTCCTTCTTCGTACTTTTCCTTGACTTCGGCAGCTTTGGCAGATGTTTCAAACTCGGCAGCCGGGTAAGGATCGATACCCAAATCGCGAAGCTGCTTCAGCGCCTCGCGTCTCATGCGTTCCTGATCAGAAAGGGAAAGACTCATAATTCTCTGTTTGTTAGCCGCATTAATCAGCGGCAGATTTTAAAAAATAAGGGTGCAAAGATATTAAATAGAGCGACCTGAAATAGCGATGTAAAATGATATCTTCACGGCCGAACGCACAAAAACAGAGAATAATTCTACTTTTGTGAGCGCGTGCGATTGGCGGCTTTGCCTGCCGAAGATCACACGGGAGCAAAACAATTTTCTAAAGCAAGTACTTTTCAGCGATGAAGCAACTCATTGAGCAATTTCCAAAACATATTCAGCACGCCCTTGAAATTGGGCAAAAGGCGAACTTCAATACAGCCAAGAAGCAGGTGGAGAACGTTGTGATCACTGGTCTTGGTGGTTCGGGAATTGGCGGAAAAATCGTTTCTCAGCTCGTGAGCAAGGAAGCCAACGTGCCGATTTTGGTAAACAACGATTACACGCTTCCGGGATTTGTGAATGAGAAGTCGCTTGTGATTGTGTCGAGCTACTCGGGGAATACCGAAGAGACGCTGACAGCCATGCGCACAGCCCTCGATCGCGGAGCGGAAGTGGCTTGCATTACTTCAGGTGGAGAAGTGCTCGAAATGGCCGGAAAAGAGAACCTCGATCACGTGGTGATTCCCGGTGGAAATCCTCCGCGAGCCATGTTTGGCTATTCAGCCGTGCAGCAGTTTTTCATCCTCAACGCCTACGGAGTGATTCCGTCCAACCACATCGATGAGCTCTCTGCAGCATCGGATTTGCTGACGACAAACAAAGAGGCGATTAAAGAAAAAGCAGGCGAAATCGTGAAGGCTTTTGACGGACGCACTCCAGTAATTTATATTGAGTCACACCTCGAGGGAGTGGCCGTTCGCTGGAGACAACAGCTCAACGAAAACTCGAAGATACTCTGCTGGCATCACGTTTTCCCAGAAATGAACCACAACGAGCTCGTTGGCTGGAAAGGCGGCAGCAATCAGCTTTCAGTTTTGATGCTTCGCACAAAGGATGATCAAAAGAGAAACGCATTCCGAATGGACGTTTGCAAACCGATTTTCGAAGGGAAGTGTGATCGCGTAAATGAACTTTGGGCCGAGGGAGAATCTGCCGTAGAGCGTGCTTTCTACCTGATTTACGTTGGCGACTGGGTTTCTCAACTCATGGCCGAAAAGCGCGAAGTTGATCCGGTAGAGATTGAGGTAATCGAGTATCTAAAGGGCGAACTCTCCAAAGTCTAGTCGGCCGAATTTTAAAGCCCGCTGGCTGCGTTACTCGAACTTCAAAACATCCTCACTTACAGTAGTAAGCTGCGGTGTTTTTCATTTCGAAAGCCTTGCCATCAAACTTTCTAATTCAGCCTTGGTTGAAAGGTTTCAATTTTCAATTGGATGTTATTCTAGTGAATTTTGTTGTAGACAGGGAGTTCTAACCGGCTGTTAATAAAGCTCGCTGGCTGCGTTATAAGAGCTTCAACATTCCTCATTTACTAGCGTAAACTGCGGCATTATTCAGTCCGAAAGCCTTACCATCAAACCTTCTAACTTAGCCTTGGGTGAAGGATCTACAATTTCAATCTGTTTGTTTCTCGTTGATGAAGCTGGTTGAAACTGAGGCGACACGCGAATGGAGTAGACTCGGAATTTGAGATTTGAAATTTGTTTTTTGGAGCTTGCGACTATGCCTGCTGCTCAGCTTCTTCACCCTTCTTTCCCTTGGGTTTTTTCATGATGGCGTACATCACAAAAAAGTAGCCGAAAAGCACAACGATTGGTGCGAGTGTTATTCTGCGGAAGCTGAAAATTTCTTCGCTAAATTCTTCCGGATCCTTGCTGCCACCGCCACTCATGAGAATGAACCCAAGTACGATGATGCAAATAGCAATGATGAGCATAATGTAGTTTTCGCGTCCAAAGGCGAATTCCTGCATCGGTTTTTTGGGTGACTTCTCGTTTTTCATAATCGTTGGGTTGTCTCGAACAAAGATAAATTTTCTGTGGAATGCACAAGTCGCAGTTGAGCTCAATAAAGCTGATCCTGACGCAAACGGATGTATTTTCCAACGGCCATGCTCGTAGAAATCCATGAAATCAAAATGGCCAAAAGGAAGATGACTCCGAAGAGCTGACCGAAAGTTTCGATGTCCTGAAACTTAAAGAAATCGGGGAAAAAGCTGCGACTGAAGTAGATTAGAGCGACTATCAAAGCCAATGCAATGATACCCGCAATAAGTCCGTGCCAGATGCCCTGCCAGATAAATGGCCGCACAATGAAGCCCCTGGTTGCGCCTACCAGCTGCATACTTTTTATTAAGAATCTTTTAGAAAAAATGGCTAATCGGATAGTGTTATTGATGAGCGCCACGGCAACCAAAAGAAGCACAATGCTGATTATCCCAAGAATCAAACTGAACTTTCGGATGTTCTTGTCGATATTTTCAAAAAGCACCTTTTGGTAAACCACTTCTTTCACTTCAGCCTGATGGATGATATCTTGTTCGATCCACTGGAGACTGTCGGGCTGGGCGTAGCTACTGTTGAGCTTCAGGTCGATGCTTGCGGGAATTGGATTGAATCCGAGGAAGTCGACAAATTCTTTACCGAGTTCCTGTTCCATTTCGCGAGCAGCTTCTTCCTGAGTGATGTGCGTAGCGGCCCGGGTGTATTCTTCCGCTTCGAGAAATTTCTTTAGCTGCAAAATCTCAACTTCTTTCACATCGTCCTTCAGAAAAACCTGAACTGTAACGTTCTCGCGGAAGTAGGTCGAAAGCTTGTTAGCGTTGATCAGCACGAGACTCAGCATTCCCAGCATGAAGAGCACCAGGGCAATCCCGATAATGGTAGAAAGCGTGGCTGTCCAGTTTCTGCCTGATGACGATTTGAAAGGTGATTTCGACATGGCGACTAAATTAACAATTGCATTTTCAGTGCAAACGGGAGCTTCTGCAATTTTATTCCCAATGGATAGTTAACTACCTCATTCGGGAATAATGGCCGTGCGTGAACTCACGCTGGCAGCGCCAAAATACCCGATGGCGCCTTCCGAAAGATTGGTTTCCACATTGGCAGGTGGCGTGTCGAAAAGACCTCCGCCCCAGTCGGTTTCTGTAAGAATCCCATTAAAAATGTCGTAGGCTTTGATTCCGATGTTCCACTGCTCCAGGTATACTGTGTCTCCGGCATTGGCTTCTTCGCCAATTTCCAAAATGTCGATAGCCGTGTTGGCCACGTAGTTTCCATCGTAGAGATCGTCATTTACAAACGAGAGCTCCGAGAGCGTATCTCGCTGCTGTTCACCGTTCACTTCCAAAAACCAGGTGTAGCAATCGCCAAGTCCAGCAAGCTCCTGAGTCCACACTTTTACTTCGTAATAGGGGTCGCCTTCAAAGCCAAACTCCTCGAAAGGATCGATGTATTCGAAAGCCATTGAGTCGACCGGAGCGACCGGCCTCATAAAGCTCGTAGCTGTGTAGGTTTGCCCTTCGTAGTCGATGGTGAGCGTGTAGGTTTTTCCGGCTTCACCAGCCACATCAGGAGTAGTCTGGTAAATTCCCGGTTCGTTTTCGCTGAGTGTCCAGGTGGTTTCACCATCGCTGATGGTCACCTCAGCACCCATCACTCTCGGTGCAGGCTGATTTTCAAAGTAGCTCGAAGTGAGCGTGAGTTCCACAGTGTGAGCCTTTTCCTGATCGGTAATCCATCCTTCCACAACAAGACGTTCGTTTTCCTGATCATTCAGCTCCAGGTCAATTCTTTCTGTGCAAGAATAAAATCCAACACAGAGCAGAACAGGCAGTATGAATTTCAAATTTTTCATGTTAAAAGCTAAAGTTATAGGTGATAGCAGGGACGATTGGGAGCAGGTAGACAAGCTCCGCGTACGTTTCGTTAGGCATGTTGGCATCTTGCCTAAAGTTTATCAAATATGGATTTTTGCGGTAGTAGGCGTTGTAAACGCTAAACACCCATTCTCCGTCCCATTTGCGTGTTTCGTTCTTTTTGCTTTGCAGCGTTGCTGACAGGTCGAGTCGATGGTAGGCAGGCATTCGCTCACCATTTCGGTCTGAGTAAACGGGCACCACTTCGCCCATGTACTCAAACCTTCCTGTCGGGAAAGTGACTGCAGCTCCGGTGGAGTAGACAAAATTGGCTCCGAAGCTCCATCGCTTGTTGAGTGTGTAGGCGGCCATGATGGAGAGGTCGTGGGTTTTGTCGTACTGAGCCGGGAACCAGTCTTCCTGTATTTCCGGAATTTTCCTCTCGGTGCGGCTCAAGGTGTAACCGATTGTCCCTGTGAGGTCGCCCACTTCTTTGCGAACCATGAGTTCCAGACCGTAGGCTCTTGCTTCACCAAACCGCAGTTCACCTTCGAGGTGCTTGTTCAGCAAAAGCTGGGCGTGGTTTTTAAAGTCAATCGAGTTTTGCATGCCTTTGTAGTACACTTCAACTGATCCCTGAAGTTGGTCGTCCAAAAAGTTTCTGAAGTATCCCACTGCCACCTGATCCGCAATCTGTGGTTTCACTGTTGGGCTCGAAACAAACCAAACATCCAGCGGTGAAGCTGAAGTGGAGTTCGATGCCAGGTGCATGTACTGGTACATTCTGTTGTAGCTGGCTTTCACGCTGCTCGATTCGTTGAGTTGATAGTTCAATCCCAGGCGCGGTTCAAATCCGCCAAAAGCGTTGTAAACGTCCCACTTGCCGTAGTAGGTAGAGTCCACTGGTTCGTAAACATCATTGTAGTCCCACTGCGTGCCTTCGCCCATGTTGAGAAATACCGAGTATCGCAGACCGTAAATTGCTGTGAACTTTTCAGTGATTTCGTGTTCGTTACTCACGTAAATTCCACCTTCGAGAGCATTGTCGAGACTAATGTTGATGTCGTTCAAAATCGACTCGCTGCCAGTGGACCGGGTTTCACCAGGGTTTAATTTGTGCTTGATCAGCGAAGCACCAAACCTCAAATTATTTCTGGAGTTTGCGTAGTAGTTGTAGTCGGCTTTTAGTGAGATGTCCTCGATGTTGCTTCTCCACTCAAAGCCGAGCTGGTCGTCTTCCTGAGCCAGACGGTAGTCGTAGTCAGAGTAAACAAAAGTGATGTTTGAAAAGAGCTTGCTGTTGTAAATGTGATTCCATCTCAGAGTCCCGGTAGTGTTTCCCCAGGCAAAGCTGAAAAGGTCGGAAAAGCCAAACACATCGCGACCGAAGTAGCCGGAGGCAAAAAGTCGGTCGTTTTCACTGAGCTTGTAGTTGGCCTTGGCGTTGAAATCGTAAAAGTAAAGCCTCGAATCCTGAAGTGCCTGTTCGGGCGAAAGTTTAAGGAACAAATCCACGTAAGTCCTTCTTCCGGAAATGAGAAATGCTCCTTTGTCTTTTTTGATTGGTCCTTGCAGGGTTAATCTTGAGGCAACAGTTCCGATTCCTCCAGAGCCGGTAAATTCTTTAGCGTTTCCTTCTTTCATGCGGATGTCGAGCACCGAAGAAAGTCGCCCACCGTAGCGAGCGGGAATTCCGCCTTTGTAGAGCTGCACATCTTTTATGGCATCTGAGTTGAAAACCGAGAAAAACCCGAGCAGGTGAGAAGCGTTGTACACTGTAGCTTCATCCAGTAGAATGAGGTTTTGGTCTACAGCACCACCGCGAACGTAAAATCCCGAACCGCCTTCTCCAACGGTTTGCACGCCTGGCAAGAGCTGAATGGCTTTTATCACGTCCACTTCGCCCATGAAAGCGGGAATCTTTTTGATGGCTTCCATGCTCATGTTCACAGTACTCATCTCGACCGATTCCACATTTTTTCGGGCTTCGGAAGTGCCTTCAACTACAGCTTCTTCGAGTTCCACACTAGAAGGTGAGAGCTCCAGGTCGAGCTTCACATCTTCGTTGAGGTCAATCGTTTTTGTCTCTGTTTTGTAGCCGATAAAAGAAAAAAGCACTTCGTACTCTCCTTTCGGTACCGACAGTGAGTAGTAGCCATAGGCGTTGGTGCTCACGCCCCGCCCTGTTGATTTTACGGTGACCGTGGCTCCGATTAATGTTTCTCCGGTTTTGCTATCTGAAATGGTGCCGCTGAGTGTCGACTTATTTTGTGCGCTTGCCGTGAGGCAAAGGAGAAAAAGGGCACAAACGGAAACTGAAGTTTTCAGCCATTGCAGCTTTAGCATGGAGCTTATGGCCTTAGTAGGGTTTAACATAGGTTGGAAAGCACTATTGATTTTGTTGTAATCACTTCTCCATCAGCAGACAATCAATTAATTGGCAGTCTTCTAAATGGAGTGCAAATATTTGGATAAAACTCCATTCCTCAACACCCAATTGTGTTAAGCAATTAGAAATTATCCATGAACGGAAATCAATGAATGCCAGTCGGCAAGAACCTTATGTTTTTGTGAGCTTCACCATATTCGACATGCCCATTTCCGAAATTGGCATCGAAGCGATGTTGATGATCAGATCGCCCTCTTCGATGTGACCTTTTTTCTTCAGGATGTACTTGATGTCGGCAATGGTGTGATCGGTGCTCACCATTTTGTCGTAGTAGATCGCACGTACACCCCAAACCAGGCTCATCATCGAAAGAATCTTCTTGTTTCCGGTGAAAACGAAGATGTGTGACTTCGGTCTTTGGCTCGAGACTTTTATTCCGGTGTATCCCGAGTGAGTCATGGTGATGATCGCTTTGGCGTCAACGCGTTTGGCCAGTCGGCACGCATTGTAGCAAATCGAGTCAGAAATAAATCGCTCTTCGCGAGATTCTGCCGGAGCCGTTTCGTGGTAGTAGATGCTTTCGAAATTTTCAACTTCTTGCACAATGTTTACCATTGCTTTAATCACCTGAACAGGATATTTTCCAACGGAAGTTTCCGCGCTGAGCATCACGGCATCGGAGCCATCCATTACAGCATTTGCCACATCATTTACCTCAGCCCTTGTAGGCCTGATGTTGGTAATCATCGATTCCATCATTTGAGTAGCAACAATTACCGGCTTGCCGTTTTTGATGCACTTTTTGATCAGCATCTTTTGGATGAGCGGAACGTTTTGCATCGGGATTTCCACACCCAGATCTCCACGTGCTACCATCAAGGCATCCGTTTCCTTAATGATGTCGTTGATGTCGTCAATCGCTTCTGGCTTTTCGATTTTTGCCACCACCTTCGAGTCTTTTTCCTTTTCGCGGATGATGTGCTTCAGCTCAATGATGTCTCGCGCAGAGCGGACAAAAGACAGTCCGATCCAATCCACATTTTGATCGAGTGCGAAGTCGAGGTCCTTAAGGTCTTTTTTCGTGAGGCAGGGAAGAGAAATCTTTGTGTTGGGGAGGTTGATTCCTTTGTTGGAAGACAGCACACCTCCGTAAATGACTTTCAGCGTTACTTCATCTTTGCCGTTGGTAGAAAGCACTTCGAGTTCAAGTTTCCCGTCATCAAGGAGAACCTGTTCGCCTGGCTTCACATCCTTTGGAAATTGCTTGTAGGTGGTGGAAACACGCTTTTCATCGCCAACTAGCTCTTTGGTCGTTATCACAATTTCAGACCCCGGCTTAATGTCCACACCATCGTCTTTCATATCGCCAACGCGGAGTTTCGGACCCTGTAAATCAGCCAGAATTGCTGTGTGAGTTCCGAGCTCTTCATCAAGTTTTCGCACGTCAGAAATCACTCTTTGGTACTCCTCGTGGAGGCCATGAGAAAAATTCAACCTCACAACGTTGAGCCCTTCCTGAATCATTTCTTTGAGCACTCCCTTATCGGAAGATGCCGGTCCTATGGTCGCTACTATTTTTGTTCTTTTCATGGTATTCTTTAATCAATCCAAAACGAGGTTTCCCTTCGATTTGAGGTTTTCTACAGCAATTTCGAAAGCTGTTATCACAATCGGAATTTTTCTCACGGTCTTCAGCAACTCGGTGGTGTCAACAGGCATGTCGTTGTTTAGCCTCAGCAAATAATCGACCTGCTTGTATTCCGGGCAAATGTAACCACCCTCGGCTCGGTTTGCTATCAGGTCGAACCGCACTCCTTCATCTTCTTCGTGAGTGTAGAGTGTGTGTCGACTGGTGCTGTTCTTTAGTGTCATTTCAATAGGTTGTTGCAACGACATCTGCAGACCAAGTGCCCTGTTCAGAAACCAGCACAGTCTGTATTCCTTTTCGTGACAACTAATGCCCAAAAGTAGAAAATCATAGTCGTACTCGATTTCCAGTCGGTGTAACATAAACCTAATTTAACTTCGGTTGCAAGGTAGTGCAGAAGGAGCTACCTTCTGACGAGCTTTTTCAACGCTTTTTTTGCGGCTTGTTGCTCAGCGAGTTTTTTGTTGGTACCAATCCCTCTTCCTGCTTCGGTGCCCTCGACCTTCACGGCCATCTCGTAGGTGCTTTTTCCGTTACTGAGTTCTTCTTTCACCATTTCAAAGGTAAGAGACTTCCGGTGCTTTTGACACCATTCGTGAAGCTTCGATTTGAAATCCGTAGTGGCGTGCACTTTCTTTTCCAGATCGTACTTTTTCAGCAATTCCAGTGTAACTCGCGAAGCAAAATCGTAGCCTTTGTCCAGGTAAATCGCTCCAATTACTGCTTCCAATGCATTGCCGACCAGCGATTTTTGAAGCTCCTGCTTTCCGAGATTCAGCTGAAGGTTTTTGTCGAGCTCGATTTTCTCCCCAACCACGTTGAGGTATTTTCGACTGACCACTTTGGCTTTCATTTTTGTGAGCTGGCCTTCGGGAGTTTTTGGATAGTTGGCGTAGAGGTAGTCTGCCAAAACTGCATCGAGGATGGCATCACCCAAAAACTCAAGGCGTTCGTTGCTGTTCTTCACTCCCCGTGCAATCGATTTTGAAGCAGAGCTGTGTCGCAAAGCCTGCACGTAATAATCGAGTTGCTTCGGTTTGAAGCCAAAAGAATTTTTGATGAATTGAGAAACCTGCTTTTCGCGGTCGGTCGTTTTCTTAAACCAACTGATATTCCACAAAGGCTATATCTTTTTGAAGATTGCAGAAGTGTTGTGACCTCCAAAACCGAAGGTGTTACTCAAAGCGGCTTTGATTTCGCGCTTCTGAGCTTTGTTGAGCGTCAGGTTGAGATTGTTGTCCATCTCAGGGTCTTCGTGCTCGTGGTTGATGGTTGGAGGTACGATGCCATTTTGAAGAGCGAGAATACAGGCAATAGCTTCAGCAGCTCCTGCGGCTCCGAGCAAGTGTCCGGTCATCGATTTTGTAGAAGAAATGTTGAGGTCGTAAGCGTGATCACCAAAAACGTCTTTGATAGCAATCAGCTCCGCAACATCTCCTAGTGGAGTGGAAGTACCGTGCACGTTGATGTAATCGATCTCTGATGGATCCATGTGTGCGTCTTCGAGAGCCGCTTTCATCACATTGATTGCACCCAAACCTTCAGGATGTGGCGCTGTCATGTGGTGAGCGTCTGCAGACAGTCCGGCACCTACAACCTCGCAGTAGATTTTTGCTCCACGTGCTTTGGCGTGCTCGTACTCTTCGAGAATGAGTGCGCCAGAACCTTCACCGAGGACGAAACCATCGCGGGTTTTGTCAAACGGACGAGAAGCAGTCTTGTAATTCTCGTTGTTTTTGGAGAGCGCGTGAAGTGCGTTGAATCCTCCAATTCCGGCTTCGTTTACTGTAGCTTCACTACCACCTGTTACAAACATGTCGGCTTTTCCGAGACGAATGTAGTTAAAGGCATCAGCCAGTGCGTTTGTAGAAGATGCACAAGCAGAAACGGTTGTAAAGTTTGGACCCCTTAGGCCGTACTTAATAGAGATGTGGCCGGAAGCGATATCCGCAATCATCTTGGGGATGAAGAACGGGTTGAATCGCGGAGTGCCGTCACCTTTAGCAAAAGCGAAGCACTCTTCCTGAAAAGTTTGCAAACCACCAATTCCCGATCCCCAGATCACTCCAAAGCGGTCGGTGTTTACACTTTCCAGGTCGATGCCACAATCTTTCATTGCCTGCTCGGCAGTCACCAAAGCGTATTGCGCATAAGGGTCGAGTTTGCGGGCCTCTTTGCGGTCGAAGTGATCTTCCGCGTTGTAGCCTTTCACCTCGCAGGCAAACTGGGTTTTGAATTTAGAAGCATCGAAGTGCGTGATCGGAGCCGCACCACTAACGCCATTAGTCAATCCCTGCCAATATTCTTCGACAGTATTTCCAATGGGTGTCAGGGCACCTAAACCGGTTACGACCACGCGCTTCAGCTCCATAAATTCGGGGGTAAAATATTTTTACTTAGTGTTGTTTTCGATGTATTCTACAGCCTGACCAACAGTCTGAATTTTCTCAGCCTGGTCGTCTGGGATAGCGATGTTGAATTCTTTCTCGAATTCCATGATCAGCTCTACTGTATCCAGGGAGTCCGCTCCGAGGTCGTTGGTGAAGCTAGCTTCGTTGTTTACTTCGCTTTCATCAACGCCCAATTTATCAACGATGATGGCGGTCACTTTAGAAGAAATATCTGACATTTTAAACGGTTTTTGTGATTAATCAGGCTGCAAAGTAAGCAAAACTTCTTTTTTAAAACAAAATTTTGAATTCGCCCTCAAACAAGGCGTATAAGTCAATGCTGGCCTGTGTTTTGGCGACTGTAATATACAGCAATCTCATCTAATTCCTTTCGCTTTAGATCGGGGATTTGAGCATTTTCTGCAGGATGCCCAACAGGAATGAGTAAAAAAGGACGCTCATTCTTCGGCCTGTCGAGGATTTCGGAGAGAAAATTCATCGGGCTTGGTGTGTGTGTTAAAGCTGCCAAACCAGACTGGTGAATAGCCGAAAGAAACATTCCCGCTGAGATGCCAACAGATTCGCTAACGTAGTAGTTTGTCTGTTTTTCACCTTCAGCACTCTTGTCGTACACTTTTTTAAAAATGATCACCAGGTAAGGAGCAATTTCCAAAAACGGCTTGTGGTGATCGGTGCCGAGTGGCTCAATAGCATCGAGCCATTCATCACTCATCCGGTTGGTGTAGCTCTCGAGTTCTTCGGCTTCTGCTTTCTCTCGAATTTCTTTTTTCACTGCAGGGTCGGATACGATGCAGAAGGTCCACGGTTGTTTGTGTGCCCCTGAAGGTGCAGTGCCAGCAGTTCGAATGGCGTTTTCAATAATTTCCAGATCAACAGGTTGGTCAGAAAACTCGCGAATACTTCTCCTAAGGTTCATGAAATTGTAGAAGTCGCGGCTGCGCTTCAACATTTCCTCATCGCTGAATTGCATCCCTTTATAAGGTATGAATGCGTGTTTGCTCATGATAAAAAAGTTAAGGTTAGTCTACTTAAGGTTTTCACGCACCTGCTGCATGAATTCCGAAGCATATACAAATTCGTTCAGCTCCTTGTGATCGGTTTTTAGGATTTGGTCCTTGGTACCGTGCCATGCAATCAGTCCTTTGTGAATAAAGTTAATCTCGTCTCCGATTTCAATCACGGAGTTCATGTCGTGAGAAACAACCACGGTTGTGATATTGAACTCTCGCGTGATGTCGTGAATCAGATTGTCGATTACAATTGCCGTCTGCGGATCGAGGCCAGAGTTGGGCTCATCGCAAAAAAGGTAACGCGGGTTCACAGAAATCGCACGGGCAATACCCACGCGTTTTTTCATCCCACCACTTAGCTCAGCTGGCATCAGGTGGTTCGTGTTCGGGAGATTCACTCTTTCGAGGCAGGTGTTCACCCGATCGAGCATTTCCTTCTTGCTCATCTTTCCTAGCATCTGGAGCGGAAACATGATGTTTTCCTCCACCGTTTGAGAATCGAAAAGGGCAGACCCCTGAAAAAGCATCCCGATTTCTTTACGGATGGTTTTTTGCTCCTTTCGGGTCATGGCGTAGAAATCCCGGTCATCGAAATAAACCTCGCCAGAATCAGGCTTAACCAAACCTACGATACATTTGGTGAGAACCGATTTTCCCGATCCACTCTGCCCGATGATAAAACTCACCTTTCCGGGAGTGAAATTCGCTGTGATGCCTTTAAGAACATCGTGTTCGCCAAACGACTTCGATATGTTTTTTACTTCTATCACAGGAGCATGAGTTGTGTTAGAACGTAGTTCGACAAAATAATAATGACGCTGCTATTGGTAACCGCCTGGGTGCTCGATCGACCCACCTGCAAAGCACCTCCGCTAGTATAATAACCGTGAAATGAAGAAACAGATGTGATGACGAATGCGAAAACAACCGTCTTCACAAGCGCATAAAAAACGGTATACGCTCTAAAATCGAAACGGATTCCGTAAGCAAAGTCGTTCATTGTGATGACTCCAGACCACTCTCCAACAAGAGCCCCGGCATAAATCCCCAAAAACATGCTGATCACAATCAAAAAAGGAAAAAGGAAAATGGCAGCAACAATTTTGGGTAGGATGAGAAAGCTTGCCGAATTGATCCCCATGATTTCGAGCGCATCGATCTGTTCGCTCACACGCATGGTTCCTATCTCTGAAGCGATGTTGGAGCCGACTTTACCGGCCAAAATCAGAGAAATGATTGTGGGACTAAACTCCAGAATCATGGTTTGCCTGGCGGTGAAACCAATCGTGTAAACCGGAATCCAGGCACTTTCGATATTCGAAGCCGTTTGCAGCGTAATTACCGCTCCCATGAAAACCGAGAGTAGCGAAATGATTCCCAGCGATTTCACACCGATTTTGTCGGCTTCGAGAACCGTCTGGCGCCAATAGATGATGAACCGCTCTGGTTTTGAGAAAACCTGAGCGAGCATCAAGAAATACCTGCCGACTTCGCTGATTAGATTCATATGAAGTTGCTAAAATAAGTATTGACAACCGAACATCGGAAGGGGCTAATAAATTTCACTTCACCCCGTTTTATTATTCATACTTTTGACAAAACTGCAAATAAGATGTCGACTAAGCGTTATCCGGTTTATTTCTTTTTGGTGTTTTTTCTCATCGCACTCACAATGAGCTCTTGCGCTGGAAACAGACGAAACAAAAAATGCGATTGCCCCACCTGGGATCACATCGATTTGTCAAACTCTGCTACACAAAACTCTCTTGAAAAATTCGACTGATCTCGAAAAAGGACTTTCGCGATTTGTTCCTGGCGAAGCGCTTCCGTTGGTTTGCAAATACCTGCGGACACATCGTTGTCATCTAAAAGTGACCCCGGGAAGAAAATCTAAGCTCGGAGATTTTCGGCCAGCACATGGCAAAAGAAAAGTTCATCATCTCAGTGTGAACGGTGACTTGAATCGCTATGGGTTTTTGATTACCCTCGTTCACGAAATTGCCCACATGACCACCTGGGAAAAACACCAAAATAAAGTGAAACCTCACGGTGTGGAGTGGAAGACTGATTTTAAGGAATTGATGGACCCGATTTTGGAGCTGAGCATTTTTCCAGAAGACGTTTACCGCGCTTTGACGAAATACATGAACAATCCTGCAGCTGCATCGTGTTCCGACCTAAACCTTTCGCGAGCTCTGCGCAACTACGACAAAAACAAGTCGACCATCCACCTCGAAGAGCTTCCGGCTAACTCCACTTTTATTTTCCATGAAAAAAGAGTGTTCAAAAAAGGCGAAAAACTGCGCAGGCGATATCAGTGCATCGAAGTTTCTTCCAACAAAAAATACCTTTTTCATCCGCTGGCAGAAGTGAAGCCAATTGAAAACTAGTGTTTCAGACTTTTTGTGAACTTTGGTTCCTAACGATTGATTAGTTCCTACGAACAGAATCGATTCTTTTATGGAACTGAGTAACTATCAAAAGGAGTTAAATGAAAACAGCCCGGTCGACTTCTCTGACCTGAAGGCAGTTTTTATCAATTGCACATTAAAAAAATCCCCTGAAATTTCGAACACAGCCGGATTGATGGATATGTCAAAGTCCATCATGGAGGGTAATGGCATCAGGACAGAAATGATTCGCGCTGTTGATCACGACATCGCCACGGGCGTTTTTCCCGACATGACCGAGCACGGGTGGGACAAAGACGAGTGGCCACCTATTCAGAAAAAAGTAATGGACGCGGACATTTTGGTGATTGGAACTCCCATCTGGCTTGGCGAAAAATCTTCGGTGGCCTCGAAAGTGATTGAAAGACTCTACGGTTGTTCCGCTGAGCTAAACGAAAGTGGCCAGTACGCCTACTACGGAAAAGCAGGCGGGTGCATCATCACTGGGAATGAAGACGGCATCAAACACTGCGCTATGAATTTGCTCTACTCATTGCAGCACCTCGGGTACACTATTCCGCCACAGGCCGACTCGGGCTGGATTGGCGAAGCAGGTCCCGGTGCATCCTATCTCGATGAAGGAAGTGGCGGACCGGAAAACGATTTCACTAACCGCAACACGACCTTCATGACCTGGAACCTGATGCATTTGGCGAAATTGCTAAAAGACAATGGTGGTGTTCCGGCCTATGGAAATCGTGCAACGGAGTGGAAGAAGAAAGCAGATAAAGATCATCCGAATCCGGAGTACAGGAATTAAAAGATGCTGCTGTCATAAGTAAGTGCAAGACTTTTCTAGAGCACTTCAATTCTTCCTTTCGCCAAGAGAATGATTGGCATCTTAAAAGATACAGTTCTGATCTCACCTTCTTTTATGTTGACATTAATGTCGTTGTCTCCGCAATAGCGATTTAGAAAATAGGGGACATACACTCTAACTTTATGATTACCGGGTGCAAGCTCGAAGAAAGTCATCCCCCAATCATGAGCAGATGTCTCACCATTAACTTCAATTTTTGGAGTACAAAAAAACATTAGCCAGGCCAGGGGATAGAATGAGGTTTTAACATGAATTCCGGATCTGACCTTAGACTTTCTGATGTTGTCTCTGTGGGTTTTTTTATCTGTAGTGCTTTCAGCAGATTGGGTAGGAAAATTTGTCGAAGGAGATTCTTCGCCAGTTCTATTGGCGGGTGAAGGATTTTTGCTGAAGCTGAACTGACATATTTTGAGGATGTAGGATTTGACATATTCAAGATCTTCTTTGAGAAGAGCTTTTTTATCATCCCAAATTTCGAGCAGTGTGAACTCTTTTTCATCCTGAGAAACAATTGAGAGTCTCCCTCGCACGCCCTGGCTTTCAATGTCTCTGTCCGTTCGTATGATTAGGTCTGTAATATCCTGCTGTCTGAAAGTCAACTCTTTATCTTCATATACTGAGAAAAACCGGATTCTTCCTTTTTCAAAGACCTTGAGATCGATATTTCCTGCCTTTCTGGATTTAGTCTTTTTTCTGGCTGAAGCTCCAAATCCGAATAAAGCGACCGACAGGAAAATCAGGATAATAAATGATCTGCCAACAGCCGCTATCAATATTAGAAAAATAAGAAGTGCAAGCGCACCGGCTATCATTGGAATGGTTGACTTCAAAAAGTTTTCATTAGAGAGGTTTCCAGAACCTCCAAGCTCTAGAGAGTCTTCGTTTTCGGAGAGCTTAAAGCTCAGCTTATGTCGGTCTAGTTTTAGTTTTAAGGTGTAAGAGTTGAGCTCTTTCATTTTGGTAGTTTTGGTTAGTTCAATGGTTGTTTTTCAAATATATATAAAGAATTGAAAATCTCAGGAATGCGTAAGATGAACCAAAAACAAATACACAAATAAAAATTCAGGGTTGGGAGTCGCTTGGCCAGTTGAACCCCGGTTTACATCCCCAAATACCAGGAAGCGATAGAAAAATAGATGAGCACCCCTGAAATGTCTGCAATAGATGTGATCAGCGGTGCGCTGGCGGTGGCCGGGTCGGCTCCAAAGCGCGTGAAAACAAATGGAAGTGTTAACCCAACGATACTTCCAACCACCACGATGCTGACCATGGTGAGCGCTACTACGACAATGATATCTGGAGCGCGGAAACTCGCCACCAGCCCTACAGCAAGCGCCATCGTTACACCGAGTAAAATTCCCACAAGAACTTCTTTTCCAACCAGTCTGAGCCAGTCTTTCATCTGCACTTCGCCTGTGGCCATGGCTCGAATCATGAGCGTTGCCGACTGAGCTCCGGCATTTCCTCCACAATCGATGAGCAGCGGCAAAAAGAAAACCAGCGAAACGACCTCGGCAATCGTGTCTTCAAAACTGGCGATTGCCGCTCCTGAAAACACGTTCATAAAAACAAGGGCGAAAAGCCAAACGATTCTCTTTTTGAAAAGGTAAGAGACTTTTGCTTTCAGTGGATTCATCACGGCATCTGAGATGGAACCAAATCGGTGGAAATCTTCTGTTGCCTCTTCTTCTGCTACATCGAGCACGTCATCGACAGTAACTATTCCCAGCAACACACCCCGGGTGTCGGTCACCGGAAGGGCAATTCGATCGTAGTCGCGAAAAGCTTTCACGGAGTTTTCCTGGTCGTCTGTAGCCAACAACGCCACAAACTTGTTATCCATCAGATCGCTGATTTTTTGATCGGGCTCGGCCAGCAAAATTTCTCGCACGCGCAGGTCGTCAATCAACGTCCATGACTCGTCAGTCACGTAAATCACGTTGAGCGTCTCCGAGTCTTTTCCAAAGTTTCGGATGTGCTGAAGTGTTTCTCTGATGGTGAAATGCGGGCGTACCGCCACAAAGTCTGGCGTCATCAGTCGACCGATACTTTCTTCGGGGTAGCCGAGAAGTTTGGTGGTGACTTTTCGCTCTTCCGGGGAGAGAATTTGGATGAGCCGCTGTGCTACAGGTCCCGGCATTTCCTCGAGCAGCTGAGTACGATCGTCAGGGTCGAGATCGTTCAGTAGACTGGCAAGTCGATTTTGCTTTTCCGCAAGCACGTCAATCAGTTCTTGCTGCTTGTCGTAGGTGAGATCCTGAAAAACGTCCGTTGCCAGTTCGTGCGGAAGCAGTCTAAAAACGATGATGTCTTCGGGAGCATCCAGGTCGGTGAGCAGCGTGGCGATTTCGTAAGGCTCCCAGGTCTCGAGTTCGTGACGGAGGTTGAGCAACTCCCGCGCTTCAATCATTCGCTCAATGTGCTCTCTGTCTAAAGCTTCTTCCATTTTTTCTGTAACCTGTTCAGACAAAAGTATCCAATTTATGGCAAGAAAATCTGCAAAGCTCAGCTTCGTAGAATAAGAAGTTAACGAGAATTTAAAACGAGCTGGACTTCTTGTCGACAGTGGTATTCCTATAAGTTTGGCTGGTTCAACCTGTGGCGAAAATCAAAATTTGATGGACGCTTTTTAGTAGTTTTGCTGCGGCTGTGAAAATGCGAGAAATTTTGCTTTTCAACCTGGATGACAACGCAGCTGCTCGATCTTTAGGTTTATAGCAGACGGAAAATAAATGTGATGAAATGGAAATGGTTTGTGTGCTCGCTCGCAAACCGCGCTGATTAACCTCAATTGACAATGGCAAATAAAGACAACTATTGCATAATAATGGCCGGAGGAGTGGGAAGCCGCTTTTGGCCGATGAGCCGATCGACTTTCCCAAAGCAATTTCACGACATCCTCGGAACAGGGCAGACACTGATCCAGATGACTTTTGAGCGCTTGTCGAAGATTTGTCCTGAAGAAAATATTCTGATTGTCACCAATGTCAATTACAAAAACCTGGTTTTAGAGCAACTCCCCCAAGTTGCTGAAGAGCAAGTGCTCACCGAGCCCTACATGCGAAACACAGCACCGTGCATTGCATACGCCAACTTTAGAATTCAGGCGCAAAACCCTAATGCTTCAGTCATTGTAGCCCCTTCCGATCACCTGATTACGCGAGAAGATGAGTTTGTGAAAACCATAGAGATTGCTCTGGAGCAAACCCGCAAGAGCGGCAACCTGATGACTCTTGGGATTAAGCCATCGCGCCCCGACACGGGCTATGGCTACATTCAGTTCGAAGATTTTGATGAAGCTGTGGACGATCGGGTAAAAGAGGTGGTTACGTTTACAGAAAAACCAGATATCACCTTGGCTAAGAACTTCCTGGCATCTGGAGATTTCTACTGGAACTCTGGCATTTTTGTGTGGACGCTCGAAGCCATTCAACGCTCTTTCAGTCAGCACCTGCCAGACATCTACGAAGCCTTTCAGGCTGGAATGGGCAAGTACAACACTCCAGAAGAAGAGGCTTTCATAAAAAACACCTATTCCACCTGCGAGAACATCAGCATTGACTATGGTGTGATGGAAAAAGCGAAGAATGTGAATGTAGTGCTTTCAGACTTTGGCTGGAGCGATTTGGGAACCTGGGGCTCACTCTATACGCACGTGCCGCAGGACGATCATAAGAATGCAGTTATCGGTAAAAATGTAATGCTCTACAACTGCGCCAACAACATGGTGAATGTTCCAAAAGACAAGCTGGTTGTGCTGCAGGGATTAAACGGCTACATCGTGGTAGAGTCGAACGACACGTTGCTTGTCTGCAAAAAAGAAGACGAGCAAAAAATCAAAACCATGGTGCAGGACATCAAGGTGGAAAAAGGCGATAAGTACGTTTAGCCGTTTTTCTTAAAGATCCTGCAAGTGTTTGTCGATCAGTTTTTTATTGACTTTGTGAGATGGATTAGCTATCTTCATAGCGTTCACCCATCAAAATCTTCAGGTCATGCACTACGACAAAAACGAGTTTATTCTGCTTTACAACAACAATAACGACAAGGATCGCAAAACACTCGCATACGCCCTCACTATAACCAAAAAAATCAATCGCCAGGAGGTAAATTCTGTGCGAGTTTCCGACACTCTTTTTGGAATGCTGCTCGACAAGTTGAAGCTTGACGGAAAGTCACTGGTCAACAAGGCAGATCCTTATTATCAGGAAAATATTCGCGGACGGGAACTCACCAACGATGAGTGGTACTCGGTGCTTAAAAGTCGCCCCTCACTGCTCAGGTCCCCTGTGGCCATGTATCGCAACAAGTGTGTGATCTGCGAAACTCCTACCGATGTTTATCGGGTGACTTAACTTTTGTTTTGATAAACCGGCTCTTTGCTTTTCAGTAATTGCCGGTTTTTTGTGTTTCTGATTTTCAGCGATTTAATATCTTACCATCGAATCTAAACTATTCTACTATGTTTTTACTGAGAACCTTTTCCCTTTTTGCAGCAATCCTCTTCACTGCCACCGCTGGTTATTGTCAATACGAAATCGACCCTGCATTCCTTTTTGAAGCTACTGACATAGACGGCAACACACACAATGTTCAAGAGTATTTGGACAACGGCACACCTGTTATTCTCTTTCACTTTTATCAATATGAAAATCAAAATGGAGAAATAAGCCAGAACTCCTGGGAGCTTCACGAAGAAGCCAACCTTCCCGCACTTTACAGCTCTAATGGAATGGGAGGAACAGGCGATGTGGTAATTCTCTATGTAGCTACATACGGCTTTCCCGATGAGCAATCGCTTTCAGGCCTCGACTACTCTGAGGACTATGGCCCAGGATATGAAGACCTGAGCTACACTGAGAACAATCCCATTCCAATAATTCTCGCATCAGATAATGATGAGATAAACGAATATTTCATTGAGTGGGGACCTTTTTTAATTCTGTGCCCTGAGAATGAAATGTGGGGAGCAGGTCCAGAAACAGACTTCATGCAGAGTATATATTCAAATTGCTGTACAGATCTTGAAACATTCGACCCAGCATTGCCCGAAGGATCCTACAATTCTTCCCCAAACTGTGACCCGACAGAGTTTGAGTACACCATTGCGAACGAAAGCACCACACCTATCAACAGCCTGGATATTGATGTGTATGTCAATGGGAATTTTTCGGAACAAATTACAATAACCGAAACCCTTGAAGGCTGTACATCCCAGAACTTCATCTACGAATCGGATAACTTGCAGGGAGGTGAAGAGATTACGTTGGCTATTGCTAATGACAATGATCAACTTTATAACGACACAATCTCTCTCTCTACTCAGGAGGTGGATACCATAGGCACTCACATCATGGGAGAGTTGGTTGACGTGCAAGGGCAACAGTATTACATGTCACTTCACTTGTTTCCTTCTTATGAAAGTGCGTGGATTGGACAGCAGAATGACTGGCAAAATCATCTTTTTGTTCAGGAGCCAGGATGTTATCGTCTTGAAATGGAAAACTTCTGGGAAGACGAGCAGGTGACGGTAGAAAATGGAACCTACCTGGTCGGTTCTTTGGATGAAAACCAGGTGATGACCGATACAATTTTTTCAGGCGAAATAATCGACCCGTATTACTTAGCACTAGAAAAAACCGTATTTATCGAAGGAGATCCAGCAGAGCCTTTCATTTGGGGATACGTCTTTGAGGACACAACTTACCAGCAGTTTTTCGACCCGGATTTCAACCGCATTGCTGGAGTGCAAGTGGATTATGGCAACATGACCACTTTCACCGACAATGACGGCTACTACGAGTTTGAAGATTATGTTCTGTTTCAGGATGTGACTATAACCTACAATGAAAGCGACTGGCCCGTTTACACAAACCCAAATGCTGGTGAGTGGGAGCAAAATACTTTCTTCTACAATTTTGGACTCAACTCGGATGATCCGGTTTGGGATCTTCAGCCGTTTTGGAATTCGGGAATTCCGTTTCTGTGCGAAACCGACTTTCAACAAGCTATACCGATAGAGAATGTAGGAAATCAACCCACTACAGGAGAATTGATTTTTACTCACGACCCGGCTCTTACAGTAGAAAACACTTCTCCTCCTTTTACTTCGCAAAACGGAAACACACTCACTTTCGATATTTCGGAAATTCAACTCGGTGGTTGGACCACCGTTTGGATCGAGTATGAAGATGCCACTGCAGACTTGCTCGGCACAGAGGTTTCCACGGACTGGGAACTGAATACTTTTGACGACCAGGGAAATGTTGTGAACACAGTAACCCAGTCGCAGACCGATTCACTTTTTTGTTCTTACGACCCCAACGACATCTACGGGTTTCCGCTCGGAGCCGGACAAGAAGGGTTGATTGCAGACTCCACTCAAGAGCTGAAATACCGCATTCGCTTTCAGAATACCGGAAACTATCCGGCAACAACTGTCGTGGTGAAAAACACGATTCCCGAGGAGTTGAATTTGTCGAGCTTCAACCCCGGCAGCTCCTCTCACGAGTACTCGGTGACAATCAACCAGGAAACTCGCGAAGCGACCTGGACGTTCGACAACATCATGCTTCCCGACAGTGCCTCGAACCCAGAGGGCAGCATCGGAACACTTTGGTACGAAATCAATCTGGTAGAAGATCTACCGTGGTGGACCACCATTGAAAACTCGGCAGAGATTTACTTCGATCAAAACGATGCGATTTACACAAATACCTCTATTCACACCATCGAAGGTGAGGTGTCAGTTCACGAAAATGGACCGCTGGCCAACTTTGAAATCTTCCCAAATCCGGCAAATGATGAACTTTTCTTAAGCGGAAATATCCCTGTGGGAGAAGTCCTTGAGATTAGAGACATGCAAGGAAGGCTGGTGAAAGAATTCCTATGGAAAAACGAAAATGAATCACTTTCTGTTTCAGATCTTCCAGCAGGTGCTTACATCGTGAATCTTCGAGGATTCTCCGGGCAGAAGAAATTGCTTATTGCCAGGTAGTAGACTACTCCTCCAGAGTTACGCTCACGTGGTGCACGTGGCCGTTGATCGGTGGGTTGATCTTGCGAACGGTGACAATTACTTTTTCGGCTGTGTCGAGCGTTGACTTGAGCTTGCGGACTATGCGAAGTCCAACATGCTCGATGAGTTTCGCGCGGATTTTCATCTCCTCTTTCACGACTCTGTTCACCACCACGTAGTCGATGGTTTTGGTGAGGTCATCGTTTTCCGCAGCTTCCTGAAAATCGGTGTGAAGCTCTACATCCACTTCGTAGTCGCAACCGATAGTGCCTTCTTCATCGAGGCAGCCGTGGTAGGCGTAAACCTTTATTTGATTAACTCTGATAATTCCCATTCTCTCTATCTCTATGCTTTGGCGAGATCACTCACGCCTTTGTCCATTCTCTCCATTGTTTCTTCGCGGCCGATCAGTTCGATGATTTCGAAAAGCGATGGACCACCACCTTCTCCGGTAAGCACCAGGCGCAGTGCTGGTCCGGCCTGGCCAAACCCAACGCCTTTTTCCTCGAGATATGATTTGAAAGTGTTTTCCAGCTCTTCGGCTTTCCAGTCGCTGAGTTTTGCAAATCGCTCTTTGAGGTCACTCACGATTTCCGGTGATTGCTCTTTCCACTTTTTCTTCACCGTTTTGGCGTCATACTCAGTTGGTTTTTCGAAAAGGTACGATCCGTCTTTCAGCATTTGCGGGATAAAAGTCACTCGCTCTTTCATCAGTTTACTCACTCTTTCCAGGTAGTTGAGGTCGCTGTTGAACCCGAGTTTTTCGGCTTCCGGCTTCAGGGCTTCAGCAATTTTGCTGTCTTTCATTTGGCGCAGGTAGTTTTCGTTGAACCAGTGCGCTTTTTCAGGATCGAATTTAGCTCCGGCTTTTTGCACTCGCTCAAGAGAAAAAGCTTCTACCATTTCCTTCATGGTGAAGATCTCCTGCTCCGTTCCCGGGTTCCAGCCCAGCATGGCGAGCATGTTTACAAAAGCTTCCGGCAAGTAGCCTTCTTCTTTGTAGCCCATCGAAATATTCCCGCTTTCAGGGTCTTTCCACTCGAGTGGAAAAACCGGGAAGCCGCCTTTGTCGCCATCGCGCTTGCTGAGTTTACCGTTGCCGTTGGGTTTGAGAATCAACGGCAGGTGGGCAAATTTAGGCATGGTGTCTTCCCAGCCAAAGGCTCGGTAAAGCATTTTGTGAAGCGGTGCTGAAGGCAGCCATTCCTCTCCGCGGATCACGTGAGAGATTTCCATCAGATGATCGTCTACGATGTTGGCCAGGTGGTAGGTCGGCATCCCATCCGATTTAAAGAGAATCTGATCGCTGAGGTTGCTGCTGTTCACGCGAACCTCTCCGCGAATTTCATCGTGGAATATTATTTCTTCATCTGCAGGCATGTCCAGACGGATCACGTACTCGGCACCTTCATCGAGCAGCTTTTGAGTTTCTTCTTTCGAAAGGGTGAAAGAATTACGCATCTCACCGCGCGTTTCGAAGTTGTACTGGCGGTTCGAGGCTTTTGCTTCTTCCAGTTTTTTGCGCATAGCGTCCAACTCTTCAGAAGTGTCGAAAGCGATGTAAGCTTTTCCTTCATCGAGCAGTTGATCAACGTATTTTTTATAGAGGTCTTTTCGCTCCGACTGGCGATAAGGGCCAAAGTCACCACCTTTTGCAGGGCTTTCATCCGGTTCAAAACCACACCACTGCAGCGATCGCATGATGTAATCTTCGGCACTTGCCACGTAGCGTGTTTGATCCGTGTCTTCGATACGAAGCACGAAAGTTCCGTTCAGCTTTTTAGCAAAAAGGTAGTTGTAAAGTGCAGTGCGGACTCCACCGATGTGGAGTGGTCCTGTGGGGCTTGGGGCGAAACGTACGCGAACAGATGGATTGGCCATATCTTATTTGATTTTGGACTTTTTGAATTCTCTAGTGGCTGACTCTAATTTGGCTGCAAAGATAGTTTAAGCCCGGAGGTTAGCCAATCTTTGAAGAGGTTAATAGATCACACGGCCATTGCCGCGTACGGCCGCCATTGCTGAGTAGATTAGGATGACGCCAGCCAAGATTAGCGGAAAATAGAAGAGACCAAAGTCAGAGTCGTTTTGGTCGAGGGAAATTGCAACAAAGGCCCACACAATGGTAAGGCTGTAAAAGAAAGCTCTAAATTTTTGTAGGACGACAAACGCGAGAATTGTGGCAATAGAAATTAAAGTATAAAACCAAAATTGCTCGCTGAAAGCCATGAGCAAGTCAGAGTTTAAGGAGTTAAAACACGAAGAGAAATTGACCACTGTTGCAACGGTGATCCAGCCGAAGTAAACCTGAAATAGCCAGGCGACCCAGCGGGGGACGGCTTTCTCCTCCTTGTTGATCAAAATATTGATATAGATCAGTGAAACCAATACTCCGAGCATGGCAATCAAACTCGACCAAATGAGTTCGAAATGAAAAAATGCGAGCCAGACTCCATTGAAGAACAGGTTAACCCACAGGGCCGGAGAAAATTTGTCGATTGCAGAGTAGCGCCTGCCAGCCGGTGTGAGTTGAAAAATTGCAAAAGCGATCAATCCCAGGTAGATCAGTCCCCAGATAGAGAATGCATAGGGAGCGGGATTTATGAGAGTAGCATATTTCTCTGAGAGCTCAGCGAGCGTGACATCATTTAGCGGTAGGGAGGTAGTGAAGTAATTCCAGCCAATGATCACTAAAATCAGCAATAGATTTAAGAGTCGGTTCAAAGTAGATTAGGTTTTTTTGGAAACACTAATGTAGAAAATTGAATCTTGCTCCCTGTATTAAATTACAATCACGACATTTATTCAACAAAACAAGGGAAAAACCACCAGCGGCTTTTAGGGGGTTTCTCCTGTCTAAATCCCTTTCGTTGCTCACACCTACTTTTTCGCCACAAACTTTTCAACTTTATTTTCGATGGGCTCCAAACTGTGCAGATAAGTGAAGATCGCGGATAACTCGTCTTCACCCAGGCGTGAATAGTAAGTCCAGGGCATAATGGAGTTGAACTCCCCATTCTCTACTGAAGATGGTTCGAAAACTGAATCGCTGTATTCCTTAAATCGATTTATGAACGATTGCTCTGACCACCGGCCAATGCCTGTCACCTGATGGGGAGTGATGTTGGCTGCTGTAGAAACTCCACCTTCGGGAAGTCCAAAACTCATTCCGCCAGCCATGAATTTGTCCATCTGATATTCGCCTTTCACTTGAGGCGTGTGGCAATCGGAACAAGCAGCTGCATTCACCAGATACTCTCCATACTCCAACTTATTTGTTTTATCCGGGATTTTCATTTTTGACTCTTGCTTGCTCGGCATGGTGTTCACCAAAAAGTTCAGAGGGAAATCGAGTTCTCTTTCCGGGTAGGATCCCGGCTTTTCGGGCAATGTTCGCAAGTAGGCGATCACCGAGTAAATTTCTTCATCTGGCACTTGTCCATAATGTGGATAGGGCATGATCGGGAAAAGTGCCTCTCCATTTTTATCTACCCCTGCGGTGATTGCGCGATATATTTCTCCATCGGTCCAGTTTGCGAGATTTGTGGGAGTGATGTTGGGAGCATACATTTTTCCCGGGAAAGCCATCTTTTCGTCCCAGAGTTCACCTCCTGCGCCTTCTGTCCCATGTTTAACCGGTCCAGTGAGTTTTGAAAAGTCTCGTTGAGCATGACAATCCATGCAGCCCATAAGATTATTCGCCAGGTATTCTCCACGAGCAATTCGTTCGGGAGTAGCTTCAATGTTGAGCTCAGGAGCCTCCCCAACATCGGGCAGGGCAGTCGAAACATAGGTTGCTGCTCCAGCAACCACAACGATAAGGATCAGCAGAATGATCCCAAAGATTTTTAGGATTCGCATAGCTAGTAAGTATTTGATTTTGGTTACCACCAAATTAGTCAAATACTATATTGGCCTGACAGACAGTGATGTATTAATCATCCACCCTCTGATGCACCGCTTGCACCATTCTGATTTTTCCGAAGCTATATTTTCCCTTGAGTTTTGAGTGAACGTCTTTGAGTGACTGGTGAAAATTGTTTCCAAAACCCGTTTCGATTTTCTCGATTTCGTCACTCTTGAGGATTTCTTTAATGCTGATTTCTCCCAAACTGATCCCGCGGGCGATGTGGCTTTCGATGGTGGTTTTCGCCAATTGTCGCTCATCGGCAATTTCGGCAATGGATTTCCCGGAGCGGAAAAGTGAAAAAGTCTTGTCGTAGGTTTCTCCTTTTGCAAGTCCTTTCCGCTTGCGGCCGGTTTTCGTGGAAAGGTTTTTTGGGTTGTCTTTCACATGTTGAGCGGCTTTAGCCACGAGCTCTTTTCGAATTTTATCGCGCTCGGCTTTTAGACTTTCCTGCGGCTCAATCTTTTTGTTTTTGACGATACATTCGCTCAAGTACTCGGCCTTGAGCACCTCTTCGATGCTTTTGGCGATCAGCTGGTCCAGCTCCTTGAGCAAATTCGTGTAAGTCTTGGTTTTCGAAAGTTGCGACACCTCTTCGATGTGCACCAGAAGCTGTAGGTTGACAGCGCTGAGAAACTTCAGGTAGTAGGCGCTTCCCTTTTTCACTCGAGTGAGCAGCAACTTGTGATTTCCCTCGCGAATCAGGATGGTGATTTGGTTGCGAAAGCGCTGCGTGTTGATGTGCTCGTCAAGAAATTTTTGCTTAATGTCATCCAGAGCTGTGCGCATTTCTTCATCTTCGAAATCGAGCTTGTCGCCTGCCTTCTTTTTGATGTAGTCGATCTGCTTCGGCACGGCCGTAAAGTCGAACGTGTCGGTGAGCATCTGGTGGAGAAAACGACTTTGATGGGCTTTCAGAAGCTCGGGAAGTTCCTCGTCTCTTTTGTAGCGACTAGAAAAGCCAACCACTTCCTGATCGGAACTGATCACGCTGTCCGAAATTTTGGTGCGCAAGGTTAGCCCTTCGAGCGAACGCAGTCGCGAAAGCGCCACGTAAACCTGCCCCGGAGCAAAGGCTTTTCCCACATCGATCACGGCTTTTTCAAAGGTCAACCCCTGGCTTTTGTGAACGGTTATCGCCCAGGCGAGTTTTAGCGGAAACTGAGTGAAAGTCCCGATCGTTTCTTCCTCGAGCTCTTTGGTTTTCGGATCGATGGTGTAGCGGATGTTTTTCCAGGTGTGTCGCTCGAGTTGAAACTTGTCGTGACCATCCATTTTCACCCAAATGTCGGTATCGTCAAGTTCGATGACTTCGGCCAGCTTTCCGTTGAAGTAGTTGTTTTCTTCCGTGTCGTTTTTGATGAACATCACTTTGGCTCCCACTTTCAACTCCAGACTTTCGGGAATGGGAAAAATGTGTTCCGGGAAATCGCCATCCACCGAGGCTTCGTAGTAGTGGCTCGGCTGTTTGATGGCATCGAGCGCATCGCGATTCATGCTGTCGGCAAGTCGGTTGTGGGTGGTGACGGTGATGGCGTCATCTGCGGGTTTGTCGGGCGAGTAGTGCTCGTTGAGCGCAGCAATGTCTTCTGCTGTGCAGCGATCGTTTCGCAGGTTGTTGAGGATGTCGATAAACTTCTGGTCCTGCTGACGAAAAATCTTGTCGAGCTCGATGTAGGTGAAACCATCGGTTCGCAGAGCTTGCGACTGAAAAAAGTGAATGCTCGGATAAAAGTGCTGCAGGTGATGCCACTCGTGGTCTTTAACGATTGGCGGAAGCTGAAAAAGATCTCCGATCATCAGCAGTTGGACACCACCAAAACTTCGTTGGAAATCGCCTTTGGCCGCCTTCAGTCGGTAGTCGATGGCATCGAGAATGTCGGCCCGCAGCATGCTCACCTCATCGATCACCAACAGGTCGATGTTGCGGAGCACCTGTTTGCGCTTGCTGTTTAGCGAATGCCTGCGAGCGAGTTCGTGGCTGGTGTAGAAATTACCATCGGGAGCATTGTCAAAATCTTTTCGAACCGGCAAAAAGGTGCCGAAGGGCAGCAGAAACTGCGAGTGGATGGTGACGCCCTTTGCATTGAGCGCGGCAATTCCCGTGGGTGCTACCACGAGATAATTTTTGTGAGTGGCTTTGGCGAGGTTATGCAAAAACGTGGTCTTTCCAGTTCCGGCTTTACCGGTAAGAAAGATGTGACTCGAAGTGGAGTTGATGAACTGTGCGGCTAATTCGATTTTCGTTGGCATGCTAAGAATATTTGCAAAAACTCGAATTTACAGAGTTCGGATGAGTAATTCAAATGTTGGAGAATCAAAAGATTACGCCTGAGGTTAGAACTTTTTACAGCAGCTTCTTTTCTCAACAAAGCAGCGATTCGCAGTCCATCCCTGACGAGCACAAATTTAGGATTATCAGCGATGACGACATAATTTCGTTCCGCTGCCTTCCTCTAAAACATGAAGAACATGAAGTGATGAAGGTTCATTAAGGTCTACTTAAGTACTTCAATGAAAGCTCTTAATGTCTTCATTTTAAAACACTGGAGTTGGTAGCTTTGCACCTTTTTGTGCCTCTACCTTCAGGAAAAGAAAAACTCCACTCCCTTCGCACTTAGATAAGCTGCAACAATCGGCAGAACCAGATCTCCCAAAATCAGCGGAAGGGCAACTTTGCGATACGGATAATTGCTGAGCGCGAGCAGACCAGTGAGAATGTTGTTGGGGAAAGGAGTGAAGCCAACGTAACCAAAGATAAAAAGCTGGATCACCAGGTCGGATTTTTTCTTGAGCCATTTGAGTGTGTTGCTCAACCAGTTTTTGAGCTTGCTGGAAGCCACGCCACGCGCTGAAACACCAAAGTAGTAGAAGAACGTGTCGCCAATAGCCAGGCCGATTCCGGCAACCAGTCCGATGAACAGCGGATCTAGCTTTCCGGCAGCCATGGTCACAATCACCGGGTAGGCAGAGAAAGTGGTGAAAGACGAAAACGCGCCAATCACCGCCACCAGAAAAACCACCAGATAGCTGTTGCTGACACCGATCATTTCTACGATTTCCCTCGGTGAAAAGTAAAACAGCAGCACCGTCCACCCCACTACAAAAGCCAGGATGCCCCAAAAGGGAAGCGAACGTTTTAGCGATTTATCGACCATGTTTTTCAAAAAGGTGAGCTGATAAAGTAGGGCAAAAAATTGAGGGAAGTTGTAGCTTTGGTTCAACTTTCAACCAAAAGAGATCTTTCGATGGTAAAATACTTGCTCCTAACTCTCAGCGTCCTGATTTTCTCACTTCAGGGATTTTCTCAAACCGAACAATGGACAATTTACACTCCGGACAATTCGGGATTGCCAAGTGATCAAATTCGTAATCTGACATTCGACAACAACGGAGATCTGGTGGTTGCCACAAACCTCGGTATAAGAAAATTTGACGGTACCAACTGGACTGCTTATGACGGCAATGGTACAGGTTTGCCGAGTAACAATATCAGAGAGATTGCAGTTGATCCCGATGGCAATATTTGGGTGGCAACTGCCAGTGGACTGGGCGTTTATAACGGCACTACCTGGACGACCTACAATGAGTTTAACTCACCACTTCCAGATAATTCTATAAGATCGATGGCACTAGACTCCAATGGGAACGCGTGGATAGGAGCTTCCAATTTCAATGGAACTTCTGGCGGACTTGCGCATTTTGATGGAACGAACTGGACAATTTACGACACCGACAACTCTGACCTTCCTAACAATTATGTAAGATCGATTGCCATCGATGAAAATGATGATCTTTGGTTGGGATCCAATTCTGGCCTCGCCTTTTTTGACGGCACCGACTTTACAATTTACAACACATCAAACTCAGACCTACCATCTAATCAAGTCCGAGCACTGGCAGTAGACAGCGATGGATTGTGGATGAGAAGCGAAGGGCTCACCTTTTTTGATGGTACCAACTGGACGAATTACAACGAGAATAACTCACTACTTCCAGAGAACGAGATCATGGAAATCGCTATCGACTCCTTTGGAGGACTTTGGATGGGCTTGTTCTCTGAGGGACTGGTATATTTTGATGGCACCAACTGGACGCACTACACAGACACCAATTCCGAATTGCCTTATAACCTGGTGCGGGCAGTCAATGTGAGTGAAAATGATGTCAAATGGGTTGGAGGAACGATCAACGGATTGGCAAAACTCGAGACCTGCACTTTTCAGGTTGATCAAATCGATGTGACGAACCCAACTTGTTTGGGCGATGAAGACGGATCGATAACGGTCAGCGCTACAGGCGGAACAGAGCCTTACACTTTCAACTGGGTGGATGGCCCACAGGATTCTGACACCTACAATAATGTCGGGGCTGGCGAATACACCGTAAATATTTCGGAAGTCGGTGGCTGCGAGCTTCAAGTCAATGTCACCGTAGAAGAAGGAGCCGATGTGGAGGTTACTCTGGATGCGACATCTCCGCTGTGTTTTGGAGAATCCAACGGAACCATCACAGCCACAGCCACAGGCGGGGCAGAACCCTACACTTTCAACTGGACAGATGGTCCTGACAATGCCGCGACCTACTCTGATCTTGCTGCAGGCGACTACACAGTTATCGTCACAGACGGCAACGGATGTGAAGCAGAAGCTACTGCAACGCTAACTGCACCAACAGAACTCACCGCACAGATTGAATCTTCGACAGATGAAACTTGCGCAGGTCTAGAAAATGGAAGCATTACCGTTACTGCCAGCGGAGGAACAGGCGCCCATCTTTTTAGTCTGAATGGAGACACACCGCAAACTAGCGGGATTTTCAATGGCCTGGCAGCAGGAAACTACACCATCACTGTTACAGACGATAATAACTGTGAAACAGAAGTCACGGCAGAAATTGCCGCAGGAGCAGAAATAGAAGTGACACTCGAAGCAACTGATCCACTTTGTTTTGGAGACAGCAACGGATCCATTACGATCATTGTAACGGGCGGACAGGAACCCTACACATTCGACTTGACTGGCGCACCAGAGGGTTTTCCTCCCTACACTGATCTTTCTGCAGGAGTCTATACCATTGGCGTTTCTGATGCCATCGGATGCGCAGCACAAGCTACAGCAACACTCAACGAACCAGAAGAACTCACCGCACAAGTTGAATCTACAACGGACGTAGCATGTGCAAGCGAAAACGATGGCAGCATCACAGTGACAGCGATCGGAGGAACAGGCGATCACAGTTTTAGTCTGAACGGAGAAACACCACAAGCCAGCGGCACTTTCAGTGGGCTGGCTGCGGGGAATTACACGATCACCGTAACAGACGAAAATGGATGTGAAACAGAAGTAACTGCAGACATCGCTGGTGGAACTGAACTGGATATCACATTTGAATCGACTTCTCCGCTGTGTTCTGGAGAAAGCAACGGAACTATCACTGCTACGGCAACAGGCGGAGCAGAACCATACACCTTCAATTGGACTGACGGACCTGACGATTCTGCGACCTACTCAGATCTTGCTGCAGGCGACTACACCGTGAATATCACAGACAACAACGGATGTGAAGCAGAAGCAACGGTAACGCTTACTGAGCCGGAAGAACTTAGCGTACAAATTGAATCATCGACAGATGTTACTTGCGCTGGCTTTGACGATGGTGGCATCACAGTTTCCGCCAACGGAGGTACAGGAGCTCAACTCTTCAGTCTGAACGGAGACACACCGCAAACCAGCGGAATTTTCAACGGTCTCGCAGCAGGAAACTACACCATCACGGTGACCGATGCGAACGGTTGTGAAGCGGAGGTTACAGCAGAAATTGCCGCTGGAGCTGTAGTTGAATTGACACTGGATGCGACTGATCCACTTTGTTTTGGAGAATCCAACGGAGCTATCACCGCCATAGCAACTGGCGGACAAGCGCCCTACACGTTCAACGATACAGATGTTTCTGACGATGCTGTAACCTACTCCGACCTTGGTGATGACACCTACACGATTACGGTCACAGACTCCAACGAATGCGAAGCAGAAGCCACAGCCACACTCACCGAACCTGAAGAACTTACGGCACAAATTGAATCTTCAAACGATGTAACCTGTGCTGGGGATAGTGATGGCAGCGTCACGGTGACAGCCAGCGGAGGAACGGGTGCTCACCTTTTTAGTCTGGACGGAGGCACACCACAAACCAACGGAACTTTTGAAGGCCTCTCAGCAGGAGATTACACCGTCACGGTAACGGACGAAAATGGGTGTGAAGCGGACGTTGAGGTGGTCATTGACGAGCCCGAAGCAGAAGAAGCGGATTTCGATTTCACTTCAGATCAGGGCGAGGTGACTTTTACTAACAATTCCTCTGAAGGCGATTACCTCTGGGATTTTGGAGATGGAAACACCAGCGATGACGAAAACCCGGTTCACTCATACGCAGAAAGCGGAACTTACCAGGTCTGTCTAACTCTCACGACAGACTGCGGAGAGTTTACCACCTGCCTGGACGTTGAGGTGATCATCATCAGCGTAGAAGAAGGTGAAGCGATTGCAGTACGTGTTTACCCAAACCCGGCAAGCGAAAAGCTGATTTTTGAAGTTTCGAAAGGCGAAGCACGCACCATAGAATTCCGCGACACGCAAGGCCGACTGCTAACCACCCAGCTTGTGGATTCGCAAAAAACCTCCATCAACATTAGCAGCCACAGCTCAGGAGTTTACTTCTACCGCATCCTCAGCCAGACGGGAGAGGTGGTGAAAAGAGGAAGAGTTGTGGTGGAGTAGGAGGTTTATTACGATCGTGAAAACCGGTTACGTCTACATCACCAGCAACCGCAATAGAACTACCCTTTACGTTGGAGTTACCAGCAACATCAAAAAACGCGTCTTCCAGCACAAGTTTGCTAAAGGCTCAAAATTTACCAGCAAGTACAACTGCTGTGACTTACTCTACCTCGAGACCATCCCCGGCATGATGAACGCCATCAACAGAGAAAAGCAACTGAAACGCTGGCACCGCGATTGGAAGTGGAATCTGATAAAAGAAGGAAACCCGGAATTGAGGGATTTGAGTGAAGGGTGGTTTGGGGATTCTGGATGACTATTGCGGGGTACTTGCACAGGTCCTGACACTGAAACAAGTTCAGTGTGACAGTTCAGGACGACCGTCTTCGATTGGACGATTTGGGTGGGAGGGTTTTCGTTTCTATTCTACAATCGTTCTTTAGATGGTGGAGCCCAACTCACTGTAACCGTCAATTGAAAGCGAGTCACCCTGAACTCGGTTCAGGGTCTCGCGAGTTCACCTCAATGGCCCATCGAAACCCCACTCTTCTCCTCCCCGCCTTTCCTGATCCACCACCGCGCGCTGGCCTTTGCTAACCCTTTCACCTTCATCTTCTCCACGCCCGGCCGTTAGTCGATTCTCAACTTTTTGTTGTAGAGCAGCCCTTCAACCACGTTTCAGGAAGGCGAACCTGTTAAAATTCAATTCATTCTGCCGGTGAGAGTCGGGGGTGGTGAATAAAATCATCGTACTTGGAGAACGACCTTTCAACTGAGCTAAGAGAAATTCAAAGAGCCCGCTCGTCAGAATGGCGAAGCAGTAAAGTTTCAGGAAGTTGTACCCGTAAGGTTTCCGTTGATTTTTGAGAGAGTTGGTGAGGGGTAGAAATGGTTAAGACACTAGAATTGAATACACCATGAGATTTCTATTCACTTTTATCCTCAGCATTCTTTTGGCAGCCTGCAACCCACCAGAAGACAAAGTTGAAAAAGCGACTACTCCAACTGACAGTGAAAAAGAATATCGCGATAGGGATTACTTCTCTGATGTCATGGTAGATTTCAAAGAGGAACACTTCCATGATATGTACTCTTTTCAAGACAGCGTTGAGATTAAGAGCTTGCAAGCCACAGTGTATCTTCTTTGGCAGGACACGTCTCATGGTACAGACTACCTGCTAATTCGAAATCATAAGACAAAACAGATTATTTCAGTACCAATTTCCAGGGCGTGGTTCAAGACTGTACCCGAAACGGATGATGTTCTACTAACCATGAAGCGGGATTCAATTTCATTTAAAGCCTCACAGTTGGACCTGGGAATAGAGCAGTTCCTCAACCAACCTGAAAGATCCAGAAAGAAAGCAATCAATCCTAACCAACTCGACTCAATACTCTCAATACATCCCCATTACTCCAAAGGGAGAATTCATGCCCAGCAAGAGTTGGAACAAACCCTGATTAGTTTATTCGAGAGGGATTCAATTCCAAGCGAAGGACTCCAACTGATTATTGACTCGCTTAGTTCAGGTTTAAAAAGAAACAAGACTCTAATTTGCAATCAGGGTGATGCCTATCTGGACGTTTTTCAACTTCCACCGGATCTCCCAGAACATGAACAGGAATTGAACCGAGTTGTCTATTGGGACTTGGAATTCTACAGGTTGGGAAGTCAAAATTGAAACTGGCCCTTTGTCAGAATCACTTAAGGCCCTGCGGTGTGTAGTTGATTCACGGGAGGGGTCACTAAGGGGCACCGACTTTAGGTGGTGCCTAAGTGAAGTGACGTGGTTGGACAAAAAGGTACAAACTTAAATTCCTAGCTTCGGCTCATGAAAAATTTGGACCCGGATTTATTTCAAGTCCTCACACTTGACATTCCCGAAGCAACTCCACGCGAAGTTGGATTTCTGGACGTTGCCGGTCATTCCACTCGAGAAACTACAATCTGCAATGTTTACAGCTACTTCTTGGATCCTGAGCTTTCTCCTCTGCTAAGTCCGCTGATGCTCGAGGCGCTCGAGGATCTGATCGAAGAAAAATACGCCCGAAAGAAAGTTAAGAAGGAACTGGATTTTTCTGAATTTGAAGTCATGCTGGAGCTAGGAACTGGCAATGGGCGAATCGATATTGTGATCGAATCAGAAGCTTCTCAAAGTGTTGTGATCATCGAGGCGAAAGTTTACCACGTGCTGGACAATGATTTGGAAGATTACTGGAATCGGTTTCCGTATGCCGACAATCGAAAGGTAGGAATTGTGCTCGCTATAAACCCATTTTCGGATCTCGACATTAAAAATGAAAATTTCATCAGTGTTACCCATTGGGAATGGCTGAATAACGTGTGCAGCAAAGGGCTTCCGGTAAACCTTCCTATGAAGGATTATCTGTACTTCAATGACTTCGTAAATAATATGAATCGCTTAACAAAATCTAGCGAAATGAATGAACAGGCAAAATTCTACTTTGACTACTCCTCGAAAGTTGACAAAGCTATCGAAACCAAAAGTGAAGCTTTAAAATACGTCATTGCACAGCTTCACGAAGTTGCCGGACATTTTGATCTGGAGCTCTTCGGAAACAGTGATTCCTGGAGACACATCAAATCCAATAACAACGATCAGGTGTACTACACTTTGTTGCCACTGGAAATACTTGAGAAAAAGCAAGTACTGGTAATTCTTGAAGTCGCAGGAGACAAAAGAAGCGTAAGAGAGAGTTATCAAGAAGAAATGAAGGACGAGGTCTCCAAAGGAGAATTGAACTTGAGCCATAGCAACCTTTCTCATGTTACGCATATTGTTTCCAAAACCTATACTTTAAAAAAAGAGAAGATGGATCAAATGGCTGCTACCCTGATTGAAGGAATAGAAAATGACCTTGAGCCTGTGAGGGAAAAGCTGAAAGGAATACTGGAAAAATCAAATAAAAATTAATTTTTAGATCATTAGCGTAAACAAATGAAGAAAGTAAGCCTACAAGCAAGTTTTCCGATTTTGCTATTTTGGCTCGACTAATTCTGCACTCTCAATGGCCTTCAACGAAGATTCTCGTGTGAAAATCCCTACTATCCTGCACCTGACCAGGTTGGGTTATAAGTATCTTTCTTTGAAGGATGCAAACTGGGATTCGCGAACGAATATTTTTCCTGAGATTTTTGAGGAGAGCTTGTTGCGAATTAATCCTAATGTAAGTGCTGCAGAAGTGGAGAGATACTACGAGGATCTAAATTTACTTCTCGACAATGAAGACTTGGGTCGTGCCTTTTACCAAAAGCTCGTAGCCAGAACTGGAATTAAGCTGATCGACTTCAACGATTTCGACAACAACAGCTTTCATGTAGTTACTGAGCTCCCGTACAAAAATGATGAAGATGTCTTCAGGCCTGATGTGACCATTCTTGTAAATGGAATGCCACTTGCCTTTATCGAAGTGAAAATTCCGAATAACAAAGATGGAATAATCGCTGAGCGGCAGCGCATGTTCCGCAGGTTTCAAAACAAGAAGTTTCGCAAGCTGCTCAATCTGACTCAGGTGATGGTTTTCTCCAATAACATGGAGTATGAGGACGGTGAGATAGAGCCTCTGCAAGGTGCGTTTTATGCAACTACGGCTTATGGCAAACCAGGCTTCAACTATTTCAGGGAAGATGATCCAGAATTTATAAATCAGGAACTGCCGGAGATCGAAGAACCTACCGAGAACAAAGTTCTACGCGACAATAACTTGATCGCGATCAAGACATCTCCCGAGTTTTTACAAAATAAGTCACCACAAAAGCCGACCAATCGAATCTGCACCTCACTGTTCAGAAGAGAGCGATTAGCTTTCATTCTTCGCTATGCCATTGCTTACGTAGAAGAAGAAAAAGGATTGCAAAAGCACATCATGCGCTATCCACAACTCTTTGCCACAAAAGCAATTGAAAAGAAGCTGGACGAGGGAATCAAGAAAGGAATTATCTGGCACACTCAGGGAAGTGGTAAAACGGCTTTGGCTTATTTCAACGTCCACTTTTTAACTGATTATTTCCAGAAGAAAGGCGTGGTTCCGAAGTTCTACTTCATTGTTGACCGCCTGGATTTGCTCATTCAGGCTTCTCAGGAATTTGAAGCCAGAGGATTGAAAGTTCATCGAATCGACTCTCGCGAAGAGTTTGCCAAGGAAATTAAATCAACCATGGCGGTTCACAATTATTCCGGGAATCGGGAAATTACTGTCGTGAACATTCAGAAATTCAAAGATGATCCTGATGTAATCCGCAACACCGATTACGATATAAATCTTCAGCGTGTGTATTTCCTTGATGAAGTTCACCGAAGCTATGCTCCGGAAGGAAGTTTCCTAGCGAATCTGGAAAACTCCGATAAGAATGCCATCAAGATCGGATTGACAGGTACACCACTAATCAGCGGAGATGTAAAGTCGAAAGCTTTATTCGGTGACTACATTCACAAGTATTACTACAACATGTCGATCAAAGATGGCTACACGCTGCGGTTGATTCGCGAAGAGATCCGAACAGACTTTGCGCATCGAATGAAGGAGAAACTGGATGAATTAGAAAAAATAAACATTCTCAAAGGAGAAGGAGATAAAAAGAAAGTTTACGCTCATCCTAGTTTTGTTGAGCCGATGCTTGATTATATCGTTGAAGATTTTGAGCAATCTCGCATTCAGTTTGGTGACGACAGTGTTGGAGCCATGGTAGTTTGTGACTCTTCTGAACAAGCACGAAAACTTTATGACTTCTTTCAGGAAATGTATGCGAATGTACCTTTGAGCCAGGTAGCTGAAGAAAGAGCAACTTACAGGTCAAGAAGGAATAAGGTAGATACAGCCGCTCTCATCTTACATGATGAAGGAAACAAACAAGAGAGAAAAGATCATGTAGACAGCTTCAAAGCTGGGAAGATCGACATCCTCTTTGTTTACAATATGCTTCTCACGGGCTTTGATGCTAAGAGGTTGAAGAAATTATATCTGGCAAGAGTGGTGAAATCTCACAACTTGCTTCAGACACTTACGCGAGTTAATCGAACTTACAAAGACTTTAAGTTTGGTTATGTGGTTGACTTTGCCGACATCCAAAAGGAATTCGATAAAACCAACAAAGCTTATTTTGATGAGTTGCAAGAAGAGCTTGGAGATGACCTGCAACATTACTCGGACCTCTTCCTGAAGCCTGAAGAAATTGAAGAGGAAATAGACCGGATTTCCCGAATACTTTTTCCTTACACCACAAGTAACAAGGAATCTTTTTCATCAGAGTTGAGTGAGATTAACGACCGGGAAACGGTGCTGGAAATCGTGAAAGCTCTAAATACTTCCAAAAGTCTTTACAACCTTATTCGCCTGACTGGCAATTTCGACCTGCTAGAAAAACTGGACTTTCGAAACTTAAATGTTCTGGCTCGATTGGCCAACCAGCGATTGGATCTGATTAACAAACGTGAAGCAATGGAGCATGGGCGTGAGAGCGAGCAGTTGCTGAACATAGCCTTGGAAGATGTACTTTTCGCTTTCACTAAAGTAAAGTCTGAGGAATTAGTTTTGGCCGATCAGTTAAAAGATATTCTGAGAAGAACTCGTGAAGCTTTGTCTGATAACCTTGATAAATCTTCACCTGAATTCATAAACTTGCGCCAGGAACTGGAGCGCCTGTTCAAGAAGAAAAACCTCAATGAGATTTCGAAGGAGGAAATGGAATCTAACATCAAAGAGTTGAGGAAAATTTACGACAAGGCTATTGAAGACGACCGAAAGAATCGTCTTTTGCGTGCCAAATATGACAATGACGCCAAGTACGCTCGCATCCACAAAAGATTGATGGAAAAAGGCGAGCCAACCGATGACGAATTAAAACTCTTCAAAGCTCTCAACGACCTGAAAACTGCCACCGATGATTATGTGCAGCAAAATGCTCAGGCTCTGACCAATGAGGCTTTTATTGAGCGAATGGTGATGAAAAAGATCATTGAGGAGTTCAAGAAGAAAAACAATATTAATCTTAATGCAGATCACACTCGCTTCATCAATAAACTGGTGGTGCGAGAATATCTGAACGAATTTAACGGAGCTGCTGCATGACAGTTGATTACAGAGAAAAGACGAAAGAGCTCATTGATGACCTCAAGAGCGTGTGTGCGAACTACGGCCTCGGCAATGACGGAAACGAGTACAAGATCATTGTGCAGATGTTTCAGTACAAGCTGATGAACGACAAGTTTGTAGGTGATGTCAAGAGAAATCGTCCCGAACTGGCAGATGCCGATAACTTGCACGAGACGCTCGAGAATATGTCCTCCAGCGATTATGAAATGTTGCTCATGGAATTGGGTGAAAACGTGGCGGTATTGAAGCCAAAGCACTTACTCAGCTATCTGGCCTCCAGACAAAACGAGGACGAATTTCACAAAACGCTGGACGATACTCTCCGTGATATCGCTGCTACAAACAGCGACATATTTTCAGTGAAAACCCAGGGTGGTTCGCGCATTCCACTTTTTGATCGTTTGAGTGAATACATCAATGACACTTCGCGAAGAGACAATTTTTGTAAAGCGATAATCGGGAAGCTCACACCTTTTAGCTTTGAACATATTTTTGAAGAGAAGTTCGACTTTTACGCAACTATCTTTGAATATCTGATTAAGGATTATAACAAAGATGGTGGTGGAAAGTATGCCGAGTATTACACTCCGCATGCTGTAGCGAAGATTATGGCGCGTTGTCTGGTGACCGACAAAAGCGGTAATAAAAAACTATACGACCCAGCAGCGGGAACTGGTCAGCTGCTTATGAATTTGGCCCACCAAATTGGAGAAGATCGTTGTAGCATCTTCTCGCAAGACATCAGTCAAAAGAGTAGCACGATGTTGCGACTCAACCTGATTTTGAACAACCTGGTGCACAGTATTCCGAATATCATTGAAGGAAACACGGTTTTAAAGCCTTACCACAGTAAAGACTGGCCGGAGCATTTCGATTACATCGTAAGTAATCCGCCTTTCAAGCTGGACTTTAGCGAGTATCGCGATAGCCTGGACAGCAAAACAAATCAGGAACGTTTTTTTGCAGGCATCCCGAAAGTGCCGGGCAAGGCCAAAGACAAAATGGCCATTTACCTGCTCTTCATCCAGCACATTATGCATAGCCTCAATGAAACGGGTAAGGCAGCCATAGTGGTACCCACCGGTTTCATTACTGCCCAGAGCGGAATAGACAAGAAAATCCGTCAAAAGCTGGTGGAAGAACGTATGCTTGCAGGCGTGGTGAGCATGCCCAGCAACATTTTTGCCACCACGGGCACCAATGTGAGCATCCTCTTTCTGGATAAAACCAACAAGGAAGACGTGGTGCTGGTGGATGCCAGCAACCTGGGCAAAAAGGTGAAGGACGGCAAAAACCAAAAGACCCTGCTCAGCAATGAAGAGGAGGACCGCATCATTGAGGTTTTCAACAGCAAGCGGGCCGAAGACGACTTTTCTGTGGTGGTACCCTACGAGGAACTAAAGGCCAAAAACTACAGCCTGAGCGCGGGGCAGTATTTTGAAGTGAAGATTGAGTATGTGGATATTTCGCCAAAAGAATTTGAAGAAAAAATGGACGGCTACAAGGAAAGGTTGGATAAGCTCTTTGCGGAGTCAAAGAACCTTGATTCTAACATTCAGAATAGCCTTCAAAAACTTACTTATGGCTAGAACTACTTGGAAGAAAGCTACTCTGAAGAGTTTGTGCCATAGAATCGGTGATGGGTTGCATGGCACACCTGAGTATTCAGACTCGGAAATCTACTTTATTAACGGTAACAACTTAGAGAACGGGGCGATCAAGATCACGGAAAACACTAAGACCGTTTCTGAGGAAGAACTTGAAAAACACCATATCCCGCTGAATGAAAACACCCTCTTGATCTCTATCAATGGAACGATAGGGGAGCTTGGCTTTTACAATGGCGAGAAGGTGATGTTGGGAAAAAGTGCTGCCTATCTGAACTTTAAGAGTCCGATCAACAGGTTTTACTTTTACTATTTCCAACTACCTGAAATCCAGAAGTATTTTTGGAACGTTGCTACGGGTTCCACAATAAAGAACTTGTCTCTTAAATCCCTTCAAGATCTTGAGGTTCCAGTTCCAGAAGAGTTTGAGTGGAAACAAATAAGCTCAACACTTTCCTCTCTCGACTCCAAAATCGAACTCAACAACCGCATCAATGCGGAGCTGGAAGCCCTGGCCAAGACGATTTATGATTATTGGTTTGTACAGTTTGATTTTCCGATCTCCGCTGCCCAGGCCGCTGAGATGGGTAATCCAGAACTTGAGGGCAAGCCCTACAAAAGTAGCGGTGGTGCGATGGTGTGGAATGAGCAGCTGAAGAGGGAGGTACCGAAGGGATGGGGAAATTACTCACTTTCTGAAATTGGCGATATAATCGGTGGCAGTACTCCCTCAAAAGCCAAAAAGGAATATTTCACTGCTGGAGGTAGCGGCATTCCATGGATCACGCCAAAAGACCTTGCGGGTAGAAAGGGTAAGAGGTTTATTAGCCACGGTGAGTTTGATGTAACCGAAGCTGGGAGAAAATCAGCTTCCTTAAAGATTATGCCAAAGGGAACGGTTCTTCTTTCGTCTCGTGCGCCTGTGGGTTACATGGCAATTGCCAAAGAACCTGTGACCACTAATCAAGGCTTTAAATCACTCGTGCCCAATGATGGATTTTCAACCGAGTATGTTTTTCTGACGGTCCAGCTGTATTTACCCGCAATTATTAAAAAAGCTTCGGGTTCCACCTTTGCCGAAATATCCTCTTCCACATTAAAGACAGTAGAAATTGCGTCACCTCCTCATGAACTGATTGAAAAATTCACAGCTACAGTGGCACCAATGTTTGCTCAACAAGATGTATTGGAGCAAGAAAATCAAGAGCTGGCCTCGCTGCGTGATTGGCTGTTGCCGATGCTAATGAACGGGCAGGTGAACGTTAATTCTGATGAAGATTCGGAAAAGAAGAATTATGAGAAATCGGATGTGGTGAATTTTGCTGCGGAGGAGAGGGAGAATTATAAAAAATAATTTTAATACATATACACATGCAACTATCAGTTAAACCAAACCACGAGCTTGAGACTGTCTTAATTTTTGGCAAGGAAGGAAAAGACTTCCGGCTAGATGACTTAGCAGAATTTCTAAGACATTTAAAAGGAGTTTACGGTTACTTATTAAACAAGCCCGAATTATTTCAAGATTTTCTTCTTTATGACACTGCAAAAGAAGACCAAAGATTATCACAGCTAAGTCAACAGCTACCTATTTTACTGGAGAAAGAAGGTTTAAGCAAGAATTCTATAACACGCTACTACAATAAAGACTTAGGTGATTCAGAACTTTTTATATCACAAATTAGGAAGCAGAGCCCATTGATGATCACCATCTCAGTAGCGAGTCTGGCTTTAGTTGGCGCTGTAATACTCTCAGGAGGGAAGTTAAACATATCCCTCTCGGGTATAAAAGTGGAATTGAATGCAATAGGAGACGGTTTGAAGAAGTTTCACGAATTCGTTCAGATCAGTAATCACAATAGAAAAGGTAGAGAAGAAGCAGCTTTAATTGTGAAGGATGAACATCAAAAATTGAGCGAGACGCCTGAGGACACTCTAAGGGAAAGCATTAAAAGGTTAAAAAAGGCTTTAGCAACAAGAGATTTATTGGATACAACAAGGAATGCTCTTGAAGAAGAAATTGTGAAGAAGGAAAAGGAGTTAGCAAGAAGGAGGTAACGGTCATTTGAACGAGAATCCTGCCCCTCTATTTCATCTGCTGTTGTCTATGTTGACAAACGGTCAGGTGAAGGTTGGGGAATGATTAAAGAAACCTTAACAAAAAATCGAAAGCAAAAATGAGCGTAGAAGCACGTGACAGAAAAATAGAGAATTGGTATCATAAAATTAGACACGGAGAGCTAAAGTTACCTCGCTTTCAAAGACATGAATCCTGGGATAGGAACAGAATTTCTAGTTTGCTTGCCACTATTATCAATGATTTACCACTGGGAATAACCCTTGTTCTAAATGTCGATAAAGAGCAGTTCATATCTCGCTATTTGGTCACTGCTGAATTTACTGAGCCTCCTTTCCCAAAGGTTCATGAGCAACTTCTGGACGGACAACAAAGGTTGACGGCAATATGGCGAGCTCTTCACAACAATTACGAGTGGGAAAAGTACTTTCTCTATCTGAAAGAGTATGACACCTATTGGGAAGAGAACGGCCCTCTGGAGGATGTAGATGAAGAAAAAGCTGCCACTGCAATAGTCCAGAATAGGTGGATCCAGAAGAAAACGGACAAAATGATGCCTCTCTGGGCTGACGAACCCACTGAGTCTCTAAAGCGAGGTTGCATTCCGCTAGAACTTCTGCGTCCAGAAGATATAAGCTCAGAAATAGAGGATTGGATTGTCGCTGCTCTTACCCCATTTAAACCACAGTCCGAAGATTCAGAATTTGCAGAGAAGTATGAAGTTTATGCTGCAAAGAAACAGAGGCTAAGTACGGTTATCAACAGCTATCGAGAAACAGTTAAACATTACAATTTGCCTTTTTTGGCCCTGCCATCATCTACTTCTAAAGAAACCGCGCTGAGTGTTTTCATCAATATGAACACAAATAGTAAACCACTCACACAGTACGATATCATAGTAGCAGAAATTGAAGGTTTACAGGACACCTCACTACATGAACTGCAAGAGAAATTAAATACTGAACATCCCTCTATTTCGAGATATTTCGATTTGTCTTTTCTTATCCTTTACACCAGCGCACTTATGCAAAATAAAGCTCCTAATAAACGGGGTATTTGGGATATGGACAAGAACGAAGTAGTTCGAAAATGGGACTCGATGGTTCAGGGACTAGCGAGTATGGCTACTTTTATGGAACAGAATCGAATCTTCGATGAAGATCGACTGCCAACCAATGCGGTGCTATCTGTAATAGCAGCATTGTATACTCAATTTGATAAACATGGAGATAAGGGAGGTCAGCTTCACATACTCCTAAAAAAATATTTGTGGTCTTCGTTCTTCACCGATCGATATGAAAATTCAGCCGCTTCTCGTGCTTTTGCAGACTACATGAACATGGTCGGTTTCCTTTCAAATGGAATCAAACCTGAAAATGGGCAGCAGTATACCTTGAAAGACATCCCTGTATTAAATCGCGATTTATTCCCAGTTGCGACTGCTGATGAGCTTCTCCACATCACCTGGCCGAAGCGAGTGAGCATCAGAGGTCGAGGAATTCTGGCGGTGGCAAATTATTTTGGAGCATACGATTTTGCTGACGGTTCACAGATAACTTCCGATAACGTTAGAAAAAGGGAGTATCACCACATTTTCCCTGATGCTTTAGTAAAGGAAGCCAATGATTACTTTGAAGAGGAAATCAATAGCACGATTGCACTAAACTGCGCTCTTATCACCGGCAAAACAAATCGTGTGATTGGCAGAAAAGAGCCTTTGACTTATTTAAAAGAACGTTATGATTGGGCCTCTGAAACCATCATTAAACAACGCCTACAAAGTCACTTGATTCCAGTAGATGAACTAAAGGCAGGCGACTATGAAGGACTCACTATAGGAGAGAAAGCAGAAAAGATCAAAACGGACTTCAACAACTTCGTTCAAAAGAGAGCCCAACTGATTTCAAAAGCTGTCTACAAGCTAGTTGAAGGGGAAGAAGTGGATTCAACTGAACTAGGAGAATACTGAAATCTGCATTATCAAGTAAAAACAGCTTTTAACTATGGAACATGGATTTACTACTTGGAAAGATATTATTGTTGTGCTTGTAAATGTATTAGGGGTAGCAGCAATAATAATCGCAGTACAATCATACAGACTTAAACAGAAGAGCAATTATTTTCAGGTAGTTAACAATTTGGTCAACAAGTATCAGGATAATTTTCTTGCACAGAATTATTTTGATAACGAGACAAGGAAGAAGTTCATCGACTTTGTAAATGAAGAACTATTCTACATTCAGTACGGTTATGTTCCTTTACCTATTGCAGTTGAATGGATTGATGGCATGCTCGATGTCCTACCTGTTATCAACAATGGGAAACAGTATTTCACGAATCCCAATTCTTTATTTAATTCTAAAATAGAGGATGACATCTTGAAGACCTATCCCAGGATCAAAAGAGCTCTTAGCATCACGTCCATTAACGATCCAGTAGACCTAACTAATAGTTCAAATATCGCCCTCAGAAGGGAGGTTGTTTCTGAAGTAATAGGTAACATTTTCAATAGTAAGAAAATGAAGAGAAGAGCTAAAAATGAGATGGATAAAATTCATTTCTGAACTTTCGATTAAAGCTTTCAAGCAGCGTGGTACAGAATCAGTTACTCCTGTCCTTGGAGATTTAAAATCTTATTTAGAATGAGTAAGCAACGCCATAGTGTTAGCGAGATAATAATTACTCCCGCAACGCTATAGAAGAAAAGCACCTCAACTTCTTTCCATGAGTTAATAAGTTTCAGCAAGTATCCTGATAGAGCAACAACTATTAATGACTTTATACATTTTTTGAACTGCTTAACTGTCTCGATGTACAAGTCAGACACAAAGAATAGTTCGAAAACGCTATTCGATTCACTGTAATTCTTCTTTGAGGCTGTTGTGTTGATTTTAAACGTAATCAGTATAGCTAGTAAAGTTATGATGAAACCTGCTGCAGTGAAACTAATCGGAGGAATATCTCCCGAAACTGATAAAACTCTAGATTTTTCGGGTAAGGCGATAAAGTCAATCTTCAAGCATAGCATTAATACTGCTAGAACCACAAATGAAACACAAAGATCCCACCATACCGGGTGTTTGAAATATTTATCAATCATTTCTCTAAGGATTCCATAAAATCGTCAAAGTCCTGCTCTATTAGCTCGTAAAGATGTCTTTTCTTTTTGATCTCGTTCAAGTCAACTTCTTTTATCACTTCTTTCTTTCCTTTCAGTAGATTGAACACTTCTTCTGCTCCATCCTTATCTTCATATTTTACTACGAAATTTTCAAAGCAATCAATATTAACTGGTTTGGATTGGAACTTTTTAAGTAGATTCTGTATCATCGAGTTAGCTTCCTTATTTAAGGCAACACTTTCAACATTTTTTCCTGGTGCTTGAAACATAGCTTCAAGCTTTAAGAATTTTGGTTTGAGCTTATGGCCAATCGAGTTTAAGCCAGTGAAATACTGTCCAACGATATCCTTGTCCATTGCAGTTATCTTTTGAGGCTGCAGCTTAATGTCGATATTCAAAACATTCTTCAAGCTTTCAAGGGTTTTATCAATAGAGTTGTCCATATACAACCCAACCTCTGTTGCCCGGGAAAGTTTCAGCTTATGTCTTGCAATATTACGGAGGTAATATTCCACGTCTGAAATTCTAGGTCCGTGATAGTTGTATTCAATACAAATTGTTGCAGTCTTTCTGGAGAAGTCTATGTAAAAATGAGTTTCTTCCGCAACACTTCCTCCCATCTCTTTGAGCGGCACTAGTGTGAATTTATCTTTTGGTTTGATCTTGGGGATTCTACCAGCCCTTAACAAGGCCAGAGAACAACGAATTCTTCTTTCCTTGTGCATAAATACTGCACTAGTCATAAACAATTCTCTAGGAAGCTCATTAGTTCTTTGATCATTTCTATCGATCAAATAACCTCTATTTTCTCTTTTTTCTTGAGAAATAAAGGTAATTACGTCTCTTAGAATTCTATTGCTATCATATTCATTCTGTAGATCTTTGTAAGGCTTGAATCTCAAATAATAAAAGTGAAATCGTAATGGAGTGAGCGTAGTATCGTTATTCATAGTTAATTCTGAGAGTGAATCTGGTTCTTGTTCTTATTGCAAAGTAGCAAATTTTGAATAAGAGTAATTGGAAAGTCACACAGTCAATTTACTTTTACAATGGAGCTTTACTAAGCAAACAGTATATTGCTCTAATAATAACCATCCTCTGAAATCCTTAGCTTAAACATGCCCTTCCCAAAAACTATAAAACTCTTCCTGATCGATGGCGAGCCCAACGGCCGGATGACGTGTGAGCTTTCGAACTGGACAGGCAAAGCCTATAAAATTCCGAGGATCAAAATCAAAGACTGCACGGACAGGCCTGATCTGACGAATCCAGGAATTTATTTATTGTTTGGTAGAGATGAGTCTGGGAAAGAGTTGGTCTACATCGGTGAGGCAGAATCTGTTTTCAAGAGACTGGTTCAGCAGCTTAGCTCGAAAGACTTTTGGCATGAGGCCATTGTTTTTATCAGCAAGGACGAAAACCTGAACAAGGCGCACATTAAGTACCTGGAGAACCGTCTTCACGACAAAGCGAAGCAGATCAATCGCTATCAAATTGATAATTCAACAGTACCTACACTTTCTTCCATCTCGGAATCGGATAGAGCTGAAATGGAAGAATTCATCGCCAATGTGAAGCTACTTGTCAACACACTTGGCCACAAAGTCTTCGAAGAAAAGCGTGAACACAACGCAAAAGTGAAACAGAAGAGTTTTTTCATCAAAGCCGCTCGTGGTGCAGATGCTCAAGGAGAACCCACTTCTGAAGGCTTTGTCGTTTTTGCCGGCTCGAAAGCTGCTGGCTCAACTGTGGCATCAATGACTTCCAACTTAGTCAACTTTAGGAATAAGTTACTAGATCAAGGAGTTTTGATCGACAAAGGGGAATGGTTGTCTTTTCCCGAAGACCAGGTATTCAGCAGTCCATCTACAGCCGCATCAATTGTTCTCGGCAGAAACGCCAACGGCCTCACCGAATGGAAGCTGAAAGATGGAACCACTTTGAAGGAGTTTGAGAGTGAGTGATTTTCCAGGTCAAGTAAACAACCGCTCCTTCTATTACTTCTCAGCTCTTTCACAAAACTGGAAAGACCAACTCCCTACATCAAACTGGCTCCTGCTTTTGATTGGAGATTCAAGAGATGAAGATCTAATGAACGAAATCGCCCGGGCCTCACTCGAGAATAACGTAGCTTACGTTTCCACTCTGGGAAAAGAAGCTGAATGGATACATGACTGGTTTGATGAAGTGGCGGCTATTCGTTCACTTCCCGCAAAGGCTGAAGAACCCATTACAACTTTTCACGATGACTTTGAAGAAGGAGTTTGGTTTGCTTTTCACGCGGCTTTTGGAAAAACAGAAATTGGAAAGGTGGTTTGTGTAGACTTCACTGGTGCTCACCAAAGCAAGCTGGAAAAAATTCTAGCAAGCTTTTGATTGAAGCGGAATCCCCCTGAGCCGATTGCGCTCTCTAATCGGCTCATAATATTCAATTCGCGAGCCGAGTAGTAGTTTGAATTTCATCAAAGAATTCCATCCACGAACCAATTTCGTCTCGATGTAAAATAAGAAGTGAAATCTGGTGATATCTGCTTATTTTATCAAATATGTCAGAATAAGAGTTTTCACAGAGGCTTATTTTGACATTTCTGTAGATGGTAAAGCTCAGGTCATTTTTGTTTCACGTCTTTCCAGAAGGCCTTTGCTGCTTCTCCATAAGTTTTGTGTTCCGGATGATTGGCTATATAATTCTTAAATAAAGTGATGTTCTCTTTTGACACATCAGATTTCTCTAAAACGGATTTGGCTTTTTGCCAATGACTATCAGTAATTTCAAGATTTTGAATTTCATACTGCGGAGATGCTTCAGCTCTGTATGACTTATAGACTTCAGTTTTTTTAAATTCATCGAATCTTGTATAAAAGTCATTGTAAGTAGCTGTGCTGTCCGATGACGCGTACATTTCTCCCCAATATGGCACGCAATACTCGAGATCAAATTCATCAAGGGTTCCGCATTCCAGTTGCTTTTTTAATTGGTCCACAAATTCCCCGGGGGATGAATCTATTTTACTTTGTAGGAACTCTTCACAAGATTGGCCTGCAACTGTGCAGGAAAGAAGTAGGCTAATAGCGAAAAGAATAATTTCGTGCTTAAATTTCATTGGACTCGCTAATATAAAAGATCCTCATCTCCAGTCGTTTTTACTGATAGGCTTTTTTCACTCACAACTAATTCAAGCTATCAGAATCAAAATCGCCCGCCAGCCCTGCAACCCACCCGTCAGCAACCATTAGCAACCGGCTATTAAACGCTTAGTTACGTTTGATTACCGACTCCTTTTTTGGTACCGCCACACATTTGCACCAGATGATCGACAAACAACTGTCGGTCAGTTTTTAAAAAACATTTTATTAATCAAAAATCACACGTTATGAACAGCATTAAAAACAGAGTGCAACTCATCGGACACCTTGGAAACGACCCTGAAGTAAAAGAACTCGAGGGCGGTAAAAAACTCGCAAAACTCAGCATCGCTACCAACGAAACCTACAAAAATGGCAAAGGCGAAAAAGTAGAAAACACCCACTGGCACAATCTCGTGGCCTGGGGCAAAACGGCCGAGCTCGCAGAAAAGTACCTGAAGAAAGGAGCGGAAGTAACCATTGACGGAAAGCTGCAAAGCAGAAAATGGGAAGACAAAGAGGGAAACAACCGCTACATCACAGAAGTGGTAGTCAACGAGTTTTTGATGATGGATAAGAAAAATTAAACGGATTTCCTGACTTAGTTCCCTTTCAGCCAGTCATTACGGCTAAGCCTCCTGCGAATTGCGAGGATCGGCCTTGAGCTCGTGCAAAAATTTTTCAAAATCAAACCTTAGTGAGACCGGGAAGCCGCAGGATCACCCGGCCGAACTTAGGTTTGATGAAGCTAAATTTTGATAAGAGGTCACAGCCTTGATTTTTTTCTTTCTTTTTTCATCAAGGAAAAAAGGATAAAAAGGACAAGCATAACGAATGGTCTAGTTTCAAAGGGAAGTGAATCAATAAACCGAAAAATTAATTCCCCGAATTCTTATTCCACATTTCACTAAAATCAGCTACCTCAATTCAACCGGGGCAATGATTTGCAAACCCGCAGTGGCCTCCGATTTCCACAGCGATTAGACCTCATGAACCATTTCATTGTCCCCTTGTTAAAAAACCGTTCACTCAAGTGCGAGTGGGCGGTTTTTTTGTGTTTTTGAGAAGGATTATTGATTTGGTTCCAATTTTAGAATGAAGACTTTTTTCAATCTATTCCTTTCACGGATCTCTCGACTCCGCTCGAGAATCGGCCAACGCGCGAGTGCCGGTTGTCGAGCGCTTGTGCTGAGTTCGATCGAAGTAGAGTCGAGACAAATGGGAAGGAAGAAATTTGATATTGAAAAATTCTTGGAAGAGAACAAGCCGGCCTTCAATTTGGTTGGAAAACTAAATCAACAATCTGTTCTTATTACAACCCAATCAAGAAGGTTTCTAAATAGGAATCAACCTTGTTTGGCTAAGCCGTGAGGGTTAACTTTGCCACCAATTAATAAATCTGACCGACAACGTATGAGCAAATCTGCTTTTCTAAAGTCATCTCTGGCCAAAAAATACTGGATGGCTGCCACCGGACTTTTTCTCTGTCTGTTTTTAGTGGGCCACCTGGCCGGAAACCTGCAACTCTTTGTCACTGGCGAAGAGGGACAACTCCAGTTTAACGAATACACGAAGTTCATGACCACCAACCCAGCGGTGAAAGTGCTGTCGTACCTCACGTACTTCAGTATCCTTTTTCACGCCATTGATGGTATCGTGCTCACAGCGCAAAACCGCAAGGCGCGCCCAGTGAAGTACGCCATGAGCAAGCCGCAGAATAACACCATGTGGTCTTCGCGCAACATGGGAATCCTCGGAACGGTGATTCTCGCGTTTATCGTTACTCACATGGCCAACTTCTGGTACGTGGTGAAATTCGACTCCTCCATCCCCATGCAAAAAATGGGACTCGATGGCGAAATGCTCGAAGAGCCACTCAAGGATTTGCACACCGTGGTGATGGACTTTTTTAACCCGAACATCAACGAATTTGCACTAATCATGGTGATCGTCTACATCCTCGGACAGATCGCTATCGCTTTTCACCTCGTTCACGGATTTCAGAGCGGTTTTCAATCGCTCGGCCTCAGGCATCCGAAGTACACTCCGGTGATTAGAACAGTGGGATACATCTTTGCGATTGTAGTACCGTTGGCTTTTGCCACGATCCCCGTTTTCCTGTACATGTCGCAATTGTAATTGATCAATAGAAAGAAGGATTATGTCAGTACTAGACTCCAAAATACCCGAAGGACCACTTGCAGAAAAGTGGACCAAACACAAGAACGATATCAACCTGGTGAACCCGGCCAACAAGCGGAAGCTCGACATCATCGTGATCGGAACCGGATTGGCAGGTGGTGCGGCAGCAGCTTCTTTTGCAGAGCTGGGCTACAACGTAAAAGCATTCTGCTTTCAGGATTCTCCACGTAGGGCGCACTCCATTGCCGCTCAGGGTGGAATCAACGCAGCAAAAAATTATCAGAATGACGGTGACTCGACTTACCGCTTGTTCTACGACACCGTGAAAGGTGGCGATTACAGAAGCCGCGAAGCCAACGTCTACCGTCTGGCCGAAGTTTCTGCCAACATCATCGACCAGTGCGTGGCGCAGGGAGTTCCCTTTGCCCGCGAATACGGAGGAATGCTCGACAACCGATCTTTCGGTGGAGTACTCGTTTCTCGTACGTTCTACGCCAAAGGTCAAACCGGACAACAGCTTTTGCTCGGTGCCTACTCAGCACTTTCGCGCCAGATTTCAAAAGGTAAAGTGCAGATGTACAACCGCCACGAAATGATGGACGTGGTGAAGATCGATGGCAAAGCCCGCGGAATCATCGCCAGAAACCTGGTGACAGGAGAAATTGAGCGTCACAGTGCGCACGCAGTTGTGATTTGCTCAGGAGGTTATGGAAACGTTTTCTACCTCTCCACCAACGCCATGGGATCCAACGGATCGGCAGCGTGGAAAGCACACAAGCGCGGAGCTTTTATGGCCAACCCTTGCTACACGCAAATTCACCCGACTTGCATTCCCGTTTCAGGAGATCACCAGTCGAAGCTCACACTGATGAGTGAGTCGCTGAGAAATGACGGTAGAATTTGGGTGCCAAAAGAAAAATCAGACGTAGAAAAAATTAGAAGTGGCGAACTCCGTCCGGAAAACCTGCCGGAAGAGAAGCGCGACTACTACCTCGAAAGAAGATATCCCGCATTCGGTAACCTCGTTCCCCGAGATGTTGCTTCCAGAGCAGCCAAAGAACGTTGCGATGCCGGCTACGGAGTTAACAAGACCGGACAGGCCGTATTCCTCGATTTCAGCAGCGCTTTTGAGCGTTACGGAAAAACGGAAGCCAGCGTTCAGGGACTGGAAAACCCATCGAAAGATGAGGTGATCAAGCTCGGTAAAGAAGTGGTGAAGTCGAAGTACGGAAACCTCTTCCAGATGTACGAAAAAATTACAGCCAAAAACCCATACATCACTCCAATGATGATTTTCCCAGCGGTGCACTACACCATGGGAGGCCTTTGGGTGGATTACAACCTGATGACCAACGTTCCAGGGTTGTATGCCTGTGGTGAGGCGAACTTCTCCGACCACGGAGCCAACCGACTTGGAGCTTCTGCTCTCATGCAGGGTCTTGCAGATGGCTACTTCGTGATTCCAAACACGGTAGGAGATTACCTCGCTAACGACATCGCTACCGGACCAATCTCAACAGATTCTCCGGAGTTTGCCGAAGCTGAGAAAAACATTCAGGACAACATCGACAAGTTGATGTCTACCGGAGGAACAAAATCGGTAGACCACTTTCACAAGCGTCTCGGAAAAATCATGTGGGACAAGTGTGGAATGTCAAGAAATGCTGAAGGACTTAAAGAAGCGATTTCTGAAATTCAGTCGCTCCGCGAAGAGTTTTGGAAAGACGTTAGAGTTCCTGGCGATGCAAAAAGCTTCAACCCAGAGCTCGACAAGGCCGGCCGCGTTGCCGACTTCCTCGAACTCGGTGAACTCATGTGCGTAGATGCCCTCACCAGAGAAGAATCTGCCGGAGGTCACTTCCGTGAAGAACACCAAACCGAAGAAGGTGAAGCCAAGCGTGACGATGAAAACTATCGATTCGTTTCTGCCTGGGAATACACCGGAGATCTCAGCAAACCACAGCTTCACAAAGAAGAGCTGAAATTCGAAAACATCGAGCTGAAAACACGCTCTTATAAGTAACGGACATTTACCGGGCGCTGCCCGTGAATAAATAAAAGTACAGTATGAAACTGACACTCAAAATATGGCGACAAGCCAACAAGGATAGCAAAGGAAAAATGGTTGACTACAAGGTCGACAACATTTCCGATGACATGTCATTTCTCGAAATGATTGACGTGCTCAACCAGGAGCTGATTGAAAAGGGAGAAGATCCCGTGGCTTTTGATCACGACTGCCGCGAGGGAATTTGCGGAAGTTGCAGCATGTACATCAACGGTGAGCCGCACGGGCCTGAGAGAGGCGTGGCCACTTGCCAGCTTCACATGCGCTCGTTCAAAGACGGTGACACCATCTACATCGAGCCGTGGAGAGCTAAGGCGTTCCCGGTGCTCAAAGACCTTTCTACTGACCGTTCTGCTTTCGACAGAATTATTCAGTCGGGTGGGTTTGTTTCGGTGAACACATCTGGAAACACCATCGATGCCAACGCAACGCCAATTGAAAAGAAAAATGCCGACCTGGCTTTTGATGCAGCGACTTGCATCGGTTGTGGAGCTTGTGTTGCAGCCTGCAAAAACGCATCTGCTATGCTTTTTGTCAGCGCCAAAATTTCACAGCTTTCGCTCTTGCCACAAGGTCACCCTGAGAGAACGCAACGCGCGCTCAAAATGGTGGAGCAGATGGACAAGGAAGGCTTTGGAAACTGCACCAACACAGGTGCATGCACTGTAGAATGTCCTAAAGAAATTTCACAGGAAAACATCGCCCGCATGAACCGCGAGTTTATGCGCGCCAACGTGGTGAGCCGCGATTAAGAATGTCAAACAGAACGATTTAAAATAGAAAACCCTGTGGTCCTCGGATCGCGGGGTTTTTAGTTTCTTCACTTTAAACTTAGCCTTAGGGGCTGCAATAGAATTTACTGATGAATGAACGAGTTCCCATTTAACCGTTTAGTACAGGAAAGTCTCCTGCGAATCGCAAGGGTCGGCCTTGAGCTCGCGCAAAAATTTTTCAAAGTCGAGACTTACGAAGACCGAGAAGCCGGCTAGGATCACTCGGTCGAAGTTAGTTGAGACAAAGTAAAATTTTGAGTAGAGGTCACAGCCTTGATTTTTTTGTTTCTTTTTTCATCAAGGAAAAAAGGATAAAAAGAACAAGCATAACTATCAGTCAAGTTTCAACGGAAAGTGAATCAATAAACCGATAGGATTTTTATGAAGCTAATTTGGGCGCCCACCACCTTTACTGGCGGTGCCGGGCTTTCCGCTATATCTTGCCCTAAGTCGGGCAAGGATGCCGCGTCAATCCCTGGCGCGCGGCAATTTGGTTCTTTTAAAACCTTCCTTTTGTTTACCCGCATTTAGTATCTTGGGAGCCTTAGAATTAACGGCTCAACAAACCTGAATTAAGCTACCGCCATGATTCCTCATTCGAAAAAACTACACTGGTCCGCGCTGACAATGCTTGTCGTTTTTGCAATTTCCATTAGCAGTTGCCGCAAAGACAACAATGAAGAATGTTGCGACCCAACTGATCCAGAATGTCCAAATTACGATCCTTGTTTTGGAGTGGAAGAACCTAGTGCGGAGTTTTTTATAGAAGATCAAGCATGGGATGCTTTTGAGAATGAGCCCATATTTGTTCCTCAGCAGGATTTATTGGTTGGTTATGACATCAGGTTCAGATCGGAATACCAAAATCCGGAGTACACTCATACATGGTATATTGGCGTAGATACGTTTCCTAATCCTAGTGTCGTAGTAGATTTCAGTGATGTGAGCAGGCCAAATACAATTACTGTATCACATGTGATAGAATACCCGGTCGACTCCACTTGCTACCCATTGAGCTCAGGGAGAGATTCTGTATCAAGAACATTTGACCTGATGCACTACTGGGATGAACTTCCTACAGTTGGAAATACTTTTCGAGGAGTGCTTGAAGGACAGACAGACTCCTTTGATTTTCGTTTAAAGATGCACCTTCCTGATGGTAGTATTCCCCAGTGGGGAGATAGCTTTGCGGAAATAGGATTCTACCGCGTCAACTGGCACAATGATGGTGATTCCGTGCAAATGGCAGATAGTTTTACGGCAACCGAGCACTATCTATCTAAACGAGGTTCTTTGCCTATTGGGAATCTTGTAATTGATTCTAATACAAATGAAGTTCTCTTCGAATATAGATGGTTGAGTACAGAAGAATTTGTCTTCAAAGGGCGAGTTCTGGATTAGATATTTTCAAAACTAAATTGTTAGAAGCTATGAAGCATTGCTGGCGCGAGGTTTCAGCTTTTGCTGGAAGTCATAAAAAGCTAGATAGAAAGAAAAACCCGCTACTTGTCAGAGAGCGGGTTTACATTGAACAAAATTGATTATTCTATCCCGTCTTCATACTTCTCTTAAAAATCTTCGTCTTGCCTTTTCCGGCAGGGATTCCGAAATAAGTGTGCTTTATTCCGGTGTCTTCCTGAAAGGCTTCGAATTTACCGGGATCTTTAAACTCCGGAACCTGAAGACCTTCTCGCTTTATCACATCGTTTTCGAGCGTGATAAAACGACCTTCGGAATCTTCTTCAACTTTGTCCTCTCCGGTGAATTTGTCCCAGAGTTTATCTAGTGCATTCTTGTCTTTATCGCTGAGTGTATTCATTGTTCTGTGTTTTTGAGGTTCACAGATATCAATGGAAAAAGCGTTCCAGGGCCCAGCTCCAGGACGCTCGCAGCACTAGTGGTAACAGCACTGTGGAATTGACAAGAAGATTGTGGTTGAAATTTCGCAGTCAGGCGAGAGCAGAAAGCTTTAAGAATTGCCCTGCTTTGGCCCTTGCTGTTCGTTTTCAGCGAGCTCTTCAGTTTCAGTTTGCTCAACTGTGATTTGATCGAGTTCTTTTTTCTCCTTCTCCATCACTTCCTCAAACTCCTCTTTCACTTCAGGCTTGATCGGCTTTGATGGCGGGAACTTTTCTCTCAGGTGATCCACCTGGCGGCCGTTTTTCCAAAAGCGGAAACAAACGTGAGGTCCGGTAGCAAGTCCAGTGCTTCCCACGTAGCCAATCACATCGCCTTGTTTTACGCGCTGGCCGTTTTTCACAGCTCTGCGACTCATGTGGAGGTACTGCGTGGTGTAGGTGCTGTTGTGGCGGATCTTCACATATTTTCCATTCCCGGAAGTGTAGCTCGAAGCGATCACTGTACCGTCTCCAACGGCCAAAATTGGCGTTCCGTGAGCTGCGGCATAGTCTGTACCCAGGTGAGCTTTGTAGCGCTTCAAAACAGGGTGAAAACGCTTCTTGGTATAGCGGCTCGAGATGCGGCTAAACTTCAGCGGAGCTTTCAGGAAAGCTTTCTTCAGGCTGTTTCCTTCTTCATCGAAGTAGTCGCCCACGCTGTCTTGCTCAAAGTAAAAGCTGTAATAGTCTTCGCCCTGATGCTGAAAGTTGGCAGAAACAATTTTTCCAACGCCAACCACCTGATCGTCCACGAGCTTTTCTTCAAACTTCACGGTGAACTGATCACCCGGCTGAATGCGGTAAAAGTCGATGGTCCAGGCGTACATGTTCGAGAGCTCCATCGTGAGTGCCGGGCTGAGGTCGTTTTCCTGCATCGTTTCGTACAGCGAAGAGTGGATCACTCCAGATGCTTTTCTGATGCGCGTTTCTACTGGCTTTTGATCGCGGTAGGCGTAAACAGAATCGGCCAAACTGAAAACCACATAGTTTACGGGGTCTTGTTTGTAGATGAAGTATTCGCAAGTTTCAAGGCTGTCTTCTTTGGAGCACAGCACCACGTAGTCTTTTCCGGCATTGATTTTACGAACGTCAAAAGTCTCTTTCGATTCGTTTACCAGCTGATCAATCTTTTGGTAAGGAATGTTGTGCTTGAGCAAAATGTCGCTCAGGTAAGTATTTCTAGAAATCGTGCCCTCTTTCACGATGTAGTCGTCAAAATTAAAACCGAAGTTGAGGTTTTCGGGAGCGGGCAATGGTTCGATTTTCTCCGGAGCTTCCTGACGCTCTGCGGTTTCTGTGGGTTCGTTGCAGGCCGCAATTGAGAGTAGCATCGCTGCGAAGAGATAAAAAAGACGGTTCATGGTTCAAAAGTTTTCCTGTAGTAGAAACGAATAATTGCTAAGATATTATTACGGACGAAACCAAGAAAGTGTTCCGCTTAAAGTGATGAAAATTGGAGTGTTGATAAAGGAGAGTTCGGGGTTGAGGTAGCTCGAGGTTTCGGGGATTGAAATTTGGCTGGCTGGTCCTTGTCTCGGGTAGAGTCAAAATAGAGACAAGGTGGAGATAAAGTTGCGGAGCTCGACTTTCCTGGCAGTTTCCGTTTTGGAATTTGGGTTTTGGTACTTGGTGCTTTTTCCAGCGTTATTCGCCCTTTACTCCAAACACAACTTCTTTCACCCAGCCTTTTCCCCAGTCGCGGAGTTCTTCTTCGTTCCAGAGCTCGGGGTAGAAAATGCGTTTTTGAAAACGTGGAGGCAGGTACTTTTGCCAGTTGGTTCCTCCGGTGGCAGCAATGTCTTCCGGATCTTTTTGGAGGTAGCGAACGGCCGACTTGTAGTGTGAGAGCGGCCAGTTTACGTTCACGTTGGTGTCGAGCCAGCGCAGTGCAATGCGGATGTCGTCCCGGTTTTGCTCCTCAGACGGAAGCATCCTGTAAACGCGCCAGATGTTTTTATTGTGATACTCCTCAGCCATCTCGAGCAATTGCTTGTTGTACTTCTGCTCAAACTGTTTTAGCGTCAGCGTTTTATCTCCCGTGGAAAGCTCAGTAGCGCCCTCCTGCCAGTAGATGTGGCGATACATTGCAGGGATGTCTTCTCTGGTGAAATCTTCGTACTGCTCGCGGTGCTCCTTGTCTACAAGCCTGTTGAAAGGTGTGCAGCCGATTTCGATCATTCTGTACTGACCCGACTGAAATCCACTTGCAGGAAGCAGGCTCATTCTGAACTTGAGGAACTGGTCGCGCTCCATCCCTTCCACCATGATGTCGAAACTCTTGGTGAGAGCTTCGAAGTAGCGATTGATGCGCGTTACACGGTTTAAAAACCAGTCGCCTGTGGGCTCTTCGGCATTTCCGATCTGATCAATTTCGTGGAGGCAGAGCTTAAAGTAGAGCTCTGTGATCTGGTGATACATGATAAAAATCTCCTCATCGGGCATGCTCGTCATTGGCGTTTGCAAACTGAGCAGCGTGTCGAGGTGAATGTAATCCCAGTAAGTGAGATAATCGGCATAGAGCAAACCATCGAGGTACGACTCCAGGTCCTGACCCATGGCAGCATATTTTTGCTGTAGCTTCTTTATTTTTTCTACGATCTCGGGCTTCAAATCCTCCATAGGTGAAAATTTACAGAGTGAGTGGCGCAAGATAATCAAATTGTCTTTCTGCGGAAGCGGCCGTTCTTTCCCGGTCCCTCAAAAATATTTTACTTTTGGTGGCCCAAAATGGCCCCGTAGTTCAATGGATAGAATAGAGGTTTCCTAAACCTTAGATGAAGGTTCGATTCCTTCCGGGGCTACAAAAGGAGCAAGAGCAAGAGTTTGGAGCAAGAGAGGAAACTTGATTGCTTCTTTTGTCCCTCTTGCTTTCTTTCCTGTTGCAGTTGCTCCAACTCAAACTGAGGATCAGTTGGCTAACGCCAGACACTGATTCTCCACGAAACTCCGGCATTGATGAAAAAGGGATTGCTGTCTTCATTGATGGTGTGCCCACCTGCGTTGATGTCAAGTTGAAGATCTTCATTGACCAGGTAAAAAATGCCGTAGTCAAATTTCGATACATGATAAGTTCTATAAACGTCTCCGTAAATTTCGCCCAGAATCCCCAGCTTTTGAGTGATATTCAGTGATAAACTGGCAATGTATCGGTGTTCGGCAGGTTTATCTGTGGAATTTGGAAAATTCATTCTGTAGTTGAAAGTGAGGCCTACGCGATCAAAAAATGAATAGCTGGCCATCAGTCGTCCAAAGGGTGACAGCTGGCTGATTCCAAATTCTGGATCTCCGATAGGAAGAAAAGCACCTGCCTGAATTGCGAAAACGGGAAGAAGTCCCTTTTGCTCGTCATTAAGATTGACTCTGGCCCGAATAGCAGGAGAGGCAAACCCATCATTTGAGAACGTGTTTTCCGAAAAATTGTAACGAGTGGCGCGATAATTCCAGAGAGCCCCTACTTCAAACCTTTCCGTGATACCCACACGCAAGACGGCATCGGCAGTGTAATTGTGAATTCTATTGTTATCCAGAGTAGGAGTGTTGTAGCCGCCACCAGCTTGTAGCTGAAAAGTGCGCGCGCCTACTGTGCGAGCTCCGTTGGCCTGTCCCGGCCGGCCGGAAGCAATGTTTTCGGTGAATTGACTATGAGAGATAAAAGCACTTAGAAGTAGGGAAAAGAAGATGATTAATGACTTCATAATTCTGAAATAATTTTCGTTGAGAAGCGAGGTCTCGCTTCTTATCGGCTAAAAATCGGTCAGGAAGTTTGGCTTAACTCATTGCCTAACCTGATCAAACAGACTATTGTTTGCGCCCGACTCTCCAGGAAACTCCTCCGTTGATGAAAAACGGATTGAGCACTGAGTTCAGCGTGTGTCCACCGGCATTGAGGTCGAGCTGAAGATTGTCAGTCACCAACAGATAAAGTCCGTAGTCGAACCTGGCGATGTGAAGGTTTTCGAAAACATCTCCATAAAACTCCACAATCGCTCCGAAGTTGTCGGTGAAATTGTAAGAGAAATTAGTAACATAGCTGTGAACTACTGTTTCACTGTCGGGGTTTGCTCGCAAGCCGTAGTTGAGGTTGATGCCAAATTTATCGCCTATGCTGTAGCCGGCAATTAATCTCCCGAAAGGAAGGATTTCATCTGAGCTAAACTCCAGCGCATCCCATTTTAGTTGAGCTCCTCCCTGAACGGTGAGCACGGGTACGATCCCGTTTTGACGGTCGTTGATGTTGAGTCGGGCGCTGAGCGATGGAGAGTTGAGGCCTGTTCTGCTAAAGGTCTCCAACGCAGTAACGTACTCCACATATTGAAAAGTCCAGTCGAAGCTGAGCTCGAGATGCTCGGTGATTCCGTATCGAAGCGTGAGAGGAGTCAGAAATTCATTTGAATTGATAGTGGCATCATCGGGTGTGCTGTAGCCTCCGCCAAATTGCAATTGAAAAATGCCACCGCCCACTGTTGTCGCGCTGTAGGCCTGGCCCGGGCGATCGGAGCTAATTTGCTCTGTGTATTGTGCGAATGTGAAAATCGCTGAAATCCAAAAGAGGAATAGCAGTGAAATTTTTCTGACCATGAGACGAATTGTTTAGTAGGCGATGTGAAAAAGCGCGTCACCCTGGCTCACAACGGGCTTGTTGTTTAAGCCGATTACATAACCACTTTCCGTTGCTCTCACCCTGGTTCTAAAAGTAGCGTAGGGATCGGTAATAAAACCGATCTCCTGCTTTCTTGTGACTTCTTCACCGTTTTTCACTCTCGAATGGAAAAGTCCACTCGAACGCGCCCTTACCCACTTAGATTCGTCAAAAACAATCGGCTCGCCAGTTAGTTCATCTGCCTCGGCTTTGGTCATTCCGAGGTGTTTCATAACACGAACGGCACCGTTCATTCCCGCCTGTATGGCTCGCTCATCGAATCGCATTGATTCACCGCCCTCGAAGAGCAGCATGGGTACATCTCGTTTCAAGAGTTCGCGTCTCAGACTCGAAGCTCGGGTAGGCGAATTCAGAATAAAAGGCGAACCAAAGACCTTGGCCAGTTCAAGCACTCGATTGTCTTTCAACGAACCTCTCACTTGAGGAAAATTGCTGCGACTTTCAGCTCCGGTGTGGTAATCCAGCACGTAGTCAACGTGCGGAATAATTTCTTTCATCAGGTTGTAGGCCACACGGCTTGCGAGGCTTCCGCGTTTTTGTCCGGGAAAGCTGCGGTTCACGTCTTTGCCACCTGGCACTTCTCTGGTGTAGTTGATAAACCCGAAAACGTTGAGCACAGGAATGCAAATTACTGTTCCGGTAGTTGGCCTGGTTAGTTTCTGGTCAATCAACCTGCGCACAATTTCAACTCCATTGATTTCATCTCCGTGAACACCAGAAAGCAGAAGAAGGGTAGGGCCTTCTTTTCGCGCCCGGCTGATGATGACGGGGATTTCAATTTGCGTGTGCGAAGGAAGTTTGGCAATAGCCAGGTCGAGCCGGGTAGTTTTCCCGCGTGGGATTGGTGTGTTGCTGATGATTAAAGGCTCTTCCATAAAAGGCTCTGCTGTTTTATCCGCGTCTCACTTTGCGCATGTGGGCGTGATCTTCGATGTACTCGAGTACCATAGATGCGATGTCGGTTCCTGTAGCTTTTTCGATGCCTTCGAGGCCAGGAGATGAATTTACCTCCAGGATGAGTGGGCCACGAGCAGACTGCAGCATATCCACACCGGCAACGGCAAGTCCCATGGCATGGGCTGCTTTTATGGCAGCGTTGCTTTCTTTTCTGGAAAGTTTTACTACTTCTGCTTTTCCACCACGGTGGAGGTTACTGCGAAATTCACCTTCTTTCCCTTGTCTCTTCATGGCACCAACAACTTTTCCGTTGATCACAAAAACACGGATGTCGGCACCTTTGGCCTCTTTGATAAACTCCTGAATGATTACCCGTTCGCGTAGCCCGTTGAAGGCTTCAATCACGGAGCTGGCTGATTTCATTGTTTCGGCCAAAACCACACCGAGTCCCTGAGTTCCTTCCAGAAGTTTGATGATCACCGGAGTGCCACCAACGCTTTCGATCAATCGCTCGGGATCGCTGGAGAAATTAGCGAAGGCCGTTTTGGGCAATCCCAATCCGGCTCGTGATAAAACTTGCAAACTGCGTAGTTTGTCTCTCGATCTGAGGATGGCTCCTGACTCGACCGTAGAAAAGACTTTCATCATCTCGAAGTGTCGCACCACTGCCGTTCCGTAGAACGTGACTGACGCACCAATTCTCGGAATCACTGCGTTTACGTTCTCAATTTTTTCACCCTTGTAGTAGATCTGGGGCTTTTTCTTTTCCATCAGCAAGTTGCACTTGAGGTGGTCGAGGACAATCATTTCATGACCTCTTTTTTCCCCGGCTTCTACGAGCTTTTTAGTGGAGTAGAGATTCGGATTTCGAGATAGAATTACAATTCGTTTCATTCCTGGTTTTTCATCTTTTCGTTGTGAGACAAGTTGGTCATAGCGGTGTCCACAATAAAGTTTTTATTCAAAAGTTTGCGCCCCAATAATACGGGGAAATTCATGTCGCCACGGTTGGTGAGTGTTAAGTCAATTTCAAAAGTTTTTCCGAAAAGTACGATCTCTGTGGTGATTACGTAGCGTTCTTCTTGCAGACCGTTAGAGCTGCGCACTTTTTTGATCCTGAAAGACTCACTCTCAATTGGCTTGTTGTGATACTGCTCGTGGGACGGGTCGAGAAGAGAAAACTGGAGCTTACCGTCTTTTTCTACAATGTGGTGGCAATGCAGGCTCGAAGTAAAAGCTCCTGAATCAATTTTCACATCCAGATCCCTGAGTCCTAAAAGTGGAAAATCGGCCTTGTCTATCCGGCCGATAGTTTTCTTTGCTGGTTTATTGGACATATTCAAGTTTAAAACAAAATCACCACCTGCCAAAGTGAATTGGCTGTCGGTGGTGACAATTGGCAAATGTATTTCAAATGCAAGTAATTCCGACCAGAGGAACTATTTGATTTTTGATGAGCTCGCTTTTATATTTTCTACTTGCTTTTTCTGTTCTTCTACCACTTTCTGCTGCGCTTCAACCTCTTTGGTTTTGTCTTTCACTTTCTTCTGAAGGTCTTCGTTTTCTTTAGCCAGGTTTTCATTCTCCTTTTTCATTTCTTCAATCTTCTCCTGAAGTTCTTTTATTTCTTTTTCAGCATCTACTATGTCGTCTTTGTTCTTTTCAATTTGCTTCTTGTTGTCTTCGATGTCGTCAGTCATCTTTTCTTTGTCCTTCACAATTCCGCTGAGCGCCTTGCTGGCATCTTTCAACTTATCTTCCTGGTTGTCGATCACTTCATCGAAATAATCCTTGTAAAATTTCACCGCGAAGTTTCTGATGAACTTGTCGAGATTCGATGAAATATCTGGATGGTCTTTGTGGCTGACGTACTGCTCACCAGATTTCACCCAAACCTGAAGTTGAGCTCCTTCTTTCGCCATCACTACATCACTGTACAGTGAAATCGGACCTGAGCTGATTTCTGCAAACATGAAATTTTCAACCGAGTAAAGCCCTTTTGACTTTTTCAGCTTCTGATCCATTTCATCCTTGCAGTAGTCTCTCCATGCATCCATCACTGCATCTGCATCGGCCACGAAGGACACCGTGTGAGCTGCACCACGATCCCCCATAATTTTTTGATCCATTTCTGTCACAGAAATGTTGGGAGTTTCCTGCAGTTTTGTTGCAATTTCATCTTGCTTTTGAGCGAAAGATGTAAAACAAACAGTTAGAAAGAAAATAACTGCCAGGGAGCGTTTTTGATAGGTCATAGAATTTATTCTTTTGAAGTTTAAGTTTAAAAGTAATAATTCGAGGCAATTGTTGACCTGGTCAAAAGCATTCAAGAAAAAACCCCTCCGAAAACTTTCCGAAGGGGCTTAATCACTAATCACCTTAACCAAAATCTGAGTATGCTGTATTGTGCTAACTCCTTGTTCGAATGAACAGTACAAATGTATGGCAACCACACCGATCAATCAAATCAATAAATTATATCTTTGTATAGATAAAAGCTATTTTAATGACGCTACAACAACTGGAGTACATCGTCAATTTGGACAATGAACGGCATTTTGTCAGGGCAGCTGAGCGGTGCTTCGTCACCCAGCCAACCTTGACAATGGGGATCAAAAAGCTGGAAGAGGAACTCGGAACGATTCTTTTCGACCGAAAGAAACATCCCGTGGAACCAACAAAGTCTGGAGCAAGAGTCATTGAAAAATCGAGACAAATTCTACGAGAGGCTAACCAACTCAGGCAACTTGTGAAAGGAGAGAAGGAAAGCCTCGAAGGTACGTTTCGCGTTGGGGTGATTCCCACTTTGGCGCCTTATCTCATGCCTCTCTTTCTAGGGGAGTTCATCCAAAAGAATCCGAACACAAATTTGATCATCGAGGAAATTCAAAGCCATCAGATTATTGAAATGCTTAAGAACGACACGCTCGATGTTGGCCTTCTGGTGACTCCACTCGAAGAACAACAACTTCGAGAAATCCCACTTTTCGAAGAGCCATTTCTGGTTTATAGTTCAGAAAAGCATCCGCTTTACAAGAAGTCAGAGATCGAAACCAGCGACATCACCGAAGATGGAATGTGGCTGCTCAATCAGGGTCACTGTTTTAGGAATCAGGCGTTGAATATTTGCGGTATTGAAAGCCGCAGTCAGAATGTATTTACTTACGAAAGTGGATCAATTGAAACTCTCAAAAGAATGGTTGACAAAAACTTTGGCTACACGCTGGTTCCCGAGCTTTCTGTAATCGATGAGGAAGACAATCCCAGAGTGAAAAGATTCACAAAACCCGAGCCGGTGCGCGAGGTGAGTCTGGTAGTGCACAATAGCTTTTCCAGAGAGGGGTTAATAGACAAACTAAAAAAAGCAATACTTGAGAAAGTTCCTGAGAACATTCAAAAGGCGGAGCCTCACATTAGGGTAGAGTGGCGTTAAAATTGCATAATGGCAACCCTCGTTTTGATGTGACTTTTTTGTTGGGTCATGAAAATCGTATCTTTGTAACAGTGAGAAAAGTAATCTCTATATCATTTGCAGCGCTTTACACGCTACTGGCCATGGGCATTCAGTTGCACATGCACTTTTGCCACGATGAGCTGAGGAACGTCAGTTTCTTTCAGCAAGTTGATTCATGCTGCGCGAGTGAATCATCTGAGAGCTGCGAACTGGAAAGCAAGTGCTGTGAGTTTGCTCAAGTTGAATTTGCACTTGAAGATGAGCATCAACCTGCTTTCAAATTCAATGTTGATCAATTTTTCTTTTTAGACTACCAGACTTTTTTCGCTCTAGTACAGGAAGTCAATCCCTTAGATTTTTCAATCCAACATGAACAGCTGCGAGGGCCTCCCGAGCGGCTCTATCTATTAAACTGCGCGTTTACTTTTTATGGATAATGGAGTTTTGCAAACTCTTTAAAGTGTTGATCAAACAATCGACCTGAATTAATTTTCAATCCATAAAATCAAAAACGCAATGAAATCTTTCAAAACATATTTTTCTCTTTTCGCATTTACACTTCTTTTTTCAATGGCTGTAAATGCTCAAAGTAACGACCCTATCACGCTCAAATTTGAAGTGAGTGGAATCTGTGAGATGTGCAAGGAGCGCATTGAAGAAGCACTAGACACGAAGGGAATTCGCTACGCTAACTGGACAGTTGAGACTAGCGAACTTGAGGTCGTGTACAAGCCCAACAAAATCACTGAAGAAGAAATTCACCAGCGAATTGCAGATGCCGGTCACGACACAGAAAAAGTGAAGGCGTCTGACAAGGCCTATGACAGCATCCACCACTGCTGCAAGTATCGCGAAGACTCCAAACACTGAGTTGATGAGTTCTAGAATTTTATTGGCGCTGATTGGGATACTGATCGGCACACAACTCATTGCTCAGTCTGGAGATGAAGTGCGCGGTGTGGTGAAAGGCGTGAGTCCTGACGGTAAAACCGAGCGCCTTGCCGGGGCACACGTCATCTGGATGAAAACGAGCGAAGGAACAGCTACGAAAATCGATGGTACCTTTTCGATGCCCCTTTCTGAAAAGACCGACACGCTGGTGATCCGATTTATCGGTTACCAGTCGGATACGGTGAAGTACACCGGAAATCCCGTGAAGGTGACGCTGCAAAGCGGTGAAATGATCGAAGAGGCGTTGGTCGTATACGAACGAGAAGCCACGGAACTTTCCCTTATCGATCCGCTCAACACGCAGACGATGAATCGCAAGGAACTGCAAAAGGCGGCTTGCTGCAATCTTTCCGAGAGTTTCGAAACCAACGCCTCCGTGGATGCGTCTTTTACCGATGCAGTTACCGGAACACGTCAAATCGAAATGCTTGGCCTGGACGGGAAGTACACGCAAATTATGCAGGATGTAATCCCATCGGTGAGAGGACTGCAGTCGATTTACGGTTTGACCTACATTCCCGGAGATTGGATTGAAAGCATCCAGGTTTCCAAAGGTATGGGCTCGGTTGTAAATGGCTACGAGAGCATTACAGGACAAATTAATGCCAACACAAAGAACCCGAACTCCGAAGAAAAACTTCACCTAAATTTCTATGGTAACCAAGGTGGCAGAATGGAGGCGAATGCAAACGTGAAGGCAGATGTTGGGAAAAACTGGAAAACGATTGTTCTGGCACATGGGTTTATGAATCGAACCCGGAGAGACATGAATGACGATGGTTTTTTGGACAACCCACTTGGAGAAAGTGCCTTGTTTCGCAATGAATGGCGCTTTCAAAGTGAAAGCGGCTGGAGAGGAAAATACCAGCTCAACTATCTGAATACTGAGTCTCGTGCCGGTCAGTTCAACTTTGACCCAGAGGATGAGGTGAATCGTATGCTTTATGGAGTTGTGAGAAACACCGAGCGGATACAGGGTTTTGCGAAGACGGGTTACGTGTTTGACGGACAACCCTGGAAAAGTTTCGGGTCACAGATCTCCGGGACGTTCTACGACAACACTTCGACATTCGGGAATCGCCAGTATGCCGGAAAGCAAGAGAGTTTCCGAATTAATTTGCTCTACAGCTCTATGATCGGAAACACCAACCATAAGTTTACGACTGGCTTGAGCTATCAGCAAGACGGCATTGAGGAAAATCTGGATTCGCTCAACTTCGATAGAGTTGAACAAACTCCGGGAGCCTATTTCGAATACACCTGGAATAACACGGAACTATTCACTTTGGTAGCGGGGCTCAGAGCCGACCACAATAATTTTTATGGTTTAATGATCAGTCCGAGACTACATTTCCGCTACAGCTTTTCTGAAAACACTTCTGCAAAGCTCGCTGCTGGCCGCGGTTGGAGAACGAGCAACGTGATCATGGAAAACGTAGGTCTACTGGCTTCGAGCAGAAAACTGTATTTCGAAGGTGATGAAGCTGGAAACCCTTATGGGATGAAAGCCGAGGAAGCCTGGAACTACGGAGTAAACCTCACTCACAAGTTCAGACTTTTTTATCGCGAAGGATCAGTCACGCTGGATTATTACCGAACAGAATTTGAGAATCAAGTAGTGACAGATCTTGACGAAAGTGCCGGAGAGGTTTATTTCTACAACCTTGAAAACGCGTCTTACTCGAACAGTGCCCAGGTAGAAATGAACTACAGTCCCTTTAGAAGGGTGTCCTTGAGGATGGCTTATCGCTGGATTGATGTGAGAACGAAATACCGCTCAGGATGGAAAGAGAAGCCACTCATTTCAGAACACCGCGCCCTGGCGAATGTGAGCTACGAAACCAAAGAAAGGGAAGACGGAAAGCAGTGGCGATTCGACATTACGGGGACGTTTAACGGTCAAATGCGACTTCCGAAAACTTCGGACAATCCAGCAGAATATCAACTTGCCGAAGAAAGCGAGCAGTTCTACATCGTTAATGCACAGGTTACGAGAGCGTTTGGAAAGTCCTTCGAAGTCTATCTTGGAGGAGAAAATCTGCTGAATTTCCAGCAAGAGAACCCCATCATTGCCAATCGCGACCCGTTTGGAGAAGATTTCGATGCGAGCCTGGTCTACGGACCAATTTTCGGAAGAATGTTTTACGGAGGATTGAGGTACACGATCAAGTAATGCCTAAAAAATAGCAGGACCATTTACGAAGCTTCGTAAATGGTCCTGTTCTAATTTAGAATATCTTTTTAAACCTCCTCAGCCACAACCGATTCCACTACATCCATTTTGGATTTTAGCAATTGCTCGATTCCGCCTTTTAGTGTGCTCAGACTCGAAGGGCAGCCGCTGCATGCTCCGCGAAGTTGAACGTAAACTTTGCCGTCTTTAAATGCTTTGAAATCGATGGCTCCTCCGTCTTGCTCCACAGCCGGGCGCACGTAGTCGTTGAGCATCGTTCGGATTTCCTCATCGTACTCGGTAGGTTCAATTGGTCCTTCAATCTTTTCGGAAGGAGCCGATTGAGCGGACTTTTCCACGTTTGAACTTTCACGTGAGTACTTTTCACTTTTTGGATCGAGCTCCTCGGGCACATTTTGCACGGCAGTTTCGTGTTCCATCAGCCACTCGCGCATGTATTCGCGCATCTGCATGATGATCAAATCCCAGTCGAGCGAGTCGTCCTTCATCACGGTTACGAAATTTCCGGAGATGAAAATCCCCTTAACAAACGGGAAGTTGAATAGCTCCTCTGCAAGTGAGGAAGAGCCCATTGCTTCTTTTTTGCTGAGGTACTCCACCTGTTTACCGCCTTCGATCAGCACCCGGTTGGTAACGAATTTCATCGTTGATGGATTGGGCGTCATTTCTGCGTAAACCTCAGTAGGAATTTTTGTTGCTTCGCTCATAATGTGCGTCTTATTTTTTGCAAAGTTAAGGAAGAAATAGAGCTGGTGATTTTCTAGCACGTTTCTTTCCTGGCAAGCATATAAGCAGACTAGTTTATTCTTTGGCGATGGGGTGAGAAAGCCCTTTGTAATCGGTGAGTTCCATTTTGATAGAACCTACTAGAATGCTGGCCTTGGCCAAAACGGGAACGTGGTTCTTGTCGTCTGTAATCCAAACGTTCAGGTCGTCCTGATCTTTAAAGATTCGCCCCTCCTGAATAACCGGGACGAATTTGAGACAACGATAGTCTCCTTTTCTCAGGCTTATCGTTTCCCGCTCCAGGAATTTGATTTTCATTGGGAAAACCTCTTCGTCAACAATAGTCATGATCGTGAATACGTCTCCTTTCTTTACGTTCGAAAAATCCAACGTTCTGGCGTAGTAGAAACTAGAGAGCATGTCCTGAACGAAATCGGGAGTAGCGTAGGTTGTATCGTCCTGTGTCTTCACAGCTCTTTTGTGCGGAAAGAAGACATAGTCCTGATGGATTTCATAGCCACCTTCGTTCACATCGCGAATGAAACGATAAGGAAAAATTCCGTCTTTGTCGATGTATGTTTCGTAGCGATCGCGCACTTTGAAAACCCAGTTGAAAGCACCGAGCGTTTTACCAGTGCCAACGATGTTGTAGGCTTCACGGCCGCTAAAATTCCAGGGCGAATCTTTCACCTCGAGCACGGCTTCTCCAGCATCCACCCAACCGTAGTGCACCGTGTAGGTCAATTTTTCTCCTGCTTTAAATGCCGTGTTTTCTACAGAGCGCAGCTCCTGACGCTCGAGCGTATCGAGACTCACGGGGTCAGGTCTGTAAACGACTTTGTCTTGCGCAGTCATTGTCAACTGAGTGAAAACGACTGCTAAAATGATTGCGATTCTTTTCATGCAGCAGAGAAAACCAAAAAGTGTTCCAACTATCTAAACGCTGCAATTAATCAACTGTTGCGATGCACTTCAGCTCGATTGCAATTGGAGTTGGGAGACTGCTGATCTCAACGGTTGTTCTGCACGGTTGATTGTCGTTGAAGTACTCCGCGTAAATTTTGTTGTAGGTTTTGAAATCCTCCTTCATGTTGGTCAAAAAAACGGTCACGTCTACCAGATTTTCCCACGAAGAGCCAGATGACTCAAGGATGAGCCTCACGTTTTTAAAAACAGAATGGCATTGCGCTTCGATGTCATAAGAGGTAATGTTGCCATCGTTATCGATTTCCACTCCGGGAATTTTTTTGGTTCCGCGCTCTCTTGGGCCAACTCCCGAAAGAAAAAGCAAATTGCCCACCTTCCTGGCGTGAGGGTAAAGTCCAACCGGTTCCGGAGCTTTCTCTGAGTCGTATCTAGTAGATTTTTCTTGCATTTGAATTTCTTTTGTAAGGGTTAAGGCAAATATAAGAGTTCGATTTGCCCGAGAGTTCAAAACTCCACATCTTACCTTTCATTTTGCGTAAGGACTTATCACCAGTAGCTGCCATCGGTTTCCGATCTTGAATCGCCTGCCTTTTATCGGATAGAGAAGTGCTGCTATTCCACCATAAACCACACTTAAAATGTAACCGGGCCGATAGGTGAGGTCGTTGAAATTGTCCACTGATCCGCTGCCCGTAGCTGCTTCTCCAATCAGGAAAAAAGGAATAGTGTAGAGGGCACTTCTGGCAAGGGCTCCAGTGAAGTTTTGCCAGCGGTAGTCTTTCACAACTCGAATTTGATCCAGCCGAATCACGTGCGAAGCCATCGAACCAGCAATGTAAATGGTCGAATCTGTGAATCCCTGAAGCTCTCCCTTGTAGACTTTTCGGTCATTTTTGAGTTTTACACCAATGTAATCGCCAAAATCAAAGCGAAATCTTTTTGGCCTGTTTTGATTTCGAACAGTCAGGTAACTCTGCGAAAAGACACTGGTGGAAATGAAAATGAGGGAAAGCACAAGAATCACTCGGTGCAGTGAAAGATGCTTTCTATTCGGTTTGTCTGTCAAGTGTTTTTGATCCAAGGCGAATAGACTTTTGGTTTTCGACTATTAAAGTAAAACTTTCGCGGAGACCTGACCTTCTGGAGAATTATTAACTTGGCGATTCTCTAAAAAAACAGGTCAAACGGAAAGGAAAAAACATCAAGATGAAATATCAGCAATTACCCAAAGAACTTTACATCCGAAACAGACAAAAATTTATAAAACACCTCAAGCGAAACTCCATGGCGGTGTTTACTTCAAACGACATTATGCCCACTAATGCCGATGGCACGATGCCGTTTAGGCAAAACAATGACTTGTTCTACCTCACCGGGGTGGACCAGGAGGAAACGATGCTTGTAGTTTTCCCCGATGCTCACCACGAGCACCAGCGCGAGATTCTTTTCGTGAGAGAAACCAGTCCTGAAATAGCTATTTGGGAAGGCGAAAAGCTCACCAAAGAGGAAGCCACCCAGGTCACCGGAATCAAAAACATACAGTGGACGGATTCCTTCGACAAAGCTTTCCAATCGCTGATGGGCGAAGCGCAAAACGTCTATCTCAACAGCAACGAACACACGCGTGCTGTGCTCGAAGTGGAAACCAGAGAAATGCGTTTTTCAAAATGGTGCCGAAGCACTTATCCGCACCACAACTACGAGCGCTCGGCTCCGATAATGCACAAGCTCCGCTCAGTGAAAGAACCGGAAGAAATTGAGCAGATGCAAAATGCCTGCAACATTACCGGAAAGGCAATTGATCGCGTTTTGAAGTTTATCAAACCGGGTGTGATGGAATACGAAATTGAAGCTGAGGTGAGCCACGAATTCCAGATCAACGGATCGCGCGGATTTGCCTACACGCCAATCGTGGCAGGAGGAAAAAACGCCTGCGCACTTCACTACATCGAAAACGACAAGCCGGTGAGAGATGGCGATTTGATTTTGATGGACGTGGGTTGCGAATACGGAAATTACGCCTCGGACCTCACGCGCTCGATTCCTGTAAATGGCCGCTACAACGATCGCCAAAAACAGGTTTACAATGCCGTTCGAAAAGTGATGAAAGACGCTATCGATATTCTTCGTCCGGGCACCACGCTTTACGAATACCACAAAGAAGTGGGCCGGATGATGACCAGTGCGCTGATCGACCTAAAGCTGCTCGATAAAAAAGAAGTGGAGAATCAGGATCCTTCGAATCCAGCGTACAAAAAGTATTTTATGCACGGAACGAGCCATCACATCGGCCTCGATGTGCACGATGTTGGTCACTGGTCAGATCCTATTCAGCCGGGCAACGTGTTCACGGTAGAACCTGGAATCTACATCCGCGAAGAGGGTCTTGGAATCAGAATTGAAAATGATTTGGTGGTGCTCGAAGACGGCCACCGCGATTTGATGGGACACATTCCAATCGAAATCGAAGAAATTGAGGATGTGATGAATTCTTAAGTGAATTTTCGAAGACAGAAATGAAAAAGTCCGGGCGAACACCCGGACTTTTTTTGTGGACGGGGTTTTAATTTACCCGTGCATCGTCTCCTTCTTTCCGTATTTTTTCATTAAGCTTCCTTCGTAGTCGAGGATTTCCTGCCAGCGTTTTTCTACGTCTTCCGGGTCACCGTATTTTCGGGCATACTTCAGGAAAGTCGTGTAGTGATTGGCTTCTGAAATCATGAGTTCGTGGTAGAACTCACGCAAGTCGGCATCGTCAATTTCCTGAGAAAGTAAGCGAAAGCGCTCACAACTGCGAGCTTCAATCATGGCGGCAAAGAGTAACTTGTCAGTGAGTTGTCGCTGGCGGCTTCCACCGCGGTTGATGAATTTCAAGAGGTCTTGCACGTATTCGTCTTTGCGCTCTTTCCCGAGTGTGAGTCCGCGCTCCTGAATCTTTTTGTGCACCATACCGAAGTGCTCCATTTCCTCGAGTGAAATCTGCACCATTTCGTCCACCAGATCGGGATATTCTGGGAATTTGACGATAGTGGTAATGGCGTTTGAGGCGGCCTTTTGCTCACAGTAGGCGTGGTCTGTGAGAATTTCTTCGATATTTTTCTCAACGATGTTCACCCAACGCGGGTCGGTGGGCAGTTTAAGGCCGAGCATCACCTTGCTGCTCTCTTTGATCTCTTTCTTTTCCATGAAGGCAAATTTCGTGAATTCAGTTTTTGAAGGCAATTGAAGCTGTGAAAATTCAATACGAGCCACAGATCCCGTTGAAAGATCATTTCCAGATTCGCATTTTTGAACCAACTCTCCTGTCTCTATTTTTCCTTTTACGAAATGCGAATTCACAAGGTTTCTTAGGGTTTGAGGTGAAAAGCCCGAGTAGGTGTTGAGCACCACAAAACTCTCCTTTTCCAAAATTTGGCTCGTTCCAGCCAGAAGCTCATTGATCTTCTGTTCGAGTTTCCATTTTTCCCCTTTTGGACCGAGTCCCCAGGCTGGCGGATCCATAACGATTCCCGCGTAGCGATTTCCCCTGCGGATTTCTTTCTCAACGAATTTTAGAGCATCCTCGACCAGCCAACGGATGCCATCCATTCCTGAGAGCTCCATGTTTTTTCTACTCCAGCTAATCACTTGTTTGATCGAATCGATGTGAGTCACCTTGGCGCCAGCTGCGTTGGCAGCAAGTGAAGCTCCACCAGTATAAGCAAATAGATTGAGCACTTTTGGTTCTTCAAATCTCTCGCACTGTTTGGCCACAAACTGCCAGTTGGCCGATTGCTCAGGGAAAAGCCCCACGTGCTTGAATTTGGTCATCTGCAACTCGAAGGTGAGTTCTTGTCCATTGAGGTCATAACTCACGTTCCACGATCGTGGCACCTGGCCGAAGTTGTGCCACTTGCCTGCCGTTTTTGAGGTCGGCTCAAATCGCGCATCGGCCCTGCTTTTCCATTCTTTTGGAGAAAGTGCTCTTGGCCAAACGGCTGTTGGTTCGGGGCGAATCAAGGTGAAGTCGCCAAATTTTTCCAGCTTTTCGCCTTCGCCACAGTCAATTAGCGAATAGCTCTGCCAGTCGTCAGATAAAATTGTGCTCATGTCGGCAAAGGTAAGGATGCCAGAAAGATAGAGTTGTGTTGAAATCTATTTCAAAAAACAGAGTGTTTCAAGTAGTAGAAATCCACGTCCTGTCTTATTTTTAGCCTACCTAACTAACCTACAGGTTCGCCATGAAAACCTTTTTGGCAATTTTATTTTCATTCTGTTTTGCCCTTTTTGGCTACGGCCAGAAGGAGCTAAATGAAACTGTATTTTTCGATGTTGGCTCTTCGGAGTTGAGTACAGATGCAAAAGCCAAAATAGACGATCTCTTTCCGCTTCCAGAAGATCAAATCATCGACAAGATTACGGTTGTAGGTCATGCCGACAAGCTGGGAGATGAAATCAAAAACCTTCAACTATCCGGAAAGCGTGCACGAAATGTATACTCCTACATGCGCGAGAACTATCTCGACATGATTATTTATGATGTCGATTTTGTGGGTGAGGAGAATCCAGTTTTCGACAGTCGCGATGAACTCAATCGGTGCGTTCGAATAAAAATCGAATTGCTCCCCAAGCTCGATCCACCTCCTCAAAATCTGGTTGAGGAACTTTTTCCTGAAGAGTTTGAAAGTGATCAGGCTGTAGCTGAAAGTCAACCTGAAAACGAAAAGCATCGTATTTCAGGAAATGGCGGAATGTCGCATCAAAAGGAAGGAAGCTACATTCCCAGGGAATTAAAGAAGAGCGATAAGTTTCAGCTCGAAGACATTCATTTTTACGGTAACCGGGCTGACTACACCAGAGATTCAGAAGATGCACTGGAACAGCTACTCGATTTTATGCGGGCCTATCCCGAAGTAAGGATTTTGCTCGAGGGTCACGTGAACGGAAAACGCGTCAGAAGAAGCGATCTCAAAAGAGCTGCAGAGCGCTCAGGAGGCGAGTTTTACAAAAATGCCCATGAACTATCGCTAGGACGCGCCCAAGCGGTGAAAAACTACCTGATGAAGAATGGAATTGCTGCGGACCGTATCGAAACTATTGGTAAAGGAGGTGATGAACCCATTTACCGAAAGCCCAAGAACAATGCACAGAGCGAGGCGAATCGCAGGATTGAGATTGTGATTTTGTAGAAGTCCGGTTTTAGCTGGTCAGGTTTGTTTTTTTGAGTAATTCCCTGAACCTAATAACCTCCCAATTTGTCGTAACCTTGAAATCTTCCGAATCCGTTGGTCAGTGACAAAACAAATTCGGAAATTTACCGTGCAGAAAGTAATCAACACAGCTAATTTTTCATGAATCAGGTCGAGCAAAAAACAAAAATTTCGGATAAGCAATACTGCAACAGCCTCAGCAGCTACAGCCGATTTAAGACCCGCGAAGTGATGGTTGGCGATGTGGGCTTTGGAGGGGACAATCCCATTCGCGTGCAGTCGATGACCACTGCCGACACCAAAGACACTGAGGCTACTGTGGCTGAGTCTATTCGAATGATTGATGCTGGTTGTGAGCTCGTGCGGATAACGGCTCCGAGCAGAAAAGACGCTGAAAATCTCGGCCCGATAAAGGAAGAACTGAGAAAGCGCGGTTACGAAACACCTCTGGTGGCCGACATTCACTTTACTCCAAATGCTGCGGAAATCGCGGCTCGAATAGTCGAGAAAGTCCGGGTGAATCCGGGGAACTACGCAGATAAAAAGAAATTTCAGCAGATTGAATATACCGATGAAGAGTATCTGGGAGAGATTGAGAGGATTCGACAAAAATTTGAGCCACTTGTAAAGATCTGCAAGGAAGAAGGTACAGCTATGAGAATCGGTACCAACCACGGCTCGCTGAGTGACCGCATTATGAGTCGCTACGGTGACACACCGCTCGGAATGGTGGAGTCGGCCATGGAGTTTATCCGCATTTGCCGCGACAACGATTTTCACGATCTTATAATTTCGATGAAAGCCAGCAACCCGCAGGTGATGGTGCAAGCTTACAGACTTCTCGTTCACACCATGATGAAAGAGGGAATGAACTATCCGCTGCACCTGGGAGTGACAGAAGCTGGAGAAGGCGAAGATGGGCGAATAAAGTCAGCGGTGGGAATCGGAACTCTGCTCGAAGACGGTTTGGGCGATACCATTCGCGTGTCGCTCACAGAAGCTTCTGAAAAGGAGATTCCCGTGGCAAAAGCACTTGCCGATCGCTACGAAAAGCGTCCGCGACAAACCAAACTTCCCGAACCACAAACCATTCCGATTGATCCGTTTGTGTTTGAAAAACGAGACTCTCGCCAGGTAATGAACATCGGGGGAAGCGAAGTGCCTCGAATAGTGGCTGACTTTAGTAGAAAAGAAAAAATTACACCGGCTTCATTTTTCCCTATCGGGTACAACTACTCTGTTCCTTTGGACAAGTGGAACATTGCGGACATGGCTTGCGACATGGTTTTTCTTGGAGACAAGTTGCCAGATTTTGAATTGCCGGGAACGCTCCTGGCTGTAGCCAATTACCCAACCTGGAAAGATCATCAGAACAGAGATCGCGTCTTCCCTTTGCTCACTCTAGAGGAGTATCTTGGAAGTGGTGATCGATCGGAAAAGATGAATCTGGTAGAACTGAGCTACGCTGGTCTCACGGATACACTTGTCTCAACTCTGAAGAGCGATCCGACCGTTGTGGTGGTTTTGAAAAACGACACAGACCACGGTATGGCCGAGCAGCGCCTTGCCTTCTTCCGATTTATTGAAGAAGAATGCGAAGTGCCAGTAATTATTAAACGCAGTTACGAAGACATTACCGAAGAGCACCTTCAGCTTTACGCATCGACAGATATGGGAGCGCTGCTCATTGATGGCATGGGAGATGGCATTTGGATTGATACGGAGATTCATCCAAAGAAAGTAAATGCTCTCTCATTTGGCATTTTGCAAGCTACACGCACTCGCATTTCAAAAACAGAGTACATCTCGTGTCCTTCTTGCGGGCGCACACTCTTCGACCTTCAGGAAACTACAGCGATGATCCGGAAGCGTACAGATCATCTTAAAGGTGTGAAAATCGGAATCATGGGCTGTATTGTGAACGGTCCCGGTGAAATGGCCGATGCTGACTACGGCTATGTGGGTACTGGACCCGGTAAAATCACTCTTTACAAGGAGAAAGAAGTAGTTAAGAAAAACGTCCCTTCAGCGGACGCTGTTGATGAATTGATCAATCTGATTAAAGAATACGGAGACTGGATAGAGCCTTAGTCGTCCAGTATTAAGAAGAAGTTTCTTTAGAACTCTCCGGAGCACTTTGTACTTCCGCTGCTGACGATTCCGTGTCTAAATCTGATTCGGTTTCATCCTCTTCCTTACTGTTGCCAAAAAAGGCTTTTTGACGCAAGAAAATAATGGCCACACCTATGGTGATGCTTGAGTCGGCAATGTTGAAGACTGGTCGGAAAAAGGTGAACTGTTCGCCTCCTACAAAAGGAAACCAATCTGGGTATTGCCCATTGATGACTGGAAAGTAGAGCATATCAACCACGTGGCCCATGAGAAATGGGGCATACCCATCTGAAGAAATCTCTGCAACTCCGGCATAGGGAATCCAGCGTCCTTCCATTTCGCTCCACATCATTCCCTTGTCGAAAATTAGCCCATAAAATGCGCTGTCGATAATATTTCCGATTGCCCCGGCAAGCACTAGTGCCACGCACATGATGAAACCGGGATGCGCTTTTTTTCGAATGATTGTCCACAGATAGTAACCAATGGCTATGATGGCAATGATTCGGAAAATGCTGAGTGCCAGTTTACCGTGCATCCCGCCAAACTCGAGGCCGAATGCCATACCTGGATTCTCCACAAAATTGATTTGAAACCAATCCCAGCCAAAAACGTGGATCGACTCACCTAGAGACTTGCTGAGCTTGATCCAAAGCTTCACAGCCTGGTCGATAAAAAGAACACCAAAAATGGTGATGAGTGCGCGTTTCAAATCGATTTGCGGTCTTGAGATTTATGAAAAAGAAAAACTCACCTGGAAAAAGTCAAAGTGAGTTTTTCGATAGCTTTTATTTCAAAAGAAACTGAAAGGGGCGTGGCTTATTGCATTCGCTTGGCCTCAATGCTGAGAGTAGCGTGAGGCACGAGCTTGAGGCGTTCTTTTGCAATTAGTTTTCCCGTCACGCGACACACTCCGTAAGTCTTATTTTTGATGCGGATTAGAGCGTTTTCAAGAGATTCGATAAACTTTTCCTGACGAGATGCCAGTTGAGCAGTTTCTTCCCGGCTCATGGTTTCTGAGCCATCTTCCATCATTTTAAATGTTGGAGACGTATCGTCAGTGCTGTTATCATCAGCATGCGAGAGAGACTTTTTCAATTGTTCATAGTCTTCTCTTGCCTTCTCCAGCTTGTTTTTTATGAGGTCTTCAAATTCTTTTAGCTCTGAGTCTGAATATCTGGTTTCTGCCATTTGCTATCTATTTTAAAATTAGTTGAGTCGTCTTATGGCGATGCGTGTGCTCACGTCATCGCTCACTTCTACCTCTTCGCCACTGTCGAGCGAATCCACCAATTGTAGGTCACCCGCCAGCGTTTCCGAGCAAATATAATTTAAATTCTTTTCGATTGCAGCGTTGATAAAATCGTGCTTTTTGATCTGCAACGCGATCTTTTCGGTCACTTCCAAACCACTGTCTTTTCGAAGGTTTTGGATACGATTTACAAATTCACGTGCAATTCCTTCTTCACGAAGCTCGTCAGTGAGAGTGATGTCCATTGCTACCGTAATTCTACCCTCGGTGGTTACAAGCCAACCGGGAATATCTTGCGATGTAATTTCTACATCGCTCTGCGTCAAGACGATTTCTTCTCCTTCAAGATTGAGCTGGTATTCGCCTTCACTTTCAATATTTTGAATGTCTTCCTGATCGAACTTACTTACGGCAGCTGCAATTGCTTTCATCTGCTTACCGTACTTAGGTCCCAGAGTTTTGAAATTTGGCTTGATCTGTTTCACCAACACTCCAGAGTCTTTCAGGTACTCCAGCTCTTTCACGTTTATTTCGCTGAGTATTAACGCCTCAACAGATTGCAACTGCCGCTCGAATTTTTCATCCAAAATAGGAATCATGATTTTCTGCAACGGTTGGCGAACGCGGATGTGCTCCTTTTTGCGCAAGCTCAATGCCATAGACACTACCTGCTGAGCGATTTCCATTCTTTCTTCGAGGTCTGTGTCGATAAGGCTTTCGTTGACTTCCGGAAAAAGAGCTAAATGCACGCTTTCTGCTTTTTCTTTTCCTGTGGCTGCATTGAGGTCGCGGAATAGCCTGTCGGCAAAAAACGGTGCAATCGGAGCCGTCATCTTTGCGATGTCGGTCAGGCAAGTGTAAAGCGTTTGATAAGCCGAAATTTTGTCGTCTGTAAACTCACCTTTCCAAAAGCGTCTGCGGCACAGTCGCACATACCAGTTGCTGAGTTGATCAGTAACAAACTCCTGAATCAATCGGCCAGCGCGAGTGGGCTCATAATCCGAATAGGCTTCATCAACGCTTTTCACCAGTGAGTTCAACTTCGACAAAATCCAGCGATCTATTTCAGGCCTTTTTTCAAACTCGATATCCTTATGGCTATAGTCAAAGCTATCTACGTTGGCATACAGCGCAAAGAAAGAGTAGGTGTTGTAGAGCGTTCCGAAATACTTTCTTTGGATTTCTTCGATCCCGGCCAGATCAAACTTGAGGTTGTCCCACGGCTGAGCATTGGTGATCATGTACCAGCGGGTGGCATCTGGGCCAAATTTCTTCAGCGTTTCAAATGGATCCACAGCGTTGCCGTGGCGCTTGGACATTTTTTGTCCATTTTTGTCGAGCACGAGTCCATTGGAGACTACGTTTTTGTAGGCTACGGAATCGAAGCACATGGTTGCAATGGCGTGGAGCGTGAAGAACCATCCTCTGGTTTGATCCACACCTTCGGCAATAAAATCTGCCGGATAGGCAAACCCTTCTTCAACTTTTTCCTTGTTTTCAAATGGGTAGTGCCACTGGGCATAAGGCATAGAGCCTGAATCGAACCACACATCGATAAGATCGGCTTCTCGCTTCATCGGTTTTCCCGAATCGGAAACAAGTGTGATTTGATCTACGATGTTTTTGTGAAGGTCGAACTGGTCGTAATTCTCATCAGCCATGTTGCCCACTTCGAAATCGGCAAATGGATTTTGATCCATCAGTCCGGCATCTACAGCTTTCTGGCATTCGGCCTTGAGCTCCTCAACCGATCCAATACACTTGGCTTCATCACCTTCTTCGGTGCGCCAGATTGGGATTGGGATTCCCCAGTAGCGCGAGCGCGAGAGGTTCCAGTCGTTGAGGTTTTCGAGCCAGTTTCCAAATCTTCCGGTTCCGGTGCTTTCGGGTTTCCAGTTGATGGTTTTGTTGAGCTCGATCATGCGATCCTTGGCTTCGGTGGATTTCACGAACCACGAATCGAGCGGGTAAAACAAGATTGGCTTGTCCGTCCTCCAGCAATGTGGATAGCTGTGTTCGTATTTTTCTACATGAAATGCCTTCCCTTCTTCCTTGAGCTTTATGGAGATTTCTACATCGACAGATTTTTCGGGAGCTTCGCCTTCATCGTAGTATTCGTTTTTCACATACTTACCGGCAAGATCACCCATTTGCTTCACAAATCTTCCCTGGAGATCTACAAGTGGTCGTGGGTTTCCGTTTTCGTCCGGAACGAGCATCGCGGGAACTCCAGCATCTTTGGCAACCTTGGCATCATCAGCACCAAAAGTCGGGGCCGTGTGTACGATTCCGGTACCGTCTTCGGTTGTCACAAAATCTCCAGGGATTACGCGGAAAGCTTCTTCCGGATTTTCCATTGGCTGGACGTAGGGCAACAGCTGTTCATAACGAATGCCGACCAGGTCTTTCCCTGTCATTTTACCTATCACTTCGAAAGGCACGTCCTTTTTCACCGGGAAATGTTTGTCGACCAGTGGAGTGGCCACTACCACAGTCATTGGTTCACCCGTGTACGCATTGTTTGAGTTCACAATGCTGTACTCAATTTTTGGCCCAACAGTCAGAGCGGTATTTGAAGGAAGTGTCCAGGGCGTGGTTGTCCAGGCGATGAGGTCGAAGGGAGCAACAGCGCGTTTGTCTTCATCGACAAATTGATGGAGTTTTTCCTGATGATCATCAGCTACGCGAAACTGAGCCGTGGCGCTGGTGTCTTTTACCTGGCGGTAGCAGCCCGGCTGATTGATCTCGTGGCTGCTCAGTCCTGTTCCCGCTTTTGGCGAGTACGGCTGAATGGTGTACCCCTTGTACATCAGACCCTTGTCGAACAGTCTTCTGAGGAGCCACCAAACCGACTCCATGTATTTTGTTTTGTAGGTGATGTAAGGATCGTCCATGTTCACCCAGTAGCCCATTTTCTCAGTTAGGTCGTTCCACACATCAGTGTAGCGCATCACGGCTTCTCGACAGGCTTTGTTGTAATCTTCTACAGAAATTTTCTCACCAATATCTTCTTTGGTGATACCGAGTTCCTTCTCAACCCCAAGTTCTACGGGTAGTCCATGAGTGTCCCAACCGGCTTTACGGTTTACGCGAAAGCCTTTAAGTGTTTTGTAGCGACAAAAAATATCCTTGATGGCTCTGGCCATAACGTGGTGAATACCCGGCATTCCATTTGCCGAAGGGGGTCCTTCGTAAAAGACGAACGGCTTGTTGGCATCGCGCGAGTCAATACTCTTTTGAAAAGTGTTTTCAGATTTCCACTTCTCCAATATTTCATCGGCTGTTTGGGGCAGGTTTAGCCCTTTGTATTCCGGATATTTCTTGTTCATAAAACCCATAGATTTTAAAGGTTGCGAAGATAATTAATTTCAAAGAGTTGATGGCTGATTAGAGTCCGGCCGGGGAGAGCCCTCCATTTAATTCGAAAAATATCAATCGAAAACGAAACGTCCTACAGCAAATCAATTATGATAACAACGACATTGACTGTGTTTAAGTAAAACAAAAACAGTTGTTTACACCGCTTACTTCATTCTCTGGTACGGAAGGAAATACCTGAAACCTACACTAAATCTTCCATTATTCCTACAAGCAAATCTTTCATACCTGCTCACATTTGCCATCGTATCCTCACTTCCATGTGTTGATGCGGCACTGAAACGAGATTCTAAATACAAGAAGAGTGAAACCTGGTTTTAAAAGGTTGGCCTGATTCATTGAATTCAGGTGGATGAGTAACAATAGTTTACAAAACTGGGTATACATGAAATTGTACAACTACATCAAGATGTCATTCTTTACAACGAGATCGCACTCACCATATGGAGTGGAGATCTCTTCCTTTTACGCCTTTAGAAAAGTGCTCCTTGCATTGGCATTCATAGTTTTCTGCACTGCACAAGGATTCGCCCAGCTCGATACGTTGCACTTGCTTCCTCCTTTTGGTGGTGGTGTTGGCAACAATGAGCAGCCTGGAGATATGTTTCTCTATTTGTCGACACCTTCGACAGATCCAGTGAATTATACCATCACTGATGCATCTGGTAATAATGTGATTCAAACCGGAACAGTTGTCAATGGCTCCCCAGTTCGCTATGACGATTACGGAATTGCTTCAGGAGTGGCTGTTGCTCACAGTGACCTGAATAGCGTGCTTAGTTCTAATGTAGGATTCAAGGTAGTTTCAGATGCACCAATATATGTCAACCTGCGTTTGCGATCAATTGATGGTTCTCAGGCAGGGTCGCTTACATCTAAAGGAAATAATGCGCTGGGTACAGTTTTCAGGCTTGGAAGTATTCCCAACAAACAGAATGATAGTAATAAAGGTACCACCTTCGGAGTGGTTGCCACGGAGAACAACACAACGGTAAACATCGATCTCACTGGGTCGGGTGTTACACTTGTAGGCCCCTCTGCACCTTCAACAAACTCAGTTATTACCGTTACACTGGATGAAGGTGAATGCTATGTATTAAGATGTGATGCTGAGGATGACCCGGATAACCTTGATGGAATGATCGGTGGCCTGGTGACTTCCAACAAGCCGATTGTAGTGAACACGGGTTCGTGGTGTGGTGAACCATCTACTTCTTCGGGTCGAGATTATGGGATTGACCAAATCGTTGGTGTTGAAAAAATTGGTACCGACTACATTTTCGTTCGGGCCCAGGGTGGAAACGACCGGGAAAAGCCACTGATTGTAGCACATACGGACAATACAGAAATATATGTAAACGCATCTGCCACTCCAATTGCGACAATAAATGCAGGTGAGTGGTATGACATTAACGGATCTAATTATGTCTCTGGTGTGATGTCAGTTTACACATCAGAACCGACTTTTGCCTATCAGCTCCTTGCCGGAAATAATGCGGGGAACACTGCCGGAATGAACTTCGTTCCGGATTTGTCATGTCAGGTAGATTCGGTAATTAGCGAGATTCCAGACATCAGTAAAGTCGGTGGAAATACATTTTCCGGGGGGGTAACTATTACCACTTTTGCCGGATCTGACATTTATATTAATGGAGTGCTCGAAACAAGCACACCTGTAACCACAACTCTTTTAAATGGTGACAGCTACGATGTTTACAACCTTTCAGGACTCACGGGTGATGTGACGATTACTTCCAGCACAATTGCAATCGTTTCTTTCTACGGGGTTTCTGGTGTTGCCGGATACGCTGGGTACTTCTCAGGATTCCAGCGTCCGAGTGATGTTCAGATCCAGCCGGATGCAACTTTGAGTACACCAGTTGAGGGATGTATTTACGGTCTATTTGCAATTCAAAGAACTGGAGATGTTTCTGTTCCATTTACTGCAGACGTTTCTTTTGCTGGAACAGCCATTCAGGGCACAGATTACGAAGTTTACGACACTTCATGGAATCCATTGGGAACAACCATAACCTACGCAGCTGGCGAGACTACGAAATACATAATTATCGATGCATACGATGATGCGGTAACAGAAGGCACAGAAACCATTGAGGTTACCTTTTCGTGGTTGCTCTGTAATGAACTTCAAACAGCCTCGAGAACGGTTGACTTAGAGGAGCCAACGATTTCAGTTACCTGTCAAAATGATACGACTATTTATACTGATCCAGGCACCTGTACAGCCAACTTTAGCTTTGGCTACCCTACAGTTGAGTCGCATTGTTCAAACAGCATTTCTCGAACTGATGGCAGTGGATTGAATAGCGGTGACGATTTTCCTATTGGAACAACAACAATAGAATGGACAGCAACTACGAGCGATGGTGAAGCCACTGATGTTTGTTCATTTAATGTTACTGTCATAGATAACATTGCACCTGCAATCACTTGTCCTGCAGACATTACGGTCAACACCGATCCGGGCGATTGCTCAGCGAATGTGACTGTTCCCCTGGCAACAGCTACAGACAATTGCGGAGTCTTTATTTTAAATGATCACGACACCTACATTCAGGATTTCGAGTCTTTTTCCAATGGAGATTACATTGGTGTAGAAGCCAGTGAATGGACTACCTGGAGCGGAAGTACAGGAGGGGCAGAAGACGCTCAGATTGTGACTAATCAGGCGAATTCGGGTTCAAACTCGATTTACTTTTCGAGTACAAGCGGCAGTGGAGGACCACAGGATGTAGTTCTTCCTTTTGGTGGATTAATTGATTCAGACATTTTCAACTTCGAGACTGCTCTTTATGTAGAAACAGGAAGTTCTGCATACTTCAATTTCCAAGGTTCGGAGACAATTGGAACCAGCTGGGCTTTGGAAGCTACCTTTAATACAGACGGAACTTACAACCTGAGTTCAGGTGGAATTAGCGGAACTTATTCCCAGGGTCAATGGATCGACCTGAGATTCAGAATGAATCTGACTTCGAACAACTGGGAGTTCTTTATTAATGGAGTTTCTCAGGGAACCTGGTCTAACGGAACCAATCAAATTGCTTCAGTTGATATTTTCCCTGCTGATGCTAACGCGAGTTTTTGGATAGACGATGTTTCATTTTCAACTGATCCTGCAGCTGGCGGTGGCGCTGATGCTTCGGGTATTTATCCGGTTGGAACCACTACGGTGACATACACAGCAGTTGATGATGCAGGTAATGAGACAACTTGCACCCAGGACATTACAGTGGTAGACAATCAGGACCCAACCATTTCTTGCCCCAGCAATCAATCCATTTCTGTAGATGCTTCTTGTCAGGCTTCTTTACCAGATTATTTAGGGTCTGTCACGGCTAGCGACAACTGCGGTTTCACATTGGCACAGAGCCCAGCTGCTGGAACTGTTTTAACACCTGGCACAACGACTGTTACCATAACCGCAACAGACACCTATGGGAATACAGAATCATGCACTTTTGATGTAATGGCAGAAGACACCGATGATCCTGTAGCGACCTGCCCAGGTGATATCAATGTAGATCTTGATGAAAACTACGAGTATATCATTCCAGACTTTACTTCAGGTGCATCAGGATCTGATGTTTGTTCAGGCCCTTCAGATCTTGTCTATTCTCAGGATCCAACTGTGGGAACAGCTATAAACTCTGATCAAACAGTGACAATCTATGTTACAGATCAAGCTGGAAATTCGGGTTCGTGTACTTTCGAAATTATTGTCAATCCAGTGGTAGACACTGATGGTGATGGGGTAGCTGATTTGTACGACTTAGATGATGATAACGATGGGATTCCGGATACTGAAGAAAGAGAATGCACTACAGCAGAACCCGCTTCTCTGGTTGAACCAGCCACAACCATTCAAGGAGGAACACATGTTTCTGCTGTCTACACAAATGATAATGGATATTGGTCAAGCTCCACTTCTTCTATAAACCCTGTAAAGGCTACAAGAGAGAATAATTTATTTGCTTTTGAAACGAATGGAGTGACTTATACTACTGGTGTTGAAAATGATCGTCTGATAGATACGGATGGTGATGGAGACCCTGACGAAATTGATACTGATGGAGATGGGATAGGGGATATACCTTGTTCAAACTCCGGATGGTTTGCATTTCAACCAAGCAATATCATAGATAATGAAATTTTCCTGGAGGGCTCTGAAATTGATGGGAACCCTTCTTCTGCGCTTGGATCGACATATATCTCTGACCCAGGAAACCAGCCCTTAAATTCTTTACTTTACAATGGTCCACATGGATTAAACCTGGGAACCGGGATAGCAAATATTGGCGGAGACTGGTTTTTCAATGTTGCTGGGTTGGATATTTCAACTGTTGGTGATGGTGCTCCTGATATACTTCTGAGTCAGGTCGCTCAAACGGGAGGGGTATCTCATACTGTAACATTTTTTGACGCTACCGGAAATGCCATCGGCAATTCAGTCGAAGTATCGGCAGAGGGTACTGGCGAGCTGAATTTTGTAGTCGGTGAGAGTAATTACGACATATACAATTCTGATGGAAGTGTGTTTCAAACCGCAGCCGATAAAGAATTAAGATTGGCTACCATAGAGCTCCAGGAGTTTGGTATTACTGCCGCAAACATCGGTGACATTAGCTTGATGAGAGTTTCTCTTTCATCAAATGCAGATGTGGCATTTATTGCACATAGCTTCGAGTCTTTTGGAGATGTTTGTCAGGATATTGATACAGATAATGACGGCATTCCTAACCACCTCGACCTGGATTCTGATAATGATGGAATTTACGACCTTGTTGAAGCAGGCCACGGTGCTGCAGATGTGAATAATGATGGAGTGATAGACGGAGGTTCATCAGCTTTTGGAGAGAACGGATTGGCAAATTCACTTGAAACTTCTACAGAAAGCGGAGATATCAACTACAACATCAAAGATTCTGACGCAGACGGTAATTTTGACAGCATCGAACTGGACTCAGACGGTGATCTCTGTTTCGATGTTGAAGAAGCTGGCTACTCAGATCCTAATGGAGATGGCCTTCTTGGCGATAGTCCTGTGATTGCTAACGGACTTGGTTTGGTAACTTCGGGAGTGGATGGCTACACGACACCTATTGCTTCGAACAGTGTCGACTTTGATTACACAGTAGTTACTCCCCCAGAAGCCCCGACCCTTCCAGACATTACAGAAGAATGCTCGGCCACTGTTACAGCGCCAACCACTACTTCCTGCACAGGAATAATAACTGGTACAACTTCAGATCCAACAACCTATTCTACACAAGGATCTTACACGATTACATGGACTTTTACAGATGCCTCAGGAAATAGCACAACTGCGAACCAAAATGTAATCATTGATGACACAACAAACCCAACAGTTTCTTGTCCAGCGGATCAAACTTTTTCAGCAGGTGCTTCTTGCCAGGTGAGTCTTCCAGACTACGCATCTGGAGCAACTTCGAGCGACAATTGCTCGGTTACTGTTACTCAATCTCCAGCTGCGGGAACCTTGTTAGGTGTAGGAACAACCACAGTTACACTTACAGCAACTGACGATGCAGGTAACACGTCTAATTGTTCTTTTGATGTAACTGTTGAAGACACTGAAAACCCTGTCGTTGCTTGCCAGGACATTACTGTTCAGCTTGATGCGACCGGGAACGCAACCATAACCGGAGCTGACCTCGACAACGGTAGCGCCGACAACTGCGGAATTGCTTCATTAACATCAAGTCAAACAGCATTCGATTGCACTGACTTCCCAACAGAAACTGTAAGCTCTAGCGATGGTTACGATGTGGATATTAAGGTTATGCCAATTGCGATTAATCCTGTGGGAAGCACTTGTGCATTTGGTTACAGCTATACAGTTACACTGGCTTATCAAATTGATTTTAGTGGTTCAAATATTCCTGCCAGTCTCTACACTTTGCAGGGAAATATTAATTGCGATGGAAGTAACATCTTCTTCAATTTGCCCAATTCTGGTGGATCTGGAGTTTTCACTACTTCGCAGGCTTACACTTCGCAAACAAACTGTGCCACAGTAACTCCTGCCGACCTGGCTTGTGGTGGAATTGACGTTGATATCAGCGGGCCTGGTATTCCGAACACGACTGTTACAGTTCCTACATCCAACGACATTACACTAACAGTAGAAGACAACAACGGAAATACAGATGTTTGCTCATCTCAGGTGACGGTAGAAGACAACATCGCTCCATCTGCTGTTTGCCAGGATATTTCTGTGAATCTCGATGCCAGTGGACAGGCGAGTATTACCACAGCCGACATTGACAATGGTTCTTCAGACAACTGTGGAATCGTTCACATGGAACTTTCGCAAACTGACTTCACTTGTGCGGATTTGGGAAGCAACTCTGTGACTCTTACTGTTTATGATTTCTACGGAAATTCAGACATCTGCACGGCAACGGTTACAGTAAATGACAACCAAACCCCTTCACTCACTTGCCCTGCAGATCAAACAATTTCTCAGGATGCAAGCTGTTCGGCAACGATGCCGGATTACACTGCAGGTGTAGCAGCTGACAACTGCTCTGTGACAGTTACTCAGTTACCAGCTGCGGGCTCTTCACTTTCTACAGGAGTTACTTCAGTTACTCTTACTGCGACTGATGCAGCGGGTAATTCAACGAATTGCTCATTCGATGTAACTGTTGAAGATTCAACAAACCCAACTATTACGTGCCCTGGAAACCAAACGGTTTCAGCAAACGCATCGTGTGAGGTTAGCCTTGCAGACTATACGGGAATGGCCACTGCAAACGACAATTGCTCGGTGACAGTAACTCAGTCTCCAGCAGTTGGCGCGACAATCGGATTAGGTACAACAACAGTTACTCTCACTGCAACAGACGGAGCAGGAAACATGGCTACATGTACATTCGATGTTACGGTAGAAGACACAACTGATCCAGTGATTGGCTCTTGCCAGTCAGATGTTTCCAGAAGTCTTGACGGAAGTTGCGACTATTCACTTGAAGATTTTACAGGAGCTATTTCAGCTACTGACAACTGCTCTGCAGCAGGGAACATTACTTACACGCAATCTCCGGCAGCAGGAACAATTTTGAGTGGTCACGGCACCACGCAGGTTGTAACGCTCACAGCAACTGATGAAGCCGGAAATAGCGCTGACTGCACATTCACTCTTACTCTTGAAGATACTACTGCTCCTAGCTTCAGCTACTGCCCATCTTCTCTGACAGAAACTGTGGATGCTAGCTGTGAATGGACAGTTCCTGATTACGCTGCCCAGGCTGCAGCTGCTAATGTGGCAAGCGATAACTGTACAGCGGATGCTGGAATTACTTACACTCAGTCGATTGCTGCAGGTACGGTTCTCAGCGGACACGGAACAACTCAGGTTATAACATTGACAGCGACTGATGCTGCTGGAAACTCAACAGATTGTATAGGCACTATCACACTTCAGGACACTTCAAACCCAACGATCTCCTGCCCAGCTGATCAGACAATTTCTGCGAATGCAAGTTGTCAGGCGAGTCTACCAGATTATACTTCCGCAGCCACAGCAAACGATAATTGTTCGGTAACTGTGACGCAGTCACCGGCAGCTGGTGCAACTCTGAACCTCGGAACCACCACAGTTACTTTGACAGCAACAGATGGCGCTGGAAACACAGCCACTTGCACTTTCGATGTAACGGTTGAGGACACCACGAATCCAACAGTAACTTGCCCTGCAGATCAGACGCTTTCAGCAGATGCTTCTTGTCAGGTAAACCTTCCGGATTACGCTTCTGGAGCCACGGCCAGCGACAATTGCTCAGTTACTGTTACCCAATCACCAGTCGCTGGTGCTTCACTTGGACTCGGAACTACTACAGTTACTTTGACAGCAACAGATGGAGCTGGGAACACAGCAACTTGCACTTTTGACGTGACAGTTGAAGACACAACGAACCCAACGATTTCTTGTCCCGCAGATCAGACTATTTCTGCGACTTCAGGATGTGACGCAAATTTACCAGACTTTACCTCACTGGCCACTGCCAACGACAATTGCGATGCTACACCAACACTTACACAATCGCCAGCGGTTGGAGCAGTTGTAAACGGAACCTCTACGGTGACAATCACCGCAACTGACGCAGCAGGAAATTCTTCATCCTGCACTTTTGATGTGACTGTGGAGGATGATACTAATCCGGCAATTTCATGTCCAGCCGATCAAACGGTTTCTGCAAATGCCTCTTGCGAAGCGACTTTAGCAGACTACACGTCTTTGGCAACAGCGAGCGATAACTGCGATGCAAGTCCAATTGTCACTCAGTCTCCTGCAGCTGGTGCAACTCTTTCACTTGGTGCAAACACTGTGACACTAACTGTAACCGATGCTGCTGGAAACACAAGCTCGTGCACATTTGATGTTGTAGTAGAGGACGCGACTGATCCAACGATTTCATGTCCTGCCGATCAAACGATTTCAACCACAGCTGCTTGTGACGCCAGTCTTCCAGATTACACTGGATCGGCCACAGTGGGTGATAACTGCGATGCAGCACCGACTGTAACCCAGTCTCCGATTGCAGGAACCTCTCTTGGACTTGGAACTACTACAGTTACCTTGACTGTAACAGACGGAGCTGGAAACACAGCCACTTGCACATTCGATGTAACAGTAGAAGACACAACAAACCCAACAGTAACTTGCCCGGCAGATCAAACACTTTCAGCGGATGCTTCTTGTCAGGTAAACCTTCCGGATTATGCTTCTGGAGCTACGGCAAGTGATAACTGCTCAGTAGCGGTTACTCAATCTCCAGTTGCGGGAACTCCTCTTGGACTCGGGACTACTACAGTTACTTTGACAGCTACCGATGGAGCTGGAAACACAGCCACTTGCACATTCGATGTAACAGTTGAGGACACGACAAACCCAACAGTAACTTGCCCGGCAGATCAGACGCTTTCAGCAGATGCTTCCTGTCAGGTAAACCTTCCGGATTACACTTCTGGAGCAACAGCAAGTGATAATTGCTCAGTAATGGTTACTCAATCTCCAATTGCGGGAACTTCACTCGGACTTGGAACTACGACAGTTACCTTGACTGCAACAGACGGAGCTGGAAACTCGGCAACATGCACTTTCGATGTAACGGTAGAAGACACGACAAACCCAACAGTAACTTGCCCTGCAGATCAGACGCTTTCAGCAGATGCTTCATGTCAGGTGAGTCTTCCTGATTACGCTTCAGGCTCGACAGCCGGTGACAACTGCTCAGTAACTGTTACCCAATCACCAGTCGCTGGTGCTTCACTTGGACTTGGAACTACGACAGTTACTTTGACAGCAACAGATGGAGCTGGGAACACGGCAACTTGCACTTTTGACGTGACAGTTGAAGACACAACGAATCCAACAATTTCATGCCCTGGTGACCAAAACGTTTCGGCAGACACGAACTGCGAATTCACCATGGCAGATTACACTTCGCTTGCCACTGCTTCAGATAACTGTTCAGTTACAGTGACTCAAAGCCCGGCATCCGGAGCAACAGTTTCCGGCACAACAACAGTAACCCTCACCGCAACTGACGCCTCGGGCAATACCGCCACTTGCACGTTTGATGTAGTGGTAACTGACAACGCAGCGCCAGTGATTAACACTTGCCAGAGCGATGTCTCAAGAGATTTGGATGGAAGTTGCGAGTATAGCCTCGAAGACTTTACCGGAGCGATTGTAGCTACCGACAACTGTACACCAGACGCCAACATTGTCTACACGCAAAGTCCGGCAGCAGGAGTGATCCTGACGGGAGTGGGATCAAGTCACACGATCACACTCACTGCAACTGACACAAACGGTAACTCAAGCGATTGCACCTTCGACATTACGCTCGAAGACAACACCGCCCCAGCGATTGCTTGTCCAGCTGATTTTGACGAAGCAACAGATGCCAGTTGCGAGTTCTCGATTCCGGATTACACTGGCCTTGCAACAGCAAGCGACAACTGTGACGCTGGAGTTGTAGTAACTCAATCACCAGGAGTGGGAACAGTGCTTTCAGGCGAAGGAACCACACAAGTGATCACTTTGACAGCGACAGACGCTTCAGGGAACAGTACAGACTGCTCTTTCACGATCACACTAATTGACGACATCGACCCAACAATCACCTGCCCGGC